>DASQEB010000030.1:0-20493 GCA_035633875.1 Thermoanaerobaculia bacterium
CCACCGCCCGCGAGGAGGCGGAGAAGGCCTTCGGCGACGGCTCCGTCTACCTCGAGAAGTACCTGATGGAGCCGCGCCACATCGAGTTCCAGGTCTTCGGCGACCATCACGGCCACGCCATCCACCTGGGCGAGCGCGAGTGCTCGATCCAGCGCCGCCACCAGAAGCTGATCGAGGAGGCGCCGTCGCCGGCCCTCACCCCCGAGCTGCGCGCCGAGATGGGCGCGGCGGCCGTGCGGCTCTGCGAGGCCGTGGGGTACGAGAACGCGGGGACCATCGAGTTCCTCCTGGACAGCGACGGCCGCTTCTACTTCATGGAGATGAACACCCGCATCCAGGTCGAGCACCCGGTCACCGAGATGGTGACGGGCCTCGACCTCGTGAAGCTCCAGATCGAGGTGGCGGCGGGCGAGAAGCTGAAGATCCCGAGCGGGTTGAAGCCGCGGGGGCACGCCATCGAGTGCCGGGTCAACGCCGAGAACCCCGAGACCTTCGCGCCGAGCCCGGGGCCCTTGAAGACGTTCCACCTCCCCGGAGGCCCCGGGACGCGGGTGGACACCCACGGGTACGAGGACTACGTCATCCCGCCCTACTACGACTCCCTGGTGGCCAAGCTCATCGTCCACGACCGGAGCCGGCAGGAGGCCATCGCCCGCATGTGCCGGGCCCTGGATTTCTTCGTGGTGGAGGGCATCCACACGTCGATCCCCCTCCACCGGCGCATCCTGCGGGATCCGGACTTTGCGGCCGGACGGATGTCCACGCGCTTCATGGAGCGGTTCCTCCAGAAGGGGGCGCGGGAGGGCGGCGGCGCAGGGAAATGACCTGGGGGATCTACGCCATCGCCGATGCCGAGGCGCTCGCCCCGATTCCGGTGCCGGCCGCCGTGGCGGCGATGGCGGAGGCCGGCATCCGCTGGATCCAGGTCCGGGCCAAGCGGATATCCGGACGCGAGTGGTACCGCGTTCTGGAGGACTGCTGCCGGGCGCTCGAAGGGAGCGGCGTCGACCTCTGGGTGGACGATCGGGCGGACCTCGCTGTGCTCTTCCCGGTGGGAGGTCTGCACGTGGGGCAGGCCGATCTGCCGCCGGCCGCGGCCCGCCGCGTCGTGGGAAGGGAGGTGCGGATCGGCCTCTCCACCCACGACGAGGCGCAGGTCGCGGCGGCGGACGAGGACCCCGACGTGGACGTGGTGGCCGTCGGCCCCGTGTTCCCCACCGCGAGCAAGGAGCGGCCCGACCCGGTGGTGGGCCTCCCCTTGGTGCGCTGGGCCCGCAGCCGGACGGCCAAGCCCCTGGTGGCCATCGGCGGCATCGATGCGGGCAACGTGGCCGAGGTCCTGGCCGCCGGGGCCGACGCCGCGGCGGTGATCGGAGCCGTCTGCCGGGGAGACGTCCGGGAGAATTGCCGGCGTCTCCTTGCCGCGGCCGCCGCCGTGGGGTAGTCCGATGAGGATCTATCTCACGGGCTTCATGGGGTCCGGCAAGAGCACGGTGGGCCGCCGGCTGGCCGAGCGCCTCGGCGTCCCCTTCGTGGATCTGGACGAGGAGATCGAGGAGCGGGCGGGGATGAGGGTGCGGGAGATGTTCGAACGTTATGGAGAGCCGGCCTTCCGAAGGATGGAGGCCGAAGCCCTGCGGGAGACGACCTCCCGGCCGGACGTCGTCGTGGCGACCGGCGGCGGCACCATGATGTTCGAGGGGAACGCCCGGCTGATCCGTTCGGCGGGCCTCTCGGTGTGGCTCAACCCGGCGTTCGCGACGATCGTTGCCCGGATCGGAGCGCTGGGCAAGGAGGACCGCCCGCTGTTCAAGGACGAGGTTCAGGCCCTCGCCCTCTACCGCGAGCGGCTGCCCGCCTACCGGCGGGCGGACCTGACGCTGGACATCGCCCCGGGAGAGGGGCCGGAGGAGATCGCGGCGAGAATCGCCCTGCTGATCGCGGAACGACGGTGCGCTACCTGATCCTCTCAGACATGCATGCCAACTGGGACGCCTTCGAGGTCGTCCTGCGGCGGGCCCGGCGCAAGCGTTTCGACGCGGTGCTTGTGCTGGGCGACCTGGTGGGCTACGGGGCCGCCCCCAACCAGGTGGTGGAGGCCGTGCGCCGGCTGGGGCCGCGGCTCCACACGGTGCGGGGCAACCATGACAAGGTCGTGGCCGGAATCGACAACGGCTCCAACTTCAACCACACGGCTCTGGCGGCGGCTCAATGGACCACCCAGCGGCTCACGCCGGGGAACCTCCGCTACGTCCGCGAGCTCCCCCGGGGACCGGTCCAGATCGAACGCGACCTCGCTATCTGCCACGGCTCGCCGCTCAACGAGGACACCTACGTCTTCTCCGACGTGGACGCCTGGGAGATCTTCGCCGGCTTTCCCAATTCGGTGACCTTCTTCGGCCACACCCACATCCCCTCCCTCTTCTCGCTGGAGGGACGGGTTCTGGGGGTCCGGGCGCTCCGGGGGACGAGCGGCCGGATCGTCCTCCACCCGGGCGGCCGCTATCTCCTCAACCCCGGCTCCATCGGCCAGCCGCGGGACCGGGATCCGCGGGCCTCCTACATGACCTACGACAGCGACCGCCGGGTGGTCCGCTGGTACCGCATCCCTTATCCCGTGGAGGAGGCCCAGCGCCGCATCCGCAAGGCCGGGCTCCCCCACACGCTGGCGGATCGGCTGGGGTTCGGGGCTTAGGGGGAGAGCAGGGACAAACACGGACGGCAAGGGTGCTGGCTGACGTCCCTTGTCCTTGAAAGTCCTTGTTTGTCCGTGTCCGTCCGTAAAGTCCGTGTCCTGTCAGCCCGCCGGCAGGGTGTCCCGCACCCTCATCTCCCGCAGCCGTTGCACCGTTGCCAGCACACCGCCGGCCAGGACGATGTAGAGACCGAACCAGACGAGCTGGATCAGGGGCTTGCGGGTCACGTCCACGGAGAGCTTCGGCGGGTTCCGGGCTCCCAGCACTTCGATCTGGACGGCGCCGGTCCCCGCGTTGATGCCGGCGACGACGATCTCGCCGCCGCCGGGAAGCGCCATGGGCGGAGTCTGGACCGTGCCGTTGACCGGGTCGAGGCGGTAGAGCGGGGTGATCGTGGAGGTCTGGCCTCCCCGGGTCACCGCGAGCTGCGCGCCGATGGTGAACTGCTGGCCGGCCGCCATCTGGGCCATGGCGTTGCCGTCGGCCTCCAGGTCGAAGGCGACGAAGCGGATGTCCAGGTCGCCGATCCGGCCGGCCTCCCCCTTGGCGAGCTGGATCCGCGGCTGGCCGGGGTCGTAGTCGATCGGCGAGACGTAGAAGTCCTGGAACGGCGTGGTGCGGATGTCCGGGTTCGCCATCACCTGCTGGGTCCGGTCGTTCATGAACAGCTTCGGGTAGACGAAGAACCGCTCTCCGTCATCCCGCACGACCTCGATCTCCATGCTCTCCTTCTCGAAACCCCGCCGCTCGATGAACCGGGTGAAGGTGAGGGTCGCGTCCTCCACTTTGCGGGGCGTTCCCATCTCGAGGGTCACTTTGGCGCTCTGATCGTAGGCCGAGGAGGCGAGAAATCCGAGGAGGATCACGCCGACGCCCACGTGCGACAGGTATCCGCCCGCCATCCGGAGCCCGCCGGCCCGGTACTTGGCGACCGTCTTCTGGAGGTTGGTCGCGAGTGCCAGGCTGGCGAGGAAGACGAAGAGGAGGTGGAAGACGTCCCGCACCTGCCAGACGGCCGCCGCCACCGTCAGCACAGCGCCGAAGATCCCCGGCCAGAGCATCCTGCGGAGGATCTCCCGCGGCTCCTCCCCCTTCCAGGTGAGGTAGGGGATCGCCGCCAGCAGCAGCGCGATCAGCAGCGCGATAGGCATGTTGACCTTGTTGTAGAACTCGGGGCCCACCTGGCCCGGGTTCTCCATGAACCTGGTGAGGAGCGGCGCCGAGGTCCCTACAGCGATCACCACGGCCGAAACGGTCAGGCTGATCGTCGACAGCACCAGGAAGGTGCCCCGGGAGAAGAAGGGGTCCTCGTTGGGAGCCGTGGGGATCTGTTTCCACCGGGTCGCGAGCAGGAAGGCTGAGAGGAGGAGGAACGAGACCATCCCCGCGATCAGCCAGCCGGAGATGCCGAGGTCCACGAAGCTGTGGACCGAGAAGTCCGCGAGCACGCCCGAGCGGGTGAGGAACGTGCCGTAGAGAACCGACAGGTAGGTGAGCGACGCCAGGAGGTAGTTCACCCGGCGGTAACGCCCCTTCGCCCGCTCCATGTACAGGCCGTGGATCATCACCGTGCCCAGGATCCAGGGGATGAGGGAGGCGTTCTCCACCTGGTCCCATCCCCAGTAGCCGCCCCAGCCGAGGGACTTGTAGGCCCAGTAGCCGCCCATGAGGATCGCAGTGCCGAGGACGAGGAACCCGGCCAGGGCCCAGGGGAAGGCCCGGGCCGCCCATCCGTCGTACTCCCGCCGCCAGAGGGCGGCCAGGGCGAAGGCGAAGGGGATGGCGCTCAGGGCGTATCCCACGAACATGATGGGCGGGTGGATGACCATCCAGTCGTCCTGGAGGAGGGGGTTCAGGCCCTGCCCGTCGAGGGGCGTCTCCTTGAGCATCACGAACGGGTTCTCCCGCACGAGGATGAACAGGATGCCGAGGAGCGTCAGGGTGTAGATCCCCATGACGACCGGCTCGGCCCTGCCGGCCGTCTTCTTGACCAGGAGGCCCAGGAGAGCGCCCCAGAGAAGCCAAATGAGGAAGCTCCCCTTCTGGCCCGCCCAGAAGGCGGCGAACTGGTAATGGCTGGGCAGGTCGTTGCCGGAATATTGATGGACGTATTCGATGCGGTAGTCCCGCATCAGGAGCAGCAGCGCCAAGACCACCGAGGCCAGCACGATCCCCAGGACGAAGAAGTCGTAGGAGCGCCGGGCGAAGCCCAGGGAGGCCGCGTCCCCCCGCACGACCAGGGAGTAGCCCCAGATCGAGGCGAGGGAGAAGAGCAACGCGCACCAGAGGGGGAGGGCCCCGGGCAGGTACAGCGTGGAGAGGGAATCCAGAATCGCGTTCATCGTCGGTCTCCTCCCCGGGGAGTCCCGGGGTGGTGCCGGTCACCCGGGTCCGGTCTAGCCGTACTCCTTGACCTCGGCGCCCTGGTATTTGCTGGGGCACTTCACCAGCAGCTTGTTGGCCTCGAACTGTTTGGCGCTCTCGTCGAAGCGGCCGATGGCGACGATGCTGATCGCCTCCTCGAAGTTGGCCGGCCGCAGACCCTTGTAGCGCACCCGCAGGGTCTCCCTGGTCTTGGGGTCGTGGAGCGTGAAGTAGAGGGACTCCTCCACGTCCTTGTAGGAGGTGCTCCCCTTCTCGAGGGCGCCGGCGACCTGCACCATGCGGTCACCCTCCCGCGCCTGCTCGTAGGAGACGTAGGGGGTCAGCGTCTCCTTGAACGAGGAGAAGGAGAAGCCGGCGAAGGCCAGCAGCAGGATGCCGCCCAGGAGGTAGTAGCGATTCTTCTTGTTCATCGTTCTTTCTCCATCTCGCGCAGCCTCTTGCCGAGGCGGAGCAGGTACAGGAACAGACCTGTCCAGATGACGAGGTTGACTGCCACGATCCACTCGATGCCGCCGCCTTCCATAGTAACCCTACCTTTAAGGTGCAGATTTCCGCTCCCACAGAGCCTGGAGCCGGCACTGCAGGTTGTGGATCCAGAAGAACAGAGCCGTGAAGCCGGCCGAGCCGGCGAGGAGCACCTGGAGCATCCGCGACTCCATCTCCACTTTGCCCTGGGCGTTGATGACCGATTCCGGGTGGAGGGAGAAGGTCAGGCGGGGCAGGATGAAGAAGAGGAACGGAGCCACGACCAGCCCGAGGACGGAGTAGGCCGCGGACAGGCGCGCCCGGGTCTCCCAGTCTTCCATGGCCGTGCGCAGAGCCAGGTAGGCGCCGTAGAAGAGGAGGGCGATCAGGATCGACGTCTGGCGCGGATCCCAGTTCCAGTAGGCGCCCCACATGATCTTCGCCCAGAGGGAACCGGTGACTGTGGCGAGGATGCCGAAGACGAGCCCGAGCTGGATTGCCACCGCCGCGGCCGTATCGTGCCCGGGCCGCCGGCCCCGGAAGAGGTAGAGCAGGCTCCAGATCCCGGCGGCGATGAAGGCCACGAAGGAGACCCAGGCCATGGGCACGTGGAAGAACAGGATGCGGCTCGACTGCCCGATGAACCCCTGGGCGAGAGGCGCGTAGTAGAACGCGCCCACGATGACCAGGGAGATCCACAGCCAGAGAAGCCAGGCAAGGAGTGTTTTCATGGATTCCACACCACCGGAAAGAGCATCAGCCCCGCGATTGTAACCGACGCGTCGTACAGGAGGAGCTGCGGCAGCACCGGCCCCGCCGGGTCCCCCCCGACGGCGTTGCGCGTCAGCTCCACGCTGAGCAGGAGCAGGGGCAGCAGCACCGGGAAGGAGAGCACCGCAAAGAGCGTCCCCTTGCTCCGCGCCTGGGCGATCATCGCCGCCACCAGAGTGCTCCCGGCGGCGAGGCCGTACCCGCCCGCGGCCAGCCCGGCGATCAGCAGGCCGGGGGAGCCCACGGTCAGGCTCATCATCGCGATGAAGACCGGCGTGATCAGGGCCGCCAACGCCATCACCAGGGTCAGGTTGTACAGCAGCTTGCCGCAGAACAGGGCCGACGGCGTGGCCGCCAGGCGCAGGGCGATGGAGGTCTGCGTCTCCTCCTCCTGCACGAAGGACCGGGGCAGGCCCGCGGCCACCGAGAAGAGGAGGATGAGCCAGAGGAGGACGGGCAGCACGGCTGTCCCCTGGGTGAAGGAGATCCCCAGGGGCCCGAGGCTGACGCTCACCACCACCAGGGTCGTGAAGGCGAAGAGAGCCAGGGTGTTCAGGGCGTAGCGGGTGCGGAACTCGCACCGCCACTCCTTGGCGAACACCGCCGCCATCTCACCGGCCCAGTTCGAGGTGTCCCGCCACATGGTCGAAGTCCAGCGGAGAGGGGTTGGCCGTCACCGCCAGCCCGCCGCCGGCCAGGTGCTCGGCCAGGAGATCCCGGGCCGTCCGCTCGCCGGAAGAGTCGAAGTTCTGGAACGGCTCGTCGAGCAGCAGGAGCCGCGGCTGGTGAAGGAGGGCGAAGGCCCAGCGCAGGCGCTGGCGCATGCCCGAGGAGAGCGTCCCGGCGAAGCGCTCCAGAGGGAGCCCCGTCCGGTCGAGGATCGCCAGCCCTCGTTCGGGTGGGACGCGCCGCAAACGGGCGAAGAACTCCAGGTTCTCCCGCACGGTCAGCTCGGCGTAAAAGGAGAGGTCCGGGGCGACCACCCCCACCCGTCGGCGGCGTTCCGCCGGATCGAGCGGAGCGCCGTTCTCCTGGTACTCGATCGTCCCTCCGTCCGGAGCCAGCAGGCCGGCGAGGCACCGCAGGAGCGTGCTCTTGCCCGAGCCGTTCGGGCCGGTGACGAGCAGCAACTCTCCGGGACTCGCGGCGCCGGTGACGCCCTCCAGGACGGAGAGGCGCCCGAAGCGTCGGCGGAGGTTCTCGAAGCGGAGGTGGGTCGAGAGCACGAGGGGACTATATCTTGGGGTCGCTCGCTTTTTGCCAGCCCCCCAGGTGGGAGCGGGCTGCCTTTTCGCCGCCTATCCGCTACCATGCCCGGGCCATGGTGAAAAATCTGCACGGCGTCGTCGCCGTCCTCGTCCTCACTTGCGGCTGCGCGGCCGCACCCTCCCCCCGGACGGCAACGGACCTCCCGGTGATGGAGGTCCCGTTCCTCGAAGAGCGCGCTCTGCTCCTTCTGCTCGTCGACCAGCAGCGCTACGAGCCGTTCACGGTGGAGCAGGCCCTCAAGGGGGATGCGGCGCTCCGGGAGGAGCTGGCCCTGTCTCTGGGTAGGATCCCGGATCCCCGGGGGCTCTCGGTCCTCCGGGGTCTCCTCCTGGACGAGGACGTGGCGGTGCGGCGGGCGGCGGTCTTCGGCCTGGGAGAGCTGGAGCATCCCGAGGGCCGGGACGTGCTGTACGCGGCCCTGCGGGACTCCGACCGGGAGGTGGCGACGCTCGCCGTGGAAGCCCTGGGCAAGCTCGGCGCTCCGGTGGTGGACGTGGCCGCCGGGCTCCTGACGCTGCCGGAGGAGGAGCGGTGGGGGCGGCTCCTGCCCCACCTCTTCCGTTTCCGGGAAGAGGCCACGGTCCGCCTCGCCGAGCGGGGGCTCGAGGTGCCGGACCCGGAGCTCCACGCCCGTGCGGCCTACGCCCTGTCCCGCGATCCCCGGCAGGAGGCGCTCCCCCTCCTGCGGCGGCTCGCTGGCGATACCAACCCCCGCGTCCGGGCCTGGGCGGCCCGCGCCCTGGGAATCGTCGGAGCAGGGGAGGACGTGGCGTTGCTGCGTCCTCTCCTGGACGACCCCGATCCCGCGCCGATCGTCCACGCCCTCCGCTCCGCCCGGGCGCTCGTCGCCGGGGGGAAGGCGCCGGCTCCGCCCGAATGGGCCCTGCGCCTCCTGGCCCTCGTCTCCGATTCCCGGCCGGGCGTGCGCGCCACCGCCCTCGAAGCGGCGGCGGTCTGGGTTCCGGTGTCGCCGGAGCTGACCGAGGCCCTGGCGGCCCGGATCGGGAGTGGGGAGATGTGGGAGCGGGGGATCGCCCTGGTCTCCCTCGGAGCGTCGAAGCACCCCCGGGCCGCCGGGCTGATCGCGGAGGCCGCTGCGTCCCCGGACGAGGCCCTGCGCTCCCGGGCCGCCGAGGCCGCCGGCCAGCTCGGTCTCCCCGCGGGCGGGGAGGTCCTGGCCCGCCTCGCCGGAGACTCGGTCGCCCGGGTGCGTTCCGCGGCTCTCTCGGCCTGGCTCGCCGCGGACCCCGAGGCCGGCGAGGTGGCCCGGAGGGCGCTGGGGGACGCGGACCTCGCCGTGCGGGCCACGGCCCTCGACTGGCTCGCCGAGCATCCGGTGGCGCCTCTGGCGGATCTCGACCGGGCCCTGGGCGGCGTCTACCGGGACGGCGCCGAGGAGGCGGGGCTCGCTGCCCTGCGGGCCCTGGCCGCCCGGGCCGAAGCCGAGCCCGCAGAGCGGGGGGCCTTGATCGCCCTGCTGGAGAAGGCGGCCGCTTCGGGCCCGTACGTGCTCCGGCGGGAGGCCGGGGCCGCCCTGGACCGCCTCGGCCGGCCCGTGCCCCCCCTGGAGCCGGTCGCCACTGGCAAGGACGTGCGCGCCTATCGCGAGATCGTCCAGCGGACCCGGCAGCCTCGGACGGTGGACATCCGCACCCAGCGAGGCACGATCCGCGTCCGCCTCGCCTGTCCCCAGGCGCCCCTCACCTGTCTCAACTTCCTCCAACTCGCCGGCCAGGGCTTCTACGACGGCCTGACCTTCCACCGCGTAGTCCCGGACTTCGTCCTCCAGGGCGGGGACCCCCGGGGCGACGGCACCGGCGGGCCGGGCTACGCGATCCGGGACGAGATCAACCTCCTGCGCTACGACCGGGGAGCCGTGGGCATGGCCCTGGCCGGGCCCGACACCGGGGGCAGCCAGTTCTTTCTCACCCTCTCTCCCCAGCCCCATCTCGACGGCGGCTACACGGTCTTTGGAGAGGTTGTATCCGGAAGCGAGGTCATGGACGAGATCCGGATCGGCGACCGGATCGAGACGATCGTGGAGGTGCGCTAAACTTGGCGGTCATGAAAACGTGGAACCTTCCTGTCCTCCTGTCCACCCTTGCGGTCGTCGCCGCCCTCGTTTCGGGCGCCCACCCGGTCCGCGCCGCGGAGGAGTCGTCCGTCCCTGTGGGGCCGGTCACCCGCGAGCAGGTCGAGGCCGCCGCCCCCCAATGGGTCCAGATCCAGGTCGAGGCCAAGATCGACTCCGAAGTGGCCCGGGCACTCGCCTCCGTGGAGCCGGGGGCCGAGGTGACCGTCTTCCTCGGGACCTGGTGCGGGGACAGCGGGCGCGAGGTGCCGCGCTTCTGGCGCGCCCTGGACGAGGCCGGCGCTGCTCTCCCGTTCCAGGTCCGCTATATCGCCGTGGACGCGGAGAAGAAGCAGCCCGGCGAGGCGGTGACGGGCAACGACATCCGGTACGTGCCGACCTTCATCGTGCGCCGGGAGGGCCGCGAGGTGGGCCGCATTGTCGAGGAGTCCCCCAACGGCATCGAGAAGGACCTGCTGGCTCTGCTCACCGGGCGGGAGAAGGGGTTGATCACCACCCGGGAGGACCTCCAAACCGCGAGCCCGTCCAAGCCGTCCCGGTAGGAGAGGCCCTCCCGTGCTCGGTAGCCTCGGCTGGACCCTCCAGCTCCTCGCCCTGGTCATTGTGGGCAGCGCCCTGCTGCTCGGTCTGGCGTACGACGAGATCCGGATGGAGCTGGCCGTCGCCGCGGTCGGGGGCGGCCTGTTCCTCCTCGGACGATGGCTGCAGGGGCGCGAGGACCGTTAACCCGTTTTTCCATCTTCAGACTCTCTGCAACCTTGGCCAAGAGCTTGCGTATCCACCCATGACGCGGGGAGCCGAGCAACCGACCGACGAGGAGCTGGTTGTCGCGGTCCTCGAGGGGGAGCGGGAGCGCTTCGGCGACCTCGTCGAGCGCTACCAGGGCCGCCTGGTCAACTACCTGTTTCGGCTGTTGCGGAACGCGGACGACGCGCACGACCTCGCGCAGGAGGTCCTCGTCAAGGTGTACCAGGTGCTGGATCGATACGACCCGCAGTACAGGTTCTCCACCTGGCTTTTCAGGGTGGCACAGAACGCGGCGATCGATCAGATCCGGCGGCGGCGGCTCAAGGTGGTCTCCCTGCGACAGGAGGACGGCGAGGGTGAATCGAGGGACTGGGACCTCCCCTCGCCGGAGCGCGGCCCGTATGGCGAGCTGCGCAACCAGGAGCGGGGAGGTGCCATCCAGGAGGCGATCGAGTCGTTGCCCTGGGAATACCGGGAGCTGATCCTCCTGCGCCACTTCGGCGAGCTCCCCTACGAGGAGATCGCCCGGATGAAACAGATGCCCCTGGGAACCGTAAAGAACAAGTTGTTCCGGGGACGGCAGATGCTCAAGGACAAGTTGAAGGACTTTCTCAGCGATTGACCCGGGGGCGAGGACACGCTCATGAACAGGCCCGACCACACCACCTACCGCGAATGGCTGAACCTCGACGCCGACGGCATGCTTCCGCGCGAGGAGCGGGCCCGCCTTGACGAGCACCTCGCCACCTGCCCGGAGTGCCGGCGCGAGCGGGACGAGCTCGCCGCTCTCGACCGGCTCTTCCAGGAGACCCGGATCGCGGTGCGGCCGGACTTCCGGGAGTCGGTCCTGGCCGCGCTTCCGGCCGCCGGCTGGGAAGCCCGCTCGGCCCGGGCCTGGAGGTTCCCGGTGGCGGCCTTGGTGCTCCTCGCCGGCATCGCTGCCGCCCTCCTCTCCGCCGGGTCCATCGCCGGTGCAGATTCCTCGGGTCTCGGCACCCTGGCGGCCGTGGTCGAGATGGTCTGGGCGACCGTGATGGCCGGGTCCGGGCTGCTCAAGGCCAGTTGGAAGGGGATCGGGATCGTGGTGGAGGACGTCCTCTCCTCTCCGCTAACCCTGGGGGCCTTTGGCGTCTTCGTGCTCTGCCTCAACCTGCTCCTGGTCTCTCTCGTCCGCCGGAGGCGCCCGGCCGAGCTGCCGGCCGCGCCGGGGGGACGGGGAGGGGAGGAGGGGCGCGGCTGAGCCTTTCCTCCTGACTTTCGACGCACATCGCGCTAGATTTCCCTGTGTGAGAAGACTCCTGGCCGTCCTGCTCCTGCTGCCGGCGGTGCCTGCCGGCGCGGCCGGCGCCGCGCCGGAGACGGCAGGCGAGCCCGCCCTCCGGCTGGATCGGGGCAGCTTCGTCCGCGACGAGCTCGTGGCCTTCGGCCGGGACTTGGTTGTGGCTGGCGAGGCCCTGTCGGACGTGGCCGTGGTGAACGGCTCGCTGGAGGTGTCCGGCCGGGTCGAGGGGGACGTCATTGTCCTGCAGGGCAACGCCCGCCTCGCCCCGACCGCCCGGGTCGGAGGGGATGTCTTCGTCGTGGGCGGCACGGTCCGCGCCGCGCCCGGGGCCCACGTCACGGGGCGCATGGTATCGCATTCAACCGCCTCGAAAGCCCTGCTGACCCTCGTCGAGGGCCCGAGCCTGGGCCTGGGCTTCGCCTCCCGGGTGGTCGTGGGGACGAAGCTCGCGCTCCTCGCCGCCTGGGCGGCTCTCCTCCTGCTCCTCTTCGCAGCGAGCGGGCGGCAGGTCCTGGAGACTGCCGACGGCATCCAGCGCGAGCCCTTCCGGAGCTTCCTCACCGGCCTGACGGGCGTCCTCGCCCTGGTCTTGACCGGCCTCTTCTTCAACGCCGTGGCCGGGGGGCTCGGCGGCGTGCCTCTCCTCGTGCTCGTGGTGACCCTGGCGATGGTTCTCAAGCTCTGGGGGATGGTGGCGGTGTTCTACGCCCTGGGCGACTGGCTCTCCCGCCGGTTCCGCCTCCGCCTGCGCCCCTTGAGCGCCGCCACGCTCGGGCTCCTCGTCCTTGGCGGGGTCAAGTTCCTCCCTTGGGTGGGGGTCTGGACCTGGACCGCCGCCACCCTGATCGGCGTGGGCGCCGCGCTCTCCACCAAGTTCGGCCGCCGCGAGCCCTGGTTCGAGTTGGCCTAGAGCTCGGCTCCGGAGGGCAATTCGCCGGCTCTTCTGGTATCTTGGAGCCCCTGTTCGAATATAGGAAGCTAGTCATGCGTTCGACCACCGCGCGCGTCGCCCTCCTTCTGTTCTGCTCGGGTTTCTGTGCCCTGGTCTACCAGACTGCCTGGCTCCGAATGTTCCGCCTGATCTTCGGCGCCTCCACCGCAGCCTCGGCCGCGGTGCTCGCCTTGTTCATGGCCGGGCTCGGTTTCGGCGGCTTGCTGCTGGGCCGGCGGGCCGACCGTCACCCCTCTCCCCTGGGCCTCTACGGCAACCTGGAGGTCGGCATTGCGGTGTTGTCCGGGCTCTCGCCGTGGCTCGTGGAGCTCGTCGAGCGCATCTACGTGGGCCTGGGAGGGAGCGCGGCCCTGGGGCTCGCCGGCAGCACGGTCGTCCGGCTCCTCCTCGCCACCCTGATCCTGGGTCTCCCGACCTTTCTGATGGGCGGGACCCTCCCGGCCGTGGCGCGAGCCGTGGAACGGGCGTCGGACGAGGGCCGCCGGGTGGTGGGACTGCTCTATGCCGTCAACACCCTGGGGGCGGTCCTCGGGACGCTCCTCACCACCTTCTTCGCCCTCGAGGCCCTCGGGATCCGCAAGACCGTTTGGATCGCCGCCCTGGTCAACGTGCTGGTCGCTCTGGTGGCCCGGAGCCTCGCCCGGACCCTGCCGTCCCAGGAGACCGCCGCGGGGGAGGATGCCGCCGCTCCCACGGCCGCTGGAGAGGAGGGATCTCCGGCCGGGGGACGCTGGCTGGTGCCTTTCGCGGCCGGGGTGGTGGGCTTCGCTTTCCTCCTCATGGAGCTCGTCTGGTACCGCATGCTCGCGCCCCTGCTGGGCGGCTCCTCCTACACCTTCGGGCTCATCCTGGCGATGGCTCTGCTGGGAATCGGACTCGGCGGCCTCGCCTACGGGATGGGCTCGAGCCGCCGCCGCCCCACCCTCGTCTCCTTCGCAGGGACCTGCGCCCTGGAGGCTCTCCTGATCGCCCTCCCCTTTGCCTTGGGCGACCGGGTGGCGGTGCTCGCGGCCCTGCTCCGGCCCCTGTCCGGAGCCGGCTTTCTCGCCTTGGTCGGCACCTGGACGGTGGTGACGGTCCTGGTCGTCCTGCCGGCCGCGCTGGTCTCGGGCTACCAGTTCCCGCTCCTCATCGCACTCCTGGGGTCCGGCCGGCGGCAGGTGGGCCGGGAGGTGGGCGCCACCTATGCCGCCAATACCGTAGGTGCCATCCTGGGGTCCATCGCCGGTGGCTTCGGGCTGCTCCCTCTGCTCTCGGCCCCTGGCGTCTGGCGGCTCGTGGTGGCCCTGCTCCTGGGCCTTGCGGCCGTGGCGGTCCTCGCCGGGATCCGTGCGGGCGTCCCCGTCCGCGCGGCGGCCGTTCCTGTGGCGGCGGGGGTCGTCGGCCTCGTTTTCTGCCTGGCCACCGGTCCCTCCGCCTTCTGGCGCCACAGCCCCATCGGCGCCGGCCGGGTGCGGACGACCGGTTGGAAGGCGCCGAACGAGATTCGCGACGAAATCCAGGACGTTCGCCGGCGCGTGATCTGGGAGAAGGACGGTGTAGAGAGTAGCGTGGCCCTGGACGTGGCCCATGAGCTCGCCTTCGTCGTCAACGGCAAGGTGGACGGCAGCGTCCGCTCGGACTCCCCGACCCAGATCATGAGCGGTCTCGTGGGGGCCCTGCTGCACCCCCAGCCCCGGCGGGCGCTCGTGATCGGCCTCGGGACCGGGAGCACCGCGGGCTGGCTCGCCGCGGTGCCCTCGATGGAGCAGGTGGACGTGGTCGAGCTCGAGCCGGCCATCGTCCACGTGGCGGAGGTCTCCGCACCGGTGAACCACGACGTGCTCTCCAATCCCAAGGTGCGCCTGTTCATCGGAGACGGCCGGGAGCTCCTCCTGACCACCTCCGAGACCTACGACGTCATCTTTTCCGAGCCGTCGAATCCCTACCGGGCCGGAATCGCAAGCCTTTTCTCCAGGGACTTCTACCAAGCGGTGGAAGAGCGCCTCCGGCCGGGCGGCATCTTCCTCCAGTGGCTGCAGGGCTACGAGCTCGACGCCCAGGTCGTGCGCACTGCCTACGCCACTCTGGCCTCCGTCTATCCCTCCGTCGAGAGCTGGCAGGTCCACCGGGGCGACCTGCTGTTGGTGGCGACCCGGGAGCCTCTCGTCCACGATCTCGACCGGGTACGAGCGCGGATGGCCGAGGAACCCTACCGCACCGCTTTTCCCCTCGTGTGGGGCGTGCAGGGAACCGAGGGTTTCTACGCCGGCTTCATTGCGGCTCCCGGCCTCGCCCGGGCGATCGCCGAGAACGAGCCGGCGATCAACACTGACGACCATCCGATCCTGGAGTTCGGGTTCGCCCGCAACCTGGGGCGCACGGGCCTGTTCAGCATCGGGGATCTGCGTGCCCTGGCTCGAGCCCGCAGCGAGGACCGGCCGGTGACCCGGGGAGCGCCTCTGGACTGGGTCCTCGTCCAGGAGATGCGAGTGGCCCGCGCCGCCTTTTGGGATGAGCCGCTCGCCGATCCCGATCCGGCTGGTGACCCCGACGGCCGTCAGCGAGTCGAGGCGCGGAGGGCCTACGCCAGGGGCGACCTCTCCCGGGCCTGCTCTCTCTGGCTCTCCCAGCCGCGGGGGCCGCAGTCCCACCTGGATCTGCTCCTCCTCTCTGAATGTCTGGCAGAGGGGGGAGACCCGCGCCTTCCCCAGGCGGCGGACCGGCTTCGGGCCGTCCAGCCCACCGAGGCCGACTTCGTCCTGGCACGCTGGCATGCCGCTGCTGGGCGCCGGGCCGACGCCGCCCGGCATCTGCTCGCGGCGCTGAAGGCCTACCGGAGCGATCCCTGGCCGCACCCGACTTTCGCCCGCCGCATTCTGCCCCTCGCCCTGCAACTGTCCCGGCAGGACCGGGGGCTGGCCCCCGCGTTCTACCAAGCCCTGTCCCAGCCCTTTTCCGTCCGCCTGCTCGAACAGGTGAGGCTCCTCAACCGGCTGGAGGTTGCCAGGGTCGTCGATGCGGAGCGGCTCTGCGCCGAGGGCATGGCCCCCCTCGAGCCTCACGTGCCCTGGGAAGGGAAGCTCCTCGCCCATCGGGTGTGGTGCTACCAGCGCACGGCGCACCCCCTGGAGAGTCAGGCGCGCCGCGATCTCGCGCAATTCCTGGAGGATTCCCCGCCGAACCTGGACGCGGGCTTGTTGAAGGCGCCTCCGCCTGGGGTCCCGGCGCCCGTCCCGGTCCAGGCACCTCCGCCGGCCGGAGGAGAGGAAGGGGTCCGGAAGACCTCCTCTCAGGTGGGAATGCCCGTGCCTTGACCCGCCGCACCCGATCTCTTAGGCTCAGAAGCTCCGCCTGTTTCGAGGCGCAGGGGAGGGGTTTAGAGACATGATTCGAACCATCGGGGTGGTGGGCGCGGGCACCATGGGACACGGCATCGCCCAGGTGGCCGCGGTGAGCGGGTATGAGGTCGTCCTCGTCGACGCGGCGCCGGCTGCCCTGGAGCGGGGCTACGCCCAGATCGGCAAGGGATACGAGCGGCTGGTCGGGAAGGGTAAGCTCTCCTCTGAGGATCGCGACGCGGCCCTTGGCCGGGTCAAGACGGACGGCAGCCTCGACGCCCTCGCAGGGACCGACCTCGTCGTCGAGGCCGTCGTGGAGAGGCTCGAGGTCAAGTCGAGCGTCCTCGCGAATCTGGACCGGATCTGCCAACGGCATACGATTCTCGCGTCCAACACCAGCTCGATCTCCATCACCCGCCTGGCGGCCGGCACATCGAGGCCGGACAAGGTGATCGGCATGCATTTCATGAACCCCGTCCCGGTGATGCAACTCGTGGAGGTCATCCGGGGCCTCGCCACCGGCCAGGAGACCTACGACGCGGTCGAGGCCGCTGCACGGGCCATGGGCAAGACCCCCGTGGAGGTCCACGACGCACCCGGCTTCGTCTCCAACCGCGTGCTCATGCCGATGATCAACGAGGCCATCTTCTGTCTCTACGAGGGGGTCGGGAAGCCTGAGGCCATCGATGAGGTTATGAAGCTTGGGATGAACCACCCGATGGGACCGCTAGCCTTGGCCGACCTCATCGGCTTGGATGTCTGTCTCGACATCCTCCGCGTCCTCCACGACGGGTTCGGCGATCCCAAGTACCGGCCCTGCCCCCTCCTGGTCAAGATGGTCGACGCGGGCTACCTGGGCCGCAAGTCCGGGCAGGGTTTCTACGAGTACGGCGGCTAGCGCCGGAGGACTGAAAGAGGAATGTACTGCCAAGTCTGTGGCGCGCCCAACCGGGACGACCACGAGTATTGCGTCCGTTGCCACCAGAAGCTGCTGGTGCTCTCGGGTTCCCTGCGCGAGGAAGAGGAGGGGTACGAGGAGGGCGCGGAAGAGAGCTTCTCCTTCGACGAGCATCTCCTGGAGCGGATCTCCATCCTGGAAGAGGCGGTCAAGCGGACGGCCGAGACAGTCCGTCAGCTCCTCTCCGCCCTCCACAAGCAGGAAAAGAACATCCTCATCAACCAGACGGGGCTCTCGGCTCTTCGCGAGCTCCTCGAACAGAAGAAGTACATCGGCTGGGAGGAGTGGAGCGAGCTGTGGGAGTCCAGGATGGACTATCAGCTTCTCGCCTTGGAGAAGCGGGAACGCTTCCTGGCTATCAAGGAGCGGATCGCGGCCCTCCACCATGGCGACAAGCGCAAGCTCTTCCTCCAGCACCTGGAGGACGCCGAGTACGCGCTCTTCGCCTTCGACATCGAGCGGGCCGTGGCCGCCCTGGAGAACGCCCACAAGCTCGATCGGGATAACTACGAGCTCGCCTACTTCCTGGGCGAGACCCACTTCAACGAGGCGAACACCGAGGCCGCGCTCGGCTGCTTCGCCCGCGTCCTCGAGGTGAAGCCCGACCATTACGAGGGGCTCGTCTACAGCGGCGTGATCCACTACGAGCGGGGCGATCACGTCCGGGCCGAGGAGTACCTGAAGCGGGCGGTGGCCGTCTACCCGGAGAGCTTCCTGCCCCACTTCAGCCTGGGAGCGGTCTACGCCGGCCAGGGGAACCTCTCGAAGGCGGTCTTCTTCCTCGAACGGGCGGTGCGGGTCGACCCCGTGCCCCAGGCTCTCTACCTCCTGGGGAGCTGCTACTACGAGATGGGCAAGCTCACCTCGGCGATCGAGGTCCTTCAGGAAGCGGTGCGCTACGATCCGGCGTTCGAGGAGGCCCACCACCTGCTCGGGATGGCGTACCTCGACCGGCACTGGACCCGCAAGGCCCTGGAGTGCTTCCGCCAGGCGCAGCGGCTCAACCCCAAGAAGCTCCAGTACCAGGATCTCGTGCGCTATCTCTCAGGCCATGCCGGCACCCCGCTGCCGGACGTGGGCGGCGAGGCCGAGTCCTGGTTCCGCAAGGGGGAGGAGTTCCTCGCCCGGGAGAACCTGAAGCAGGCCCACTCCTGCTACCGCCGAGCCCTGGCCCTCGATCCGGACAACCCGACGCTCCTCATGTCCTACGCCCTTCTGTGCCTGCACATGAACAGGAACCAGGAGATCGAGGCGGTGACCCGCAAGGTCCTCGACCTGAACCCGGGCGAGATGCTGAAGGCGACGGCCTACGCTGCCCTGATCGAGGCGATGCGCAGCCAGGGCAAGTACCGGGAGGGCAACCGCATCGGCCGGCACCTCCTGGATGAGGGGAGCTCCAACTTCACCAAATCCATCGCCTACTACGAAATGGCATACAACCTGGCGGAGATGGAGGAGGACCTGGATGAGGCCCTCGACTTCGCCAAGCGGTCCGTGGAGCTCTCGCCGGACGAGATCAGGCAGTTTCCCCTGTCGGCCCTGGGCTGGGTGCACTACAAGAGGAAGGAGTACGACAAGGCCATTGACTTCCTCTCCAAGGCGAGCGAGCTGGGCCCCTCCCACACCACTCTGACCCATCTGGGGATGGCCCTCCTCGCCTCGGGTGAGGAGGACCGGGCGCGTTCGGTGCTCGCCCACGCCCGCTCCCTGGGCGACCGCGGCGAGGCGCTGCAAGAGAAGATGATGGAGTGCATGAAGGACTCGACGCGCCTGCTCGAAAAGGTGCGCCGGGGCCAGAGGAAATAACCACCACAGATCGAGCCCCACCGCGGGCTGCATGCGAAGAGCGCGGGGCGCCATGCCCCGGGCCGTGTTTTCGGAGGGAGTGTGATGCGCTGGAGCCGTTATTACCTGTACACCACCCGCGAGGTGCCGAATGACGCCGAGGTGATCAGCCACCAGCTCATGGTGCGCGCCGGCATGATCAAGAAAGTCGCCGCCGGTATCTACACCTACCTGCCGTTCGGCTGGCGGAGCCTCTCAAAGTTCATGGCGATCGTTCGGCGCGAGATGAACGCGGCCGGGGCCGTCGAGCTGTTCCTGCCCGCCATCCAGCCCGCCGAACTGTGGGTGGAGTCCGGCCGCTGGGAGCGCTATGGCAAGGAGCTGCTGCGCATCAAAGACCGCCATGAGCGGGATTTCGTCTTCGGCCCCACCCACGAGGAGGTCATCACCGACGCGGTGCGGCGCGACGTCAAGAGCTACCGCCAGCTCCCGTTCAACCTGTACCAGATCCAGACCAAGTTCCGGGACGAAATCCGGCCGCGCTTCGGCCTGATGCGCGGCCGGGAGTTCCTGATGAAGGACGCCTACTCCTTCCACACCAGCCCCGAGAGCCTCGACGAGGGCTACGAGGCCATGCGCGCCGCCTACTGCCGGATCTTCGAAGCCTGCCATCTCGACTACACCATGGTCGAGGCCGACACCGGCACCATCGGCGGCTCGGCCTCTCACGAGTTCATGGTCGTGGCCGACACGGGCGAGAGCGCCGTGGTGCGCTGCCCTTCCTGCGGCTACGCCGCCAACGTCGAGAGGGCGGAGACCCGGAGAAGCGAGGAGGGCGGCGAGGCGCATCCGCAGCAGGCGATGGAAGAGGTAGCGACCCCGGGCAAGCACGCGGTGGAGGACGTGGCCCGCTTCCTCAAGATCTCGCCCCGGCGTTTGGTCAAGACCTTGATCTACGAGACCGAGAAGGGGCTCGTGGCGGCCCTCGTCCGTGGCGACCGCGAGGTCAACGAGATCAAGCTCGCCAACCACTTCGACATCCAGCATCTCGCTCTGGCGAGCGAGGAGAAGGTACGGGCCGCCACCAACGCGCCGGTGGGCTTCGCCGGTCCGGTGGGCCTCGCGGACATTCCGGTCGTGGCCGACGTGGGTGTGCGGACCATGACCAACTTCGCCACCGGCGCCAACAAGGCCGACGCCCATTACGTGAACGTCAACTGGGGCCGGGACGTGGACCTTTCCGACTGGACCGACCTGCTGCTGGTCTCCGGCGGAGATCCCTGCCCGCGCTGCGACGGGACGCTGGAGCTCTTCCGCGGCATCGAGGTGGGCCACATCTTCAAGCTAGGGACAAAGTACTCCGAGAAGCTGGGCTGCACCTTCACCGACGAGGAGGGGGGTGACCGGCCCATGGTCATGGGCTGCTACGGCGTCGGCATCGGCCGCACGGTGGCCGCCGCCATCGAGCAGAACCACGACAAGGACGGCATCATCTGGCCGCGGCCCCTCGCCCCGTTCGAAGTGCTGCTGATCGCCGTGAATCCCGAAGATGCGGAAGTGAAGCGCACCGCCGAGGATCTCTACCGCCAGCTCCTGGAGAAGGGAGTCGAGGTCCTCTTCGACGACCGTGACGAGCGCCCGGGGGTCAAGTTCAAGGACTCCGACCTGATCGGCATCCCTGTCCGCCTGACCGTGGGCGCCAAGTCGCTGGCCGATGGCAAGGTCGAGGTCTCACTACGCCGCGACCGGGAGAAGCACTTGGTGGCCCCGG
>DASQEB010000031.1:0-11877 GCA_035633875.1 Thermoanaerobaculia bacterium
CGAACCGCTCCTTGGCCGGATAGAAGGACTCCAGGTCCATCACCCCGATGCGGTCCACCGGCGGTTTCTGGATCTGCTGGATCAGGGAGGCGAGATCGAGGCCCTTCCCCTCCCGCCAGGCCGCGTCGAAGATCGTGGACAGGAGGATGTGCTCCCGCCCCTGGATCGGGTCGGAGTCGACGCCCAGGAGCGCCAGGAGGCTCGACACCAGGGTGCCCACCCGCTCGCGCAGGAGGTCGCCGTCGGCGATCACCTCGACCGGGGGCGCCGCGAGCGACGAGAGGATGGAGATCTGGAGCCCCGCCTCGCTCCCAGGGGTGTAGACGGCGAAGTCTGCCGCGTCCCGCAGGCGGGCGATGCGCTCGCCGGACTGCCCCCAGCGGGCGAGCCCCGCCTTCCAGGTCTCGGCCTGCTGGCCCGCGAACGCCTCGGGCGTGAGCCCGGCGCGGGCCGCGGCGTCCGGGTCCACCCAGGGAAGGAAATCGGCCGGCCGCAGCTCGGGGAAGGAGAGGAGCAGGTTCGCCAGGTCCCCCTTGGGATCGATCACCAGCGCCGGGATGCGGTCGATGGCCGCTTCCTCCAGCAGGGCGATGAGAAGACCCGTCTTGCCGCTCCCCGTCATGCCCACGCAGACCGCGTGGGTCAGGAGATCGCGAGAGTCGTAGAGAAGCGGCGTCGCACCTGCCTCCCCCCGCGCCAGATCGTACGGGCGTCCGAGATAAAAGGCGCCCAGCTTCTCGTACGCCGCGATGTCCTCGGCCATGGTCCCGCTCCTGAAAGGGAGTTCGAGGGTGAAAGTCCCCCGCCGGATCAGCCTATTCTGTTTCGTGACCCCGGCCAAGCCCGGGCCCTCATGTGGCCACCCTGGGAGCACGCGTAGAGACGCCCCAGTCGATGAGCGACATCCTGTCGGAGGCCTCGGGGACGGCGGGGCGTCTCTCGGAGGGCAGACCGTCGCCGTTGGCAACTCACCCTGAAGCTCACCGCCGATAGGAGGGATCTGACGCGAGACCGGTCCGGGGCTGCGCCGAGACTTTCTAGGGGCTGGAGCTGTTCAATGCGGGCTGCCAGCTCGGCGCCATGCTCTCCGCAGAGACGCCCCGCCGTCGGTGGACTCCGAGAGGATCTCGATGACCGACTGGGGCGTCTCTACGCGTGCTCCCTAAGGATGGGGGCAGCAGGCCGTCCCTCCCGGAGGGCTCACTCCCACGCCCGCGGATCGAGCTCATACGGCAACGGCGTGAGATTCTCCGTCCCTTCCGGTCCCAGCCGGACCAGGTCCTCCAGCCGCACGCCATACCCCGCCTCGGGGTCGTAGAGTCCCGGCTCCAGGGTGAAGACGTCCCCCTCCCGGATCACCCCTTCCCCGCCCGACGCCTTCTTGAAGGTGGGAAACTCGTGGAGCTCGAAGCCCACGCCGTGGCCCAGGTTGTGGACGTAGCCGCGGGTGGTGCCGGGATGGGAGACGGGCGTCTCGTACCCGGCCGCTCCCAGGCGCTGGCAGACGGCCTCCTGGACGTCCCAGCCGCGCACGCCCGGCGCCGCCCGCTGGTGGGCCTCCTCCAGCGCCGCCCGGACGTGGGCATGGGCGCGGACGAGAGCCTCCTGGGGCTCGCCGACGCAGAACGTGCGGGTACAGTCCGCGAACAGGCGGCCCTTGGGGTAGACGTCCACGACCAGCGACTCGCCCGCCCGGATCACCCGGTCCGGCGTGCCGGAGGAGTGCGGGACTCCCCCCTCTTCGGCCGGAGCGATGATGTTTCCCCTGGGCTGCTCCAGCCCCCGACCGGCCAGCACCCGCCCCACCTCGGCGCGGAGGCGCGCCACCGTGAGGCGCTCCCCTTCCACCCAGAGCTCGTCGCGGTTACCCCTCGGTACGGCCGCCGCGAGGAGCCGGACCACGGCGCGCATCGCTTCGGCGACCCCCTCGGCCGCCTCGCGAATTCCCGCGACCTCGGCCGGCACCTTGCGCTTGCGCCCCGCGAGCACCAGAGCGTTGCCGGGGACCCAGGTCCAGCCCTGGCCGGCGAGTTGCGAGCAGGCGCCCTGGATCACCCCGGACGCACCGTGGCCGGCCAGGGCGATCCGCCCCGGGGTGAGGCCGCAGATCTCGAGGGCCTTCCCCGCCACCCGGGCGAGGAACGAGGCCGGGTCGGGCAGCTCGCTCGACGCCTTGGCGATGTCCAGGTCTTCGGGGGTGATGAGCTGGAGGCCGGTGGCCGCGGCCTCGTCCCGCTCCATGGGGGTGAGATAGACGAGGCGAGCCGGCCCCTCGCGCGGCGCCACCACCAGGCACTCGCCGATGTGGGCGGGGCCGGCGAGAAAGGCGGCGAGGTCGGGGTCGGCCGCAGAGGGGCCAAGGACGAGCAGGGCGTCGCAGCCCAACTCGTCCAGGCCGGCGGACAGGAAGCGGAGGCGCTGGTCCACGCCCGCTTTACGTATTCCGGTCGATGAAGCTCTGGAAGGCCGACTTCGGCATGGCGCCCATCATGCGGTCCGCCATCTGCCCGCCCTTGAAGAGGATGAACGTCGGGATGCTCGACACCCCGAACTGATACGCGATCTGCTGGTTGTCGTCCACGTTGAGCTTGGCGATGCGCACCTTGCCCTCGTTCTCCGAGGCGAGCTCGTCCAGGAGCGGCGCCACCATCCGGCACGGGCCGCACCATGGCGCCCAGAAGTCCACCAGCACGGGTTGTTCGGACTTCAGAACCTCGTTCTCGAAGTTCTGCTCATCGATCATCACGATTTTTTCACTGGCCATGGTTTTCGTTTCCTCCTCCAGGGAAGCATCATGCCGCCCGGAGCGCGCCGCGCGGCCTTTACTCTCCTTCCAACCCGGGCAACCGGGCCTCTTGTTCCAGCCGGAGCCGGGAGAAGTACTCCCGGGTGGCCTCCACGTCGCGTCCGATCTGGGCCGAGAGGTCCATCACCGTGGGGAAGATCCGCTCCTCCCGCAGCCGTTTGTGGAACGAGACCTCCACCCGCTCGCCGTAGACGTCCGCCTTGAAGTCCAGGACGTGGCTCTCCACCACCCGCTGGTAGTTCTCGTAGACCGTCGGCCGGGTGCCGATGTTGGTCACGCCGTCGAAGGTCGCCGGGTAGCTCGGGAAGGAGACCCGGCAGGCGTAGACGCCGTCGGCGGGCAGGAGCTTGTTGTCCGGCTCCACGTTGATCGTCGGCCACCCGAGCCGCTTGCCCATGCGGTCGCCGCGGACGATGATGCCGGAGATCGAGTACGGCCGCCCCAGCAGCTCCGCCGCCTCGGACACCTTCCCCTCGGCGATCGCCCGGCGGATGCGGGTGCTCGAGATCCGTTCCCCGCCAATCCGCACCTCCTCCACGCCGAACGCCTTGAAGCCGAAGTCCTCCCCCAGCGAGCGGAGCAGCGGCAGGTCGCCCTCCCGGCGGTGGCCGAAGACGAAGCCCTCCCCCACGTAGATCTCCTGGAGGTCCAGCTTCTCGTGCAGGAAGTCGCGCACGAAGACCCTCGCGGGGATGCGGGAGAAATCGTGGGTGAAGCGGACCTCCAGCAGCACCGAGATGCCGAGGTCGTCCAGCAGCTTCTCTCTCTGCCGCGCCGTCGTCAGCGGCACCGGCGCCCGCTCCGGGGCGAGCACCGTCAGGGGATGGGGATCGAAGGTGATCACCACCGCCGGGACGGATCTCTCCCGGGCCCGGGTGGCGACCAGCTCCAGGATCGCCCGCTGCCCCCGGTGGACTCCGTCGAAGTTGCCGATCGCGCCGATGCCGCCCTGCGGCAGGTCGCTCGCGTTGTAGGCGTCGTGGACGACGAGCATGGGAGGGTCAGACGAGGGCTTCTTCCGTCTCGGCGGGGACGACCCGGGGGGCGTCCTCGGGCCGGACGGCGCCCACGATACGGCCCACGAGGTCATCCGCGTAGGCTTCGGTGATCTCCACCCAGGCGAGCGTCCCCGCCGGGGCCGAGCCGTCGTTGATCAGGAGGCGACCGTCGATCTGGGGGGCCATCCCCTGGTGCCGGCCCTGGAGCAACATCTCCGACTCCTCGCACGGCCCTTCCACCAGCACCTTCATCCGCTCGCCGACGAGGCGCCGCCGCCGCGCGAGCGCGATGGGCTTCTGCGCCTCCAGGAGCTGGCGCAGCCGCCGCCGCGCCGTGCCCTTGGGCACCCGGCCCGGCAGGTCCGCCCCCGGCGTGCCTTCCTCGGGGCTGTAGGCGAACGCGCCCAGATGGTCGAACTGGGCCTCGCGGACGAAATCCACGAGGTCCCGGAAATGCTCCTCCGTCTCCCCCGGAAAACCCACGATGAAGGTCGAGCGCAGGAAGACGTCGGGCGCCAGTTCGCGCGCCCGCTCCAGGAGCCGGAGATAGCGCTTGGCGTCCCCGCCCCGCCGCATCGCGGCCAGGATGTCGCCGTGGCTGTGCTGGAGCGGAATGTCCATGTAGGAGCAGAACCGCTCCTCCGCGCCCATGAGCCGCAGGAGATCTTCGTCGAGCGTCGTGGGATAGGCGTACAGGAAGCGGATCCAGGGGATCGAAGTCCCGGCGAGGAGCGCTTCCACGAGCCGAGTCAGGCCGTGGCGCCGCATCCCGAGGTCCTCGCCGTAGCGGGTCGTGTCCTGGGCGATGAGATTGAGCTCGGTCACCCCCGAGGCCTCGAGCTGACCCGCCTCCTCCACCAGGCTCTCGATCGTCCGGCTGCGGAAGCGTCCCCGCCAGAGGGGGATCGCGCAGAAGGTGCACGGGTTGTTGCACCCCTCGGCCACCTTGAGGTAGGCGTGGCCCCGGGTGGTGAGGAGGCGGGGGGCCGTGTGGTCGAACACCAGGTGGGAAGGCGCCGGCAGCGGCGGCCCGCCGCCGAGCTGCACCAGATCGCCCACCTCCCGGAGCTGATCCAGGCTTACGAAGCCGTCGATCTCGGGGATCTCCTTCGCGAGCTGGTCGCCGAAGCGGTTCACCATGCAGCCGGCCACCAGCACCTTCTCCACCCCCTGGCCCTTGCGGCCCACGACCTCCAGGATGGTGTCGACCGACTCCTGCTGGGCCTCCTCGATAAAGGCGCAGGTGTTGACCACCACCGTGTCCGCGCCGTCGAGATCGTTCACCACCTCGTACCCACGCCGCGCCAGCTCGCCGAGCATGATCTCGCTGTCGACGAGGTTCTTGGGGCAGCCGAGGCTGATCATGCCCACACGGGGGCGGCGGACGGGGTCGGACATAGGGGGTCGAAGTTTAGCAGACGGGGGGCCCTGGAGCCGCCGCCACCGGAGAACCACGGTGGGGGGCGGGAGATTCCCGAGCCCAGGGTTACCACCCTGGGCTGACCGGACGTCGCCCTGGGGGGCGATGCGAAACCCATGGCACAACCGTTGGGCCTGCAGTCATCGTTGAGGCAGGAGGATCGCTCCTCTGGAGCGACGTTGGGTCAGCCCAGGGTGGAAACCCTGGGCCAGTGGAAACCCTGGGCGCCTACGCGATCAGCCAATACCCGCCGACCACGATCGCCGCCCCCGAGAACGTCGCCAGCAGCGCCTGATAGGCCCAGGCGTGCTGCCCGGTCAACCGCGCCGCGATCAGGCCGAGGGCCGAGGAGAACGCCGTCATGGCCGCCACGGAGCCGAAACCGAACCCGACCACATAGGAGAGCGCCGCGGACCGGGAAGGGAGAGCCAGCGCCGGAAGGACCCCCAGGAGATGCGAGCTGCCGGCGAGACCGTGGAGCCCGCCGATCCACACGGCCGCCCGTCCGGGCCGCGCCGCCCGGGCCTCCCCGTGGTCATGGGGATGAGGGTGCCTCGCCAGGCGCGAGACGAATGCCCTGTGGAGACCCCAGAGGCCCAGACCGATGAGGCCCAGCCCCACCAGCCGCTCGCTCCAGGAGGAGACGCTCTCCACCGGGAAGATCCCCCGCAGACCCAGGGCGAGCAGCCCCACGGCCCAGACGCCCAGGCTGTGCCCGATCCCCCAGAACAGCCCCATCCGCCACCGTTTCTTCAGCTCCCCCACGACCAGGGGGGCCACGGCCGACAGGTGGTCCGGCCCGGACAGGGCGTGGACGAGCCCCGCCAGCAGGCCGGCAAAGAGGGAGACGAGGGTGGCGGTCTGCATCTCGACGGTGGACTCTAGCAGGTCCGGCGGTCCGGTTCGCCATACCCGGGGCGTTGACACCCCGCCGGCCATCGCCTAAGGTCTGCAAGCTCACTGAAATCCAGCCCCCTGAAGGAGGATCGCGGATGCCCGGAACGTGGACGCGCCGACACGGATCTTATGCGCTGGCCCTCGCGCTGTGCGCCCTCGCCCTGCCATCACCGGCCGGAGCCTCCGGGTTCTCCCTCTCCGGACAGGGGATCAAGGCTCTGGGGATGGGCGGGGCCTTCACCGCCCTGGCGAACGATCCCACGGCGGTGTTCTACAACCCCGGCGGGCTCGGTCTGCTCGACAAGGGCAAGCTCACCGCGGGCGCGGCGGGCGTCTATCTCAACGAGTCCCAATTCCAGGGGCTCTCCCCGGGGATCGGCGCCGGCACCTCGGCCGAGCAGGAGGGTGGCCTGCTCTCGCCGCCGGTGCACACCTACGCCGTCAAGAAGCTCGGAGACCACTTCAAGCTTGGCGCCGGCGTCTACCAGCCCTTCGGCTTCGAGACGCAGTGGACCGACCCCGCGGGCTTCGCCGGCCGCACCCTCACCACGGACTCCGAGCTCCAGGTCTTCGACGTGAGCTCCGTGCTGGCCTGGAAGATCACGCCGAGCTTCGGGCTCGGCGCCGGAGCGATCTACCGCACCTCCCAGCTCTCCACCGGCCGCCGCGTCACCGCCCTCAACCCGAACACCGCCGAGCAGGTGGACATCGGGAGCCTCGCCTTCGAAACGGACAACGAGGCGGGATTCGGCTGGACCGCCGGATTCCTCCACCGGATCGGGACCCGCTTCTCCTGGGGGATCTCCTACCGGAGCCCCATCGAGATCGACTACCAGGGCTCGGGCACCCTCACCCAGATCCTCACCGGGGACGATCAGTTCGACGACCTCAACGCCCTGATCCAGCCCTACGGCACGGAGCTGCCGGCCCAGACGACCCTCACCTTCCCGGACGAGGCCGTCTTCGGCATCGCCTTCGCTCCCTCCGAGAAGCTCCTCGTCGCCCTGGACGTGGCCCAGACCGGCTGGAGCCAGCTCGAGGGGCTCGCGGTGATCTACCCCGCCAACGACTCCTTCGACCAGACGCTCCAGGGGGCCTACGACGACACCCTCTCCTACCGGCTCGGCCTCCAGATCGGTCTCGGCAAAGGCATGCAGCTCCGTTTCGGCTACGCCCTCGAGGAGAGCCCTCAGCCCGATGAGAGCGTAGCCCCCTTCTTCCCCGACGGCGAGCGCAGCATCTTCAGCCTCGGCTTCGGCCGCGACTGGCTCGACATCGGCTTCCAGTTCATCAGCCCCGAGGACCGCACGACGCTGACCAATGTCGACACCCTGAACGGGACCTACTCGGGGAACACGTACGTGCTGGGGATCTCGGCGACGAAGAAGTAGGGGCGGCCGGGATCCAAAGGACAGCAAGGACATCAAGGACACCAAGGACGAACAAGGTTCGATGTCCTTGCTGTCCCTGGCGTCCTTGCAGTCCTTCTTATCCTTGAACCCCTTTTACGAGCCCACCCGCTGGACGATCGCCGCCATCTGCTCGCGGCGGCGAAAGTCCGCAGCAGCCCGGAGCGCCTCCGCCCGGTCCCTGTAGCGGCCGACCCGCACGGTGTGGAGCACCCGGTTGCGTGAGCCCGGGAGCTCCACCACGTAGGGCTCGTACCCCCGGTTCCGCAGCTCCTCCAGCGCCTTCGCGGAGTTCTCGGGGCTCCGGAACGCCCCCACCTGGATCGAAAACGCCGCCGGCTGGACCTCCTCGGCCACCGTGGCCGTCTCCTCGACGGGCTCCGGCTCCATCTCCTCCCTCAGCTCCGGCTCCGGAACGGGGAGGGACGCCACGACCGCCGGCTCCTCGACGGGGACGGGCTCCACCTCCCGGGGCTCTTCGGGCGCCGGCTCCGGGTAGGGCTTCGTCCGCGCAACGACGGTGGTCCCCGCCGCGGGTGGGCAGACGCAATCCGCCGACATGGACGCGGGAGCGGGTTTGGCCATGGGCTCGGGCCGCAACGGCGCCTGGAGCGCCACCGCTCCGGAGGCAGGCGGCAGGCCCACCTGCACGCCGACCAGCAGGCCGGCGAAAAAAAGCAGGGCGCCCGACAGCCCCAGTCCGGCGAGGAGCAGCATCAGAGTCTTTTTATCGAACAAGAAATTATACATCGCGGAAGCCTCCCCTCAGGGATCGCAACCGTCGTCTGGCATTCCTCCAGCGATGGCTCGGTGCTGGCGATCATACCATCAGACTGCCGGCTTTGCGGGAGAGCACCTCAAGGGCTCAACGCTCGATCTCGCCCCGCAGCTCGAGGTTGCGGATCAGCCGGTGCAGGTAGGTGGGTTGGAGCCCGAGGAGGGCGGCGGCCTTGGTGATGTTGCCGCCAGCCTCGGCGACCGCGCTCCGGATCAGCCTCTTCTTGGTCTCCTGGACGGTCTCGTGGTACCGCCCCAGGGAGAGCTCGGGCGCGGCGCCGGCCTCCAGGATCGTCTCCGGCAAGTCCTCGGGCCGGATCAGCCCACCCTCCCCCAGCACGATCGCCCGTTCCACGGCGTTGGCGAGCTCCCTCACGTTGCCCGGCCAGTCGTAGCGCACGAGGCAGGCGCGGGCCTCCGGGGTGAAGCCTGCCACAGGGCGGCCCAGGCGTCGGCTGGTCAGAGCCGCGAAATGGCTCGCCAGGAGCGGCACGTCCTCCCGGCGCTCGCGGAGCGGCGGCAGGTGCAGAGTGATGACGTTGAGGCGGTAGTAGAGATCCTCGCGGAAGGTCCCCTCCCGGACGGCCTTCTCCAGGTCCCGGTTGGTGGCGGCCACCACGCGCACGTCCACCTGAATAGGCCGCGTGCTCCCCACGCGCTCGATCTCCCTCTCCTGGAGGAAACGCAGGAGCTTGGCCTGGAGGGGAAGCGGGATCTCGCCGACCTCGTCCAGGAACAGGGTGCCGCCGGCCGCCGCCTCGGCCTTGCCGATCTGGCGCGCCACGGCTCCCGTGAACGCCCCGCGCTCGTGACCGAAGAGCTCGCTTTCGAGCAGCGTCTCGGAGAGGGTGGCGCAATTGACGGCCACGAACGGCTTGCCGGCCCGCGGGCTCCCCTGGTGGAGGGCGCGGGCCGCCAGCTCCTTGCCGGTGCCGCTTTCGCCACGCAGCAGGACGGTCGAGTCGGTCGCCGCCGCCCGGCCGAGGAGGCGGTAGACCTCCTTCATGCGCGGGCTCTCCCCCACCATGTCGCGCGCGAGGCCCTCGGAAAGCCGGCGGTTCTCCTCCTCCAGCCACTCCGTCTGCCGGACGTGGACCAGCGCTCCCACGGCGAGGCCGCCCAGAGCGGCGAGCATCTGGAGGTGCCTCTCGGCGAAGGAGGAGCCCGCCTCTCGGGTGTCTACATAGAGCAGGCCGAGGGTGCGGCCCTGGTGCGCCAGAGGGGCGGCGACCAGCGAGCGGATGCGCTCGGCCCGCAGGCTCTCGGCGCCGGCCAAGCTCTCCTCCAGGAGCACGTCGTCGGCCAGGAGGGCCACGCCTTCGTCCAGCGTCCGCCGCGCCACGGTGCGGGAGACGGGGAACGGCGCGGCGGAACCCCGGCGGTCCAGGGTGAAGGCGGCGGCGATCTCGGACGTGCCGCGGTCGGCCAGGAGGAGGGCGGCGCGGTCGCCGGGCACGGCCGCGAGGACCTGCTCCAGGAGGCTCCTGGCCAGCTCCGCGGTGGAGCGCGGCGACTGGAGAGCCGTGGCGATCTGGAGCAGCACCTGGAAGTCCCGGCTCTCCAGCCCCTCTTCCGCCGGCCGGCCGGGGAGCTGCTGGATCGTGGTGCGGGCGGTGAAGGAGCCCTCGTCGGCCAGGAGCCGGGGCTCAACCTCGACGGTCTCTCCCTCGCGGGTCTGGAAGAGGAGCAGCGTCTCCCCCACGGCCACCAAGTCGCCTGGCTCCAGGCGGTGCTCCTGGACCGGCCGGCCGTTGACGAAGGTGCCCTGCCGGCTTCCCAGGTCACGGACGAGGAAACCGCCGTCCGCGGGCTCGACCCGGCAGTGATGCCGGGAGGCGGCGAGATCCAGCACCTGCAGGGCGTTGCCGGCTTGGCGCCCGATGGAGAACGCCCCCGCCCCCAGAGGGAAGGTCTGGCCGGACAGGGGACCGCTCAGCACGACGAGTTTCGGAGACACCGTTTTTCCTCGACGAAGAGATACAGTGTATCCGAACTGATCCAGTTCCAGACGGTCGGTCTCCCCTCTGTCGCAGGGGCGGCGGAGAGCAGGCATGGGATGTGCTCAAGAGGCGGGCACGTTCGTCAAACGTAACTATATTTCATTCCGACAAGGAGGGAAGGCTCAATGTCCGTCAAACCCGTCAACGTCACCTACCATGGGAATGGTGTCCCACTGTCTGTGGACCCGCTTGATGTCGTGCTGGCAGACCGAGAGCAGGTCCAATGGAGGTTCCACAACCTCCCCGCAAATTGCATCCCGTTCGTTTTTTTCCCGGAGATCCCCGGCGCTTCGGGCCAGCCGTTCGGACCATTCCAGTATCTGGAGCCCTCCGTTTTCAGAGACTCCGAGACGGGCCTCCTCGTCTCCAGGGTCCTCGCGATCGGCAACACCGGCGTCCATCACGAGTACCCCTACACCGCCATGGCCCTGGACCCGAGTGGTGCGGCGGCGACATCCCACGGTCATAACGCGCGGATTCTCAATCCATCAGCGCGGGAAAACACCTCGCCGGACGCGCTCGTCCACTACAACTCGGAGGCGGAGCCGGAACACCGCTTCAAGGTCAAGCCGTCTCCGCTCGTTCTGGAAAAGGAGCGGACGGCGATCTGGTATGTCGAGGGAATACCGCGAGACCATTTCGTCTCGTTCCACTTCGATGGATTTCCGGAGGACCCCATGAAGGGCCCTTTCCTGTCCTTCTCCTTGAGCCGGGGCTTCGGCAGCTCCTGGCTGGCCAACGGAGCGGGCTTCTTGAGCACCCTCCTGGGCCACGAGACCAGCCAGATCACCGCGCCGATCCATTACTTCGTGAGGCTGCGGAACCATCTGGGCGAGGTGGTGGAGGAGGACGACCCTGTCATCGAGCCGCTGGAGTCGCCACCGGGGACTTGAGCAGCGCCTCGAGTTCCGGGTCGCCGCGCAAGGGTCCGACGGCGGGGAGGGTGAACCAGCGGGGCTGCATGCCTTTATCGAGAGCGAGCTTGGCGTTGACCAGCGCCGAGGCGCGGTCGCCAGCATGGGCGTAGACCAGGGAGGCGTAGTAGAAGATCTCGGGGTCGTCGCCGCTCTCCCGGAGGGCCTGCTGAGTCACCTCGACCGCCTCCCGGACCCGTCCGAGGTGGACCAGGCACTGCGCCCGCATCATCTGCTGGGGGGGAGAGAGAGGGACCGCCGCCTCGGCCCGGGCGAGGCTCTCCAGGGTGCGGCTGTAGAGCCTGTCCGCCTCGTCCGCGTGCCCCACGGCGAGCTCGGCGTCGGCCAGATTGAGGAGGAGGTAGGGGTTGTCCGGGTCGGAGCGGAGAGCGCGGCGGTACACCACCACTGCCTCGGCGTGGCGCCCGAGGAGCGAGCGGGCGACCCCGAGATTGGTCTGGTGGTTGCTCTGGGGCTCGCGGCGCAGGATGTCCAGGTAAATCCACTCGGCGAGCCGCGGGTCCCCCTCCAGCAGCTCCAGGCTGGCCAGCCGGCTCAGCCCCCAGTCGTTGCCGGGGCTGCGGGCCAGCAGCTCCTCCAGATGACGGCGCGCCGCCTCGATGCGGCCGGCCCGGGCTTCCACGTGTGCCAGCCGG
>DASQEB010000032.1:0-13576 GCA_035633875.1 Thermoanaerobaculia bacterium
GCAGTCGCGCGAAGAAGCCTGGCGGCAGGATCTCGACGTGGTGCTCACGCGGTTTCTGCCGTACGACCGGAGCTTCAGCGAGCAGTGGGGCGCGACGATCGCAGGCGAGCCCGTCGGCGACGAGTTGGCCATGTGGGCCGAGGGCGGCAACGTGGAGCTGCCCCATTCGAAGCTGACGGTCCATTACTCGAATGGCTTCCATGGCTACTCGAAGCGCGATTACCCTGACCGCAAGCCCTAGTGGATCGAAGGCGAGATGCAGAAGGCCAGATCCAAGTGATCGATTTTTCAGTGCGCGGCGCTTTCCAGCAGACGGTCGAGGTCCTCCCGCCGCAACAACCGTCCGCGCAGGACCACGGCCGCGATCCGGCCGACGTTGCGGATCTCGACGAGCGGATCGCCTTCCAGGAGCACGAGATCGGCGGTCTTGCCGGGAGCGATCGTGCCGAGCGTGCCGGCCACGTCCAACATCCGCGCCGGCTCCATCGTCGCTGCCCGGAGCGCTTCCAGCGGGCTTAAGCCCGCCGCCACCAGGAGAGCGATCTCGTCGTGGACGGAGAAACCGGGCAACACGTCCCGGCCGGCCAGATCGCTGCCGACCGCGATCGCCACTCCGGCCTCGTGCATCCGCCGGGTCATCTCCAGGCCGTCCTCCACGAATTTCCGCCGCAGGGCCAGAGAGGCCGGATCCCGGTCTCTCGCGTTCAGCGGGAACGCCAGATCCCAATACTCTCGTAAGGCGGGAGACACGTACCGCACCCGGGGGTCCGGATGGTCGGCGAGCGCCCCCCGCCGGGCCCGCAGGTCGTACGCGATGATCGTGGGGACGAACACCGTGCCCTGCCGTGCGAAGATCGCGGCCAGACGGGGCACCTCCTCCTCCATCCACCGGGGCATGGCTTCCAGGGCCGCGGGCTCGTTGGCAAAGCGGGCCATGTACGTGCCTTCGATCAGCGTCGCGATGTGCTCGACGCTGCGCTGCCCCGCACCTGCGGCCTCGGCCGGCTCGACCGTCATTGGCACATGCCCCGCGAATGGAAGGCCGCGCCGTCTCGCTTCCTCCGCCAGCGCGAAGAAGGCCTCCCGGGGAACGGCGTTGTGGATCTTGATCAGATCGACGCCGAGCCCCTGGAGGCGGGCAACGGCCTCTCGCGCCTCCTCCGGACCCGTGACGGTCAATCGGTGAGGGACTCCGGGCTTGGGACCATCGACGACAGGGCCCGTGCGGAAGATGCGCGGTCCGACCAGCTCTCCCTTGTCGATACGGGCACGCAAGGTGTCCAAGATCTCCAGGTCGCCGCCCATGTCCCGAACGGAGGTGACCCCGTTTGCCACGAGCACTCCGAGGAGCGTCTCGTCGCCGTAGCTCAGATGAACGTGAGCGTCCCAGAGCCCGGGGATGAGGAACCGCCCGCGCCCCTCCACCACCTGAGCGCCTCGCGGCACCTGCAACGAGGCCGCGTCTCCGATCTCCTGGATGATCCCGGAGCGCACCAGCACCGAGGCATGCTGCCGGGGAGGAGCGCCGGTGCCGTCGATCAAGGTGACATCTCGCACCAGGAGAGCCGGAGCCCCGGCCGGGCTGTCGGGTTGCGGGAGACGGCCTCCACAGCCGACCAGGAGGGAGACCGCTCCGACGAACAGCGCCACAAGAGCGAGGGAGGACAGGACTGCGGAAGGACGTCTCATGACGCTCCTCCCTACGGCCCTGCCGGCGGGAGGGTTTCAGGGGAGTGGAGGGGTCTCCTTGTTCTCGAGTTGCATCGGTTGCCGTCGCCCTCCTCCAGCGTCAGGCCGGTGATCCTGCCCTTCTGGGCGTTGATCGGCTAACGGGTGAATCCCGCCAGGAGGCAGGTTTCACCGGCGTGCCGAGCGGCCGCGGAGTTGCTCGGGCATTCGCCCGTGCTCTTCTGGGAGACCCCCGCCGCCTGCCGCCAGCACTCGTTGGAATAGGTCTTGTTGTCGCAACCGCAGACAGGTCCGTACACCTGGGTGCAGCGCTCCGGCTTGACCACGCAGGTCGTACAGCGGGGGCTCCAAAGACTCTGAGCTCAAAGCGAGGAGAGACCCACCCTACATCATCCGCGACACCACCAGCCACGTCACGGCCGCCACCGCGGCCGCGATGGGGATCGTGAGGATCCAGGCCCAGACGATGCGGCCGGCGACCCCCCACTTGACGGCCGACAGCCGCTTGGTGGCGCCCACGCCCACGATCGCGCCGGTGATCGTATGGGTGGTGGAGACCGGGATGCCGCCGAGAGTGGCACCCACGAGGGTGATGGCCCCGGCCGTCTCGGCGCAGAAGCCCCCCACCGGCTGGAGCTTGGTGATGCGGGTGCCCATGGTCCGCACGATCCGCCAGCCGCCAAACATGGTTCCGAAGGCGATGGCCGCGTGACTGATGAGGACAACCCACAGGGGCACCTCGAAGACCTGGAGCTGACCCCCGGCGACCAGCAGGCCGGTGATGATGCCCATGGTCTTCTGCGCGTCGTTGCCGCCGTGGCCCAGGCTGTAGAGCCCAGCCGAGATGAGCTGCAGCCCGCGGAAGCGGCGGTCCACCTTGGACGGTCGCCAGCGGCGGACGATCCAGTTCACCGTCACCATCAGCGTGAACCCGAGGATCGTGCCGATCAAGGGGGCGAGCACGATGAACATCAGCGTCTTCGTCCACCCCCCCGGAATGAGCGAGCCGAGTCCCGCCTTGGCCACCGCGGCCCCGGCGTAGCCGCCGATCAGGGCGTGGGACGAGGAGACCGGGATGCCGTAGTACCAGGTAAAGAGGTTCCAGAAGATCGCCCCCACGAGGCCGGCGAGGATGACGTCCTGGGTCACCACGTCGAGGTTGATCATCCCGTTGCCGATCGTCTTGGCCACGTGCGTGCCGAGGACGAAGGCGGCCACGAAGTTGAAGAACGCCGCCCCGAGCACCGCCTTCGGGGGGGACAGCACGCGGGTCGAGACCACGGTCGCGATGGAATTCGCGGCATCGGGGACCCCGTTGAGGAAGTCAAAAGTCAGAGCGACGAGGATGATGAAGACGAGAAGAGGGGTCACGGAGCCTCACGTGTTCTTGACGACGACGTTGCCCAGGACGTGGGAGTAGTTCTTGCACTGGTCACAGGCGTTCTCCAGCCCCTCGTAGACCTCTTTCCACTTGAGGATCTCGATGGGATCCCGCCCGTTGCCCCGGAACAGGTCCGCAATCAGCGCATTGTAGAGGACGTCGGCCCGGTTCTCCAGGTCCGAGATCCGGACGATGCACTCGTGGATCTCCTTCTGATGGGAGAGGTCCCAGATCAGGGCCGTCAGCCGCTCGATCTCCTCGGCCATCTCCACCAGGATCTCGGAGAACTGCCGCAACCCCTCGGGGGCTTCGTTCAGATCGAACAGCACGATGTGCTGGGCCACCCCTTCCAGGTAGTCCAGGATGTCATCGAGGTCGGTGGCGATCGACCGGATGTCCTCCCGGTCGAAGGGGGTGATGAAGGACGAATTCAGGGCGTCGAAGATCTGCCGTGTGAGCTGGTCCCCCTCGTGCTCCCGGTCCTTGAGCTCCGACAGGCGGATGCGGCGCGCCTCAAGGTCGGCCGTGTGGGCGAACTCCGAGAAGAGCTGCGCGGCTCGGAGCAGGTTGGCCGTGTTCCGTGCCAGCAGCTCGTGAAACCGCTCCTCCTTGGGCATGAACCACCTGATGACAGCATCCAGCTTGGCCATGGGTCTCCCGCCGGCGCGGGACAGTCGGGGGGCAGCAGTGTGACAGCGCCGGCCGGGCGGATCGTATCACCATGTCGGGCGAGGATGGCCAGAGGGGCCCGTCGGAGCCCTACCGCCCCGCCGGCGTTCTCGGCGTCATCTCGCGGAGGAGCATCATCCCGTCGAGGACCTCGGTCCCATCCCCTTTCATCTCGGCGTAGCCCAGGGGACGGCTGATCAGGGGCTTGCGGAGCCATCTGCCGCCCCGGGACAGATGGCGGAAATCCACCAGGGCGTTCTCCAAGCCCGCCCGCTCCATCAGGTCTTCCAGCGAGCCCGAGGTGGGCTTCAACAGGTCCTGGTGCTGTCCGTGGTGAATTGTCTTGCCTCGCGCCGCGGTGAACCCGAGGGAGTGCATCTGGCCGCCCAGCGTCCGACCGCGGGCCCGCCGGCCCAGGTACTCCATCAGGGGGGATCACCTGCTCGCTGCGCGTCCAGATCTCCTCGCCCGCCTCCAGCGCCTCCCAGGCCCGCAGGCAGTCGAAGAGGCCGCTTTCGAACGCCAGCACGTCGAATCCCATCTCTTCATGGAGGAACTGGACCTGCCGCGTCTTGGCGAGAAACACGGCGCCGTCGCCATGGGTCGGCCCGCCGAGCAGCACGACCCGGGAATCCCCCAGGATCTTCTTCAGGGGCTGGAGATCGGAGAAGTCCCGATCCTCCGGTGAGATCGAGCGGATCCGGACCGCGTTCTTCCGCAGCCACTCGACCCCGCGGATCGTCAGGCGCCGCGGGCCGGGCCAGGGCGGGGAGGGCGAGGGTGAGCAGGAGCGGGAGGGCGGGGTGGGGGCGCATGGGTCCTCCGAAGCAAAGGGATCTCGAGAATGATAGCGGGGGAGGGGACGGCGCGGTGTCTGGGTGTGTGCGCGCGAGGGAGTGAGACCCGAAGGACCTCCCGCCGCAGGACGGCGGGCCCTGGAGCGCCCGCCGATCCTTACCCGTTGCAACTACTTCCTACCTTCGAAGTGGACCTCGCCCAGGGTCCCAGAGCCGGATGCGGGATCCAGCGCATGAAAAGTTCCACCCATCCGCTGTGGCTCACCCGTGTAGGAAACGTTACCGATCCACACCTGGTGGGCGACCCCTGCGGCGTTCTTGCGGAAAAAAGCAATCCGGCCGGTGGCCGGGCAGTAATAGCCGATGACGGGGCCCTTCTGTGGCAATTCCGGATAGATCGTTCCGGTGATGGGTTGACACTGACCAGCGACGGTTCCTTGGGTGAGCACCACCGTCCCGGCGTGACGATTGCCGACAATGCTCCATGTACCAGCGACGCTTGCAGGGTACTGAGCGGATGCCATGGCTGCGCACAGCAGGCCGACGATCGCAACAGCAAACACCACACGGTTCTTCGATGTCGAGTTCATCACGGTCTCCTTTCGGTTTTCGACAGTTGACACCGCCGCGCTTGTACTGACTTTGGCGGCCTGCTCCAGACAAGTGCTCCAGGACACTGTTCTGGAGTTCAACATCAAACTGTCGCTTTGGAGGCTTCTATCTCACCCTCAGCCGATGTCGGAGAAGGTGCGGCGGCGGAGGTTCTGTCGGAGGAGGTGGAGCCGGGCTAGAATGCCGCACGAGAGGAGGATCGCATGAGCTCGACGTTCGAGCGCGCGTGCGTGGGCTTGTTCATTTTCGTCGTTGTGGCGTCTGCCGGCGCCGATCAACTGGACGACCACCTGCGGAAGCAGATGCGTCAGATGCATCTTCCCGGGCTCGCCATCGCCGTCGTGCGTGACGGTCGAGTTGCCACGGTGCGCGCCTACGGCTTCGCCAATCTCGAGCGGCGGCTGCCCGTGACCGAGAGCTCGGTCCTCGAGCTCGGATCGGTCTCCAAGCAGTTCACCTCCGCGCTGATCATGATGCTGGTCGAAGAGGGCAGAGTCGGGCTCGACGAGAGGATCTCGACCTACCTGCCAGGCGTGCCGAAAACCTGGGCGGGAATCACCGTCCGCCACCTGCTGACACACTCCTCCGGGATTCCCAACTATCTGCTGGTGCCGGGGCTTTCGAGGAAACGACCCGTCCCGGCGTGCCGCACGAAGCGATCGCGAAGCTGTTCTTCGACAGGCTCACCCTGGAGTTTCAGCCGGGAGAGGCATGGGAGTACAGCAATTCCGGGTACCTCCTGCTTGGAAACATCATCGAGAGGGTCACGGGCAAGACCTACTGGCAGAGCCTGAGCGAGCGGATCTTCACGCCGCTGGGCATGAACGCCAGCGGGAGCAGCGAGCCGAGCGCGATCATCGCGAATCGTGCCACGGGGTACGAGTGGCGCAACGGCCGGTTTGAGAGCCGGCCCGCCCTGCATGAGAACGCCTACGCCGCGGGAGCCATCGCATAGGCTTCGTGCGCTACGACACGAAGCTCAAGCTCCAGGGAGCTGCGAAGCGCCTCGCAGTGGCGGTCTACGATCCGCTGAGCGGCAAGATCGCCACGGCGCAGGTGGAGATCCCGGGGGAGTTTCAAGAGCTGGACGCTGGAAAGGACAGCACGGACCTAAAGGAAAGCAAGGACGACAACGGATGAAAAGTTGTCTTCGTGATCCTTGTCGTCTTTGCTGTCCTTGTCGTCCCTTCCTTCTCTCTGCTGCCGCGATTCATCACCGGGCGAGGCGGCGTCCGGTTCATCCTCCCCGCAGCTCCAGCCCCGTCACCAGCACCGTAGGCGCTCCGATCATCCCATCCAGGGGCTGGAAGGTCAGGTCCCGCCCCACCCCCACGATCCCCCGGAGGAAGGCTCCGATGCCGCCGCAGAGCCAAGAGCGGGCGACGGGGACGCTCGCGCGGCCGGACTGGACGGCGAAGCCGCAGACGGGGAGGGTGAAGCGGTCGGCGGCGAGGTCGAAACGGCCAGGGCCGGTGGCGTCGAGGAGGTAGTAGCCCTGGTTGACCTCGCCCAGAAGGGAGGCCACGGGGGTACGGAGCTCAGGCCGGAGGTAGAGGTGGGTGGGCCCAGGGGTGGGGAGGTCGCGCCAGCCGGCGCGGCGGGTGCAGCCGGAGGTCTCACCCGTGGCCGCCCCCTCCTGCCACCAGGCGAGGAGGGGCTGGCGGAAGACTCCTTCCTCGACGAGCACCACCTCCCGGGTGGGCACGCCCTCGCCGTCCACCGGGGCCTCGAAGGCGCCTCCGGGCAGGCGGCCATTGTCGATCAGGGTGACCCGCTCGCTGCCGAGCCGGCCGCGGACGCCCACGAGGCGGGAGCCAGGGCCGGGGCCCACGAGGAGAGGGAGGATCCCCGCGAGAATCCGCGTGGTCACGGGGGGCGCGAGGAGGAGCTCGCCCCCCAGTTCCCAAACAGCTCGCTCGGGCGAGGCGCCAGAAGCGGTGACGGCGAGCCGGTCCGCGAGGCGGCGGGCCAGGGCCGTGGGGTGAAACCGCCGAGGCTCCCGGGCGGCTGTGTAGAGGCTGGCGCTCACGGCCGGCCGGCCCGGGCCGGCGGCTTCCAGATACAGGGTCGCGATCCGGTTGCGGGTGCGGGCGCGGAGGCCGCGGCTGTTGGCGAGGTCGGCCTCGCTCGACCCGTCCTCCAGGACAGCGCGGAGCAGGCGGGCGCCGGGGAGCTCACTGGCGAGTTCCCGTCCGAGGCTTTCGAGGAGCCGCAGGCCCTCCCGCTCGCCGATCAGGGGCGTGTCGAAGTCCGAGGGCTCGCTCCACGCCGGGACCGGCTCGGGCTCGGGCAGCTCGAGGGCGCGGCCGGCGGGCTCGGGCCAGGGCCCTTCCGGGACCGGGTCGCCGGTCGCGGCCACGAAGAAGGAGCCCCGGCGGTTGCCAGCGCGCACCGCCCAGGCCCGCTCCTGGCTGGCGGAGAAGGCCTCTGTGAAGGACGTCCGTTCGACCCGCCGGGAGCGTCCGCGCTTGACGTAGACCTCCACGTCGGCCAGATGGCGGCGCAGGAGCGCGCGCAGGATCTCGTCGAGAGCCGGGGCGGCGGCGTTCACGGCGGCGCTCATGCGGCGTCTCCCGCGAGGGCGATCTCCACGCCTTCGAGGCGGAGCGCGGGGGCGGTGGCCCACACCGGCAGCTTCTGCCCTCCCTTGGCGCACCAGCCGGCGCCCGCCGGCCTCGCCTCGGCGCCCACGGCGGTGACCCGGGTGAGGAGGTCCGCCACCCGGCCGCGCAGCGCGCATGGCCCCACCGTCTCGGCGAGGGCGCCGCGCCGAATGCGCCGGGCGAACGGGAAGCGGAGGACGAACTCTCCCGAGAGCGGGTCGAGGGAGCCGCGGCTCGCCTCGGGAAGGAAGAGGCCGCCGTCCGCTTCGGCCAGGAGGTCAGCCTCGGCCGTGCCGCCCGGGAGGACCTCCAGGTGGCTGGAGCGCGGTCCGGGAGGGAGGTGACGGGTGCCGCGCCGTCCCGCGCCGGGCAGGAGCACGGGGGAGGTGCGAGCCCACAGGGCATCCGCCAACGGCTGCTCCACGACACCGCCGCGCAGCAGCCAGCGGCGGACCACGGGCAGGCCCTCGTCGTCCGCGGAGCGGCGCACCCCTTCCGGGGCCGCGGCCGGGTCGTCCAGCACGTCGAGACAGGAGGCGGCCATGACGACCCCCACCGCGGCTTCGGGATTTCCACCCTGGGCGAGGGTGTCGGCCTCCAGGGCGTGGGCCACCGCCTCGTGCAGGAGAACGGCCACCGCCGGGGAACCCAGGACGGCCACTCCCTGGACCGGCTCGGGCGGCGGCGCCTGCCGGGCGCGGAAGAGGGACACGATGGCGGCGGCCGTGGCGGTCACCGCCTCCGCGTCCAGCCGGGGGAGGAGAGCTCCGTAGCGGCTCCAGGTGGACTCCACGGTGCAACTGTAGAAGGTCTCGGTCTCGGCGGCCGGCACCAGGCGCGTCCCCACCACCTGCACCCAGCGTCGGTGGCGACGCACCGTGAGGCGGAAGGGGAACCCTACATGGTGCGCCCTCACCGACCGGGCCACGGCGCCGGGGAAATCCAGGAGCTCAGGGGCCGCGGGGGCGGCCACAGGAGGCGCGAGGGAGAGCGTGGGCTCGGGGTAGGTGGCCGACGGGAGGGCCCGGGCCACCTGCCGCAGAGCCTCGGCGAAGGCGCGAGACTCGATCGTGTCGCGAGAGGCCAGCCAGGTCTTCCCCTCGCGGGAGAGTCGGACGGCGAATCCCTCTTCCCCCCAAGCCCGCAGGCCCGGCGGCTCCCCCTCGGGCGGCAGTTCCACGTCCTCCCGCCGCTCGAAGAAGGCGTCCACCACGTCTTCGGGGTTTTCGGCGATCTGGGAGAGAGGGCGGGCGATGGCGGCGGTGTCCAGCTCCGAGAACGGCATAGGGAGCGGATTGTAACCTCACCCTCGGGGGTAAGGTCTGGGATAAGATCCCCCGCCATGACTCAGGTCCTGACGGAGCGACTCGACGAATTGAAGCGCCGCCGCGCCGCGGCGGAGGCCGGAGGCGGCAAGGACCGCGTCGAGAAGCAGCATGCGGCGGGCAAGCTCACCGCCCGCGAGCGGATCGAGCTGCTGCTCGACCCCGGCTCGTTCGTGGAGATCGACGCCCTGATCGCCCACCGGTGCCGCGACTTCGGAATGGAGAAGATCTCCATCCCCGGCGATGGCGTCGTGGGCGGCTACGGCACGGTCGACGGCCGGCTGGTCTACGTCTTCGCCCAGGATTTCACGGTCTTCGGCGGTTCGCTCTCGGAGACGAACGCGGCCAAGATCTGCAAGCTGATGGACCTGGCGATGGAAAACGGGGCGCCGATCATCGGCCTGAACGACTCCGGGGGCGCCCGCATCCAGGAGGGCGTGGCCTCCCTGGGTGGCTACGCCGACATCTTCCTGCGCAATACGCTGGCCTCGGGGGTGATCCCCCAGATCAGCGCCATCATGGGGCCCTGCGCGGGCGGCGCGGTCTACTCGCCGGCGATCACGGACTTCATCCTGATGGTGGAGGAGACGAGCTACATGTTCGTCACCGGTCCGGACGTGATCCGCACGGTGACGCACGAGGAGGTCACCAAGGAGGAGCTGGGCGGGGCCTCGACCCACGCGGCGAAGAGCGGCGTCTGCCACTTTACGGTGCCCAATGACGCGGCCTGCCTCGCCCAGATCCGGGACCTGCTTTCCTACCTGCCGAGCAACAATCTGGACGACCCGCCGCCGGGGCGCAGCGACGACGACCCGAACCGGGAGTCCGAGGCATTGAACACCCTCGTGCCCGCGGACCCGAACAAGCCGTACGACATCAAGCAGCTCATCACGGCCGTGGTGGACGACGGCAGGTTCCTGGAGGTCCACGCCCAGTACGCGCGCAACATCGTGGTGGGCTTTGCGCGGATCGGCAACCGCAGCGTGGGGATCGTGGCCAACCAGCCCGCCTGGCTCGCCGGGGTGCTGGACATCGACGCGTCGCTCAAGGGGGCCCGCTTCGTGCGTTTCTGCGACGCCTTCAATATCCCTCTGATCACATTCGAGGACGTGCCCGGATTCCTGCCGGGGACGGCCCAGGAGTACGGCGGAATCATCAAGCACGGGGCGAAGCTCCTGTACGCTTTTGCCGAGGCCACGGTGCCGAAGATCACAGTGATCACCCGCAAGGCCTACGGCGGCGCGTACTGCGTCATGGCGAGCAAGCACCTGCGGACGGACGCCAACTTCGCCTACCCTACGGCCGAGATCGCGGTGATGGGTCCCGAGGGGGCGGTCAACATCCTCTACCGGCGGGAGTTGGAGGAGGCCGGAGCGGACGCGCCCCGGGTGCGGGCGGAGAAGGTGGCCGAGTACCGGGCCAAATTCTCGAATCCGTATATCGCGGCCGAGCGGGGCTTCGTGGACGCGATCATCGAGCCGCGGCGGACGCGGCCCGAGATCATCCGCGCGCTGCGCCAGCTCGGGGCGAAGCGGCAGAGCCTGCCGCCGAAGAAGCACGGCAACATCCCGCTGTGATCGGCTGTGTCGTTGAGGGACGGAAGTTCAGTACTTTCCTTGACATCCAGGCGGCGCGTGGGGCAAGCTGACGCTCGCCCGAAAGCGCCGTGACGTCATTCAAGCAGGGGCCGGGGTGGCGGTCTTGAAGGAGAGGATATGAGAGAAAGAGATCGGGAGCTGAGGCGCCGGCGCCAACGCCGGATCAAGCGGCTGAAGCAGCGGCGCCAGGAGGAGGTACAGCAGAGGCCGGAGCGTCCATCGAGCTCGAAGCGCTCGATCAAGAAGCCGCCGGCGCCGGCCGAAGGGGCTCCAGGAGGCGCGGCTGCCGCTCCCGCCGAGCCTCCTGCGGAGCCGAAGAAGAAGCCTGCCGCGAAGAAGGCCCCCGCGAAGAAGGCTCCCGCCGCTCCCGCTGCCCGGGAGACCGAGGAGGGCGGCCCGGGACCGGACGAGCAGGGAGGGGCCTGAGGCGCGGCCATCCAATGACGGACTATCGCTCCCTCAAAGCCGTCGATCCCGAGATCTATCAGGCCATTGCCGACGAGCGCTCGCGCCAGAACCTGGGGCTCGAGCTGATCGCGTCGGAGAACTTCGTCAGCCGCGCCGTGCTGGAAGCCGCCGGCAGCGTGATGACGAACAAGTACGCCGAGGGCTATCCCGGCCGGCGCTACTACGGCGGCTGCGAGTTCGTGGACGTGGCCGAGCGGCTGGCGATCGAGCGGGCCAGGGAGCTCTTCGGGGCCGAGCACGTCAACGTCCAGCCCCACAGCGGCACTTCGGCCAACATGGCCATCTACTTCGCGGCTCTGAGGCCCGGCGACAAGCTCATGGGCATGGACCTCTCCTGCGGCGGCCATCTCACCCACGGCCACCGCCTCTCCTACTCCGGCCGCGACTTCGAGGTGGTGGCCTATGGGGTGGACCGGGAGACGGAGCGGATCGACTACGACACCCTCGAGCGCCAGGCCCTGTCCGAGCGGCCGAAGCTGATCGTCTGCGGCGCCTCCGCCTACAGCCGGATCATCGACTTCGAGCGCTTCCGCGCCATTGCCGACAAGGCCGGCGCGCTCCTCATGGCCGACATCGCCCACATCGCTGGCCTGGTGGCCGCCGGGCTCCACCCGTCGCCCATTCCCCACTGCCACTTCGTCACCACGACGACGCACAAGACCCTACGGGGACCGCGCGCTGGCCTGGTGATGTGCAAGGAGGAATTCGCCAAGGACATCGACCGGTCGGTGTTCCCCGGCCTCCAGGGCGGACCGCTGATGCACATCATCGCGGCCAAGGCCGTGGCCCTGAAGGAGGCCCTCTCCGACGGGTTCCGGAGCTATCAGCGGCAGATCGTGGAGAACGCCCGGGCTCTTGCGGACCGGCTCGCCGGCCACGGCTTCCGCATCGTCTCCGGCGGCACGGACAACCACGTCTTCCTGCTGGACGTGGCCAAGGCGGGACTGACGGGAAAGGTCGCCGAAAAAGCGCTCGAGACCGCGGCGCTCACGGTCAACAAGAACACCAGTCCCTACGACACCAACCCGCCGCTGGTCGCCTCGGGTGTCCGCATCGGCACCCCGGCCCTCACCACCCGGGGGATGAAGGAGCCCGAAATGGAGCACGTGGGCGACTTCATCGCCGAGGTGCTGCGCGCCCCGGAGGACGCCGGGGTCCACGAGGCGGTGCGCGGGAAGGTGCGGGAGCTGTGCGAGCGGTTCCCGCTCTATGACCCGTTGATGTAGGCGGGAGGGGGCACCCCGAACCTCTCCCGCAGCCCTTTCCGAACCTCCCCGGTCAGAAAAATCGATCCGCAGGCGACCAGGATCCCACCGCCGAGGCCCAGGGCCCGGTCCAGGGCGCGCCCGGGGTCCGGCTCGACGAGGACGCCGGTCGGGTCCGGCCGAAGGGCGGCGAGCTCTTCTGGAGGTTTGGCCCGGGGGCTGGGAGGCGTGGTGAGGACGAGATGGCGGGCGTGCGGGGCGAGGTCGGAGAGCATCCCCCGGACGTCCTTATCCGCCAGGGCCCCGAAAACGAGGTCCACCGGCTCGCCGATGCGAGCGAGGAAGGCGGCGAGGACGGCGGCTCCGGCCTCGTTGTGCGCCGCGTCGAGGAGCACGCGGCGGCCTTCCGGGAGATCGACCACCTCCAGCCGGCCGGGCCAGCGGCAGGCGGCGGTGCCGGCCGCGATCGCCCGGGCGTCCAGCCGTTCGAAACCGAGATCGGAGAGGACCTCCGCCGCGCGCACGGCGAGGCCCAGGTTGCGCGCCTGGTGATCCCCCAGGAGGGCGAGCCGGAGGTCGTAGCGCCGAACCGGGGTGGAGAGGCGGACCCGCTGGCCCTCCCACCCCTGCGGCTCGACTCCCTCGATCCTCACCTCGTCCGAGGCGAACCGGAGAGCGGTGCCGAGGCCGGCGGCGGCCGTGCGCACGGCTCCGGCGGGCTCTTCGTTCTCGATCCAGGCGAGGGCGGGGCGGCCCGGTCGCAGGATGCCGGCCTTCTCCCGGGCGATGGCGGCGAGGGTGTCTCCGAGCATCTCCCGGTGGTCGAAGGCGATGGGGGTGATCACCGAGAGCAACGGGTCGGCGACGTTCGTGGCGTCGAGCCGCCCGCCCATCCCCACCTCCACGACGGCCAGGTCAACCCGCTCGGCGGCGAACCAGCGGAACGCGGCCACGGTCAGGGCTTCGAAGTAGGTGGGGGGCGATCCTGTCTCGACCTCGGCCACAGCAACCAGCTCCGCGAGGAGCTCGCCCAGGCGGCCGGAGCCGATCGTGCGGCCGTCGAGGCGGAGCCGTTCCTCCACGGTCTCCAGATGGGGCGAGGTGTAGAGCCCGGTGCGGTAGCCGGCAGCCCGGGACATGGCGTCCACCAGCGCGGAGGTGGACCCCTTGCCGTTGGTGCCGGCGACGAGGACGGCGGGGACGCGTCGCTGGGGGTCGCCCAAGGCCGC
>DASQEB010000033.1:0-4765 GCA_035633875.1 Thermoanaerobaculia bacterium
CATTCCGGTGGACCTCACCCCGTTCGGCCTCCAGAACCGCAACGAGATCTTCGTGGCGACCGCAGAGCCATACGGTCTGATCGAGGGGACGTTGCGGAGAAGGTCGAGCTAACCCCGCCGGTTCGCCAGGATCTTCACGAAGGATCGCCCCCGCAGCTCCTCCAGCGTCAGCCCGGACCGCTCCAGCGCCTCCTCCTCCGTGATCGCGCCGCAGTTGACGGCGCGGAGGAAGTAGTTGAGGAGGCCCTGGCCGGTGGCGGCGTCGTCGAAGACCTCGCCCACCAGGGTCGCCCGGGCCGCCTTCTCGACGAAGTTGCGGAGGCGCTCGGACGCAGCGTCCAGTCCTTCCAGGAAGAAGGCGAAGACCGTCGCGTAGCGGGTGACGAGTTGGGCCGGGTGCAGGTCCCATCCCTGATAGAAACCGCCGGTCAGCGAGTGCCGGACGTGCTTGGCGTGGAGCCTCCAAGCAGCGTGGATGGCGGCTCGGTTCTCCTCGGTCTGAGCCGAGGTGAGCGAAGCGCCTTCCTTGCCCGCGCGGTGAGGCGGCACCGGCAGGACATTGGTGGCGCCGTCCGAAATCCAGATCCCCGTGCCCGCGTAGGCGACCTGCATCATGTGCTTGGCGAAGTCGCAGACCGGATGATCCATGGCCTGATACGCCGCAGTGATATTGCAGGACGCCGTGTAGTCGTAGGTTCCGAAGTGGGCCGCCACGCACCGGCCTCGCGCCGCGTCGGCGAGGAGCGGGAGATTGGATTGCCCATTCTCGTCGAGGATCGACTGCGGCGTCTCGATCATGATCTCCAACCGCAACGACCCCGACGGGAGGCCCAGCGCCGGCTCCAGGAGATCGAAGAGGTCGGCGAGCGCCGAGACCTGTTCCGGGATCGTCACCTTGGGGAGGGTCACGACGAAATTGTCCGGCAGCCGGCCGCCCGTCTCGCGGGTGAGCGTCGTCAGGACGATGTCCAACGTGCGCATGGACCGTTCCCGCAGCTCCTCGGTGAAGGGCTTGATGCGGATGCCGATAAAGGGGGGCAGAGTACCGGCGGCCAAGCCCGCGGCCATCTCCCGTGCGACAGTCTCGGCGTGGCCGTCCTCCTCGGCGTCCGGCCGGTTGCCGTAGCCATCCTCGAAGTCCGTCCGGAAATCCTCGACCGGCTCGCGGCGGAGCTTTTCGACGATCCGCGCGTGGACCGTCGGCGCGAGTGTCTCCGGCAGGCCGAGCACCCGAGCCAGATCCGCGGGCTCCGGCGCGTAGTCCTCCAGAGCCCGCAACGCGAGCGCTCCGAGCTTCGCCGCGGCGTCCGACCGGAACAGGTGCGCTCCGCCGTAGACCGTGTGGACCGGCTGGCGGCCACCGGATTCCCCGGGATAGTGCCGGGCAAAGGCGAGGTTGGCGGCCCGAAGGCGCTCCATCGCGTCGCGGGTGGATTCAGAGTTGAGGGAGGTCGGCGGGGTCATGGCGCCAGGGACAGTACCATCCGCCGCACCACTCGTTCCAGGGCGAAGCGGCGGTACTCCGTGGTGGAGCGGACGTCGTCGATCGGCGTCACCTCCCGCGCCGCCTCGCGGCCGGCGAGGTCCGCGGCCTCGGAACCCGGGGCCATGCCATGCACGGCGCTTTCGGCGGCAGGAAGGCGGACCGGCGTCGGAGCGACGCTCCCAGCGGCGAGGCACAATTCCGCGATCCGACCCTCCGAAATCCTCCCCACCATCGCGACCACGACCTTGCTGATGGCCTGGGCCTCCCGCGTGCCCACTTTTCGGAAAGCCTGGACCGATCCCTCCGGGAGAAGGGGAAGACGCACCCGGGCGACGATCTCCCCCGGCTCAAGGGCCGTCTTGCGATAGCCCCTATGGAACGCGTCGTAAGGGATCTCCCGCAGGCCCTGAGCCCCCGCCACCACGACCACCGCGTCCAGAACGAGCAGCACGGGGAGGGAGTCGCCGGCGGGGCTCGCGTTGGCCATGTTGCCGCCCAGGGTGGCCCGGTTCTGGATCTGCCATCCGCCCACGAGCGCGGCGGCGTCGGCGAGGGCGGGGAAAATGGCGCGCACGAGGGGCGAGCGGCGGATCTCGGAGAACGGCGTGGTCGCGCCGATCTCGATCCCTCCCTCGACCTCCCGGATGCCGCGGAGCTCGGGAATCCCCAGAAGATCGATCACCCGGTCGAGCCGGTGGAGCTCCAGCGGGCCGCGGACCATGAGGTCGGTGCAGCCCGCGGCGGGCACGAGTCCCGGGTTGTCCCCCAGATACCGGACCGCCTCTTCGAGCGAACGGGGGCGGACGGCGAGGCTCACCGTTCGGGCTCCTCGCAGAGTGCCCGCAGGATCCCCTCGTACCCGGTGCACCGGCAGAGGTTGCCGGCCAGCGCCTCCCGGGCCTCCTCGCGCGTCGGCTTCGGCTTTTCTCGGAGGAGCGCCCAGGAGGTGACGACGATTCCGGGCGTGCAGGCGCCGCACTGGACGCCGCCGGAGGCCACGAACCGCTCGAGGAAGCTCCGGGCCGGTCCCTCGGCCAGGCTCTCCACGGTCTCGATCCGCCGGCCCTCGCACTGGAGGAGCGGCACGAGGCAGGAGAGGACGGGCTCGCCGTCGATCAGGACCGTGCAGGCTCCGCACTCCCCCTCGCCGCACCCCTCCTTGGTGCCGGTCAGGCCCAGCCGTTCGCGCAGCACGTCGAGGAGGCGCTCCATGGGATGGCCTTCGAGATCGACCGGCCGGCCGTTGACGGAAAAGGAGGCGTTCACCGTTGGGTCTCCTCGCCCGCCCACCGCAGCAGCCGCTCCGGGGTGGCCGGGATCTCGTGGATGGGGATGCCCGTCGCGTTCTCGATCGCCTGGGCGGCCGCAGGGGCTCCGCCGTCCATGGGGAGCTCGCCGACGCCCTTGGCGCCGAAGGGGCCTCCCTCCCAGGGCTGCTCGAGGAGGTGGACGTCGATCCTGGGGCTGTCCTTGGCGGTGGGGATGATGTAGGTCGCGAGCCGGTCGTTCAGATACCGGCCGTCCTGGAGCTTGACCTCCTCCATCAGCGCCCAGCCGAGGGCCTGGAGCGTGCCCCCTTCGATCTGCCCTGCGCAGAGGGTCTTGTGGATCACGCGGCCGACCTCGCAGACGGCGGTGACCTGGACGGGCCGCACCGCCAGCGTGTCGGGGTCGACCTCCACCTCGACCACGTCCGCTCCCCACGCGTAGGTCGGGTAGGCCGCTCCCCGGTAGGTCGATTCGTCGAACGCCTGCCACTCCGGAGGCTCGTAGCGGACCGTGACCTCCACCGGGCCGGCCTCCCTCTGGAAGGCTTGGGCCGCGTCGCGGAAACGCTCGATCGGGCGGCCGTGCCACGCGAGAACCTTGTCCCTGAGCCCGGAGACCGCGTCCGCGATGAGCCCGCCCACGATCATCGTGGTCCGCGAAGCGACGGTCGGCCCGGAGTCGGGGACCTCGCTCGTGTCCGGCTCGGCGAAGACGACGTCGTCCGACTTCAACCCGGCCGCCGCGGCGGCGATCTGGGGGAAGACCGCGGCGCAGCCCTGGCCCATGTCGGTCATGGCCGTCAGCACCTCGATCCTCCCGTCCTCCAGCAGGCGGGCCGTGACCGGCGACTTCATCTTGCGCTCGCCGTTGCCGGTAAAGCCGGCGCCATGGAAGTAGAGGGAGAGACCGATCCCTCGCATCGGCTCGCCTTCTTCGCGCCGGGCGCGGGCCTCTTCCAGTGCCTTCCACCGCTCGCGGAAGCCGGTCCGCTCCGCGGCCGTCTCGAGGCAGAGACGGGCTGCGGTGCTGGCGTCGAGGAGCTGCCCGGTCGGTAGCCGGTCTCCCGCTTCCACGACGTTCCTGGCGCGGACCTCGAACGGATCGAGGCCCAGCTCCCGCGCGATGCGGTCCATCTGGCGCTCCATCGCGAACTGCACCTGCGGGGCTCCGAATCCCCGGAAGGCGCTGTTCGGCGCGGTGTGGGTGCGCAGAACCCGGCCGCGGATGCGGACGTCCGGGCAGCGGTAAGGTCCGAAGGAGTGGAGCAGGGCCCGCGAGAGCACCACGGGGGAGAGGGTGGAGTAGGCCCCGCCGTCCATCAGGATGTCGATGTCCAGGGCGAGGAGCCGGCCGTCGCGGCTCACGCCGGTCCGGTGCCGGATGAGCGCGGGGTGGCGCTTGGTGGTGCCGACGATGTCCTCGTGCCGGTCGTAGATCATCTTCACCGGCCGGCCGGCGGCGCGGGCGAGCAGGGCGGCGTGAAGGGCGACGGCGCTCGGGAAGTCCTCCTTGCCACCGAACCCTCCCCCCACGGCCGAAGCGCGCACCCGCACCTTCTCGTCTCCCAGGCGAAAAGCGTGGACCAGGGCTTTGTGGACGTAGTAGGGGCATTGCATGGAGCCGAGGGCGGTGAGTGTGCCGTCCCTTTCGAACCACGCAATCATCCCCTGGGGCTCGATGTAGATGTGCTCCTGGTACCCGGTCCGGGACTCCCCCTCGACAACATGGTCGGCCCCGGCCAGGGCGCTCTCAAGATCGCCGTTCTCGAGGCGGATCTCGTGAAGCGGCGGGAGCGCACCTGCCTCCTCCAGGGTGAGAACGGGAGCGAGCGGCTCGTACTCGACGGAGACCGCGGCGAGCGCCTGCCGGGCCGCGAGGCGCGTCGGCGCCGCCACCAGCGCCACCGGCTCGGCCACGTGGAGGGTGAACCCGTCCGCGAGGATCGGCCAGCCGTCGTCCAGGAGCTGCACGCCGTTCGGTCCCGGCAGGTCCGCGGCGGTGATGCACACC
>DASQEB010000034.1:0-20087 GCA_035633875.1 Thermoanaerobaculia bacterium
TCATAGTTACAGTTGTCTTCGCAGGTCTGGGCGGAGGTCCAAGACGCAGTACCAAAAAAGCCGAGGAGCAGGGCAAGAGCGAGGCGACAAGCAGTCTTCTTCATAAGCTCTCTCCTATATTGCGATCCTCCTTTGGTTAGGAGATCGCCTCTGGCCCAATATTCTCAAAGACATATCTCAGTTTCTAGCGCGAACTTCGTTCATTGCGCCGGCTGCGCGAAGTTAGTCTCAGCTCCGCAAGCCATCTCGTTTGCTCGCCTGGTCTTCGATGTGTTCTCTCAGCGATTGGATAAGGATCCTAAATTTCCTGCCCACTACGACGGTCTCGACCTGTACGCAGTAGGTATGCTCCAGATCAACTTACAGGACATTTTCGACAGGGTTGCGTTCTGGCTCTCGGCAGATGTACAGGCGGTGTAGGCGGCTTCTAGAGCGACGTCTGCGACGCGATACGGACCAGAACTGGTTGATGTCCGAGGGTTTGCCCTCCGGCTTCAGGTTGGGCGGCCCTCTCTACCACTCTCGCGGTTTGCAGACGGACGCCCTCGCCCTGCGTTAGGTGGGCTACGCCTTAGCCGCGGAGCGACGTACTGACCGGCGGTCTCTTTTGGTGGTTCGGGGGCGGGAAGGAGGTCATGCCCGCTAGGCAACGTGAACATCGAGAAAGGACCGCGTAGGAGAAAGATGAGAATGACGATCGTTGGTATGGCTCTTGTCTCCGTGATGGGGCTTATCCCTTGGCAAGCCATCTCTCGCGACCACGCCGCGGCGACCCCCATGGTCCAGGACGAGCAGGCCCAGGCGACCCCCGGGATCGAGGATCTGCAGGGCCAGACGACCCCCGAGGTCGAGGTTGTCCAGCTCAACGCCCCTACCGCGGAACTGACCGGCGAGGGCGAGTGCTTTACGGCTAGCCCGTGCGGCGAGCATAACTGTACGAGCCTGGGCACGAATTACTCATGCTTTAACCTCGACACGTGCTGCTGCCCCGGGAGGATGTGTGAATAGTTGGAACGCTCAAGAGAGGAGTCGGTCATTCGCGAGCGGCGCGATTGCGCTTGCCGCAGCCCTCATCGTCTCGGCTCGCGCGATCGTCGCATCTCGGTCGTATGTGGACTGTGCGTCACGTGTCGTCAGCGGCTGGCTCTTCGTCGTTGGCCAGATGCCGAGTTGCTCAACCCAGCGAGACATCTCGGAGCCGGACCGGCAAGCCTGTACGCGCCTCTACCAGAGCTTGCTTGCCGAGCGCCCTCGTCTCCATTCCTCAGTTCCTTAAGACAGGACGCCTGACCCGCGGACCAAACCATGGAACAGCAATCGCACGATTCCTCTGGCGGCTACGATGCCCTTGCTCACGAGTTCATACTTCGGCGGGACCCCACGATCGGTGTCGCGACCGTTCGGCAGTGGGCCCGGGCGCTTCCCCCAGGGGGCGCCGTTCTGGACCTTGGCTGTGGCCACGGGGTCCCGATCTCTCAAGCCCTCATCCAGGACGGGTTCGTGGTGTACGGTGTGGATGCCTCTCCCGCGATGGTGGCGGCATTCCACAAACGATTCCCGCAGGCTCACGTGGCGTGCGAGGCAGTAGAGGACTCAGGCCTCTTCGGTCGCACGTTCGACGCTGTGGTCGCCTGGGGTCTGCTTTTCCTGTTGGCTGCCGACGCGCAGGTGGCGCTCATCCACCGGGTTGCATCGGTTCTTGTTCCTGGAGGCAGGTTCCTGTTCACATCGCCGGAGCAAGCCTGTACCTGGACGGACATGCTGACCGGGCGCCAGTCGATCTCGCTCGGTAATGAAAGGCTATCGGACGATACTCGCGGCCGCAGGACTGGAGCTGCTCGCTGCGCATCAGGACGAAGGTGAGAACAACTACTATGATGCTCGAAAGCTATGATTCCGCTGCCGTGCTCGGCCATCCTACCGGCCTGACGAGGCGTTGCAAGTCGACGAAGGGCCGGGCATACTTCCGCGTACGCCTCGGCTGCAGTGGCCGGGCCTTCGCGCGTGAACGCCAGGGTCGTTCGACGGCTGCAGTCTATGGAACGCTCTGGAACGGATGTACGCAAAGGAGCCTTGATGTGGCGATGGACTCGACGTATCGCCGCCGGACTTGTCGTTCTGCTGACCGTCGTCGCGCTTGGCGGGGCCGCATTTCAATCGGTCTCCAGCCGCAGAGATTTCGCCGCAACCCCGCCGCCCGGAAGGTTGGTGGATGTCGGCGGGCACCGTCTTCACATCTGGTGCATGGGGTCAGGGGATCCCGTGGTGGTTTTCGACAGCGGTCTGGGCGGTACGTCTTTTGATTCGTACGCCGTGATGACGGAAGTCTCCCGGATTACCAAAGCATGTGCATACGATCGTGCAGGCATGGGCTACAGCGACCCGGGACCTACCCCCCGCACGAGCCGTCGAATTGCGAGTGAACTGGCGGAGCTCCTGACGCGGAGCGGCATCGACCGTTCGGTTGTTCTGGTTGGCACCTCGTTCGGAGGGTTCAATGTGCGCGTCTTCGCTTCTGAGCGCGAGGCTCGTGTCGCCGGTCTGGTCCTGGTGGAAGCCTCCCATGAAGACCAGGGCGCCCGCTACGCGGCCGTTGGGGCTCCCTCTGCCATACCCCCGTACGGCTGGCTCGTGCCGTGGGCAGCATCGCTTGGCGTGCTGCGGCTGTCTGGCGTGACGCTTGGCCCCTCTCCCGACTCGGCTCCTGGGGCGGTTCGCCCCTTCGTCCGCGCTACGGTCCATCGCACAACTCGATACAAGGCGATGTACGACGAACTGATGCACACACGTGAGAGTGGCGAGGAAGTCAGAGCTACGCGCCGCGAGTTGACGATCCCCGTGGTCGTCGTGACGGGCGGCGTAAGGAGCGGGCCGACCGCAGAGGTGCACTCGGAGCTGCAGCGGGATCAACTCCGTTTGTCGAGGCGCAGTTGCCAAATCATCGCGGAGCGGTCGGGACATGCGGTCCGTGAAGCGGCAGTTGTCGCGAAGGCGATTCGCGCTGCGCTCGAGGCTTCGAAGAGCTCCACGAAGGTTCCGACGTGTTTTTGATTGACGAGACCTGAACATGACAGATAGAACGCGTCAACTCCTCTGGCATGGCATGCTCCTGTTCCTTCTCGGTCTGCTTACCGGGTTGGTTGGGCAGAAATTCACGAACCCTCGGATGGGTTTGGCCGCACATCTCGAAGGTGTGATGAACGGCACGTTTCTCCTGGCTGTGGGCGCTGCGTGGAGAGAAGTCAGACTGTCTTCGCGCTTGAACGCCATAGCGTACTGGCTGGCGCTCTCCGGCACCTATGGCAACTGGGCGTTCACTACGCTCGCAGCGATCTTTGGCACGGCGGCGATGACACCCATCGCGGCTGGCGAGCACGTCGGTCAGCGCTGGCAAGAAGCGGTCGTGACAGTCGGGTTCATCAGCACTGGCCTGGCGATCCTCGTCGCTGCGATCATCTTGCTCGTAGGATTCAGACGGCAGCGCTAGTACGGCGTCAACCTGGAAATGAAGGTCCCTCGCAGGGGCGGCCCTCGACCGGTCACGGCGACCAGTTCTTCGAGCGGGCGCGGCTCATCTCCAGATCCGCTGCTTACGTCACCTTCGCCCGCCCGATCGTGTTCTTGTCCGTCCCGAACCAGAGCTCCTTCTTTCGCGGATCGAAGATCATGTGGCGGACGTTGCTGCCGCCGCTGGGAATCTCGGTGGTCGAGAAGAAGCGGCGGGCCTTTGGGTCGTAGCCGACGAGCCGGTTGGGCTGCGGACCGGTCTCCACGAACCAGAGCCGGCCGCGGTGGTCGCTGCTCAGGGCATAGGGGAGGGAGCTGGGGCCACCGGGCGTCTGCCACTCCTCGACCTTGCCGCTCTTGGGATCGAATCGCGAGAGGTAGCCCCGGGCGTAGTCCACGTACCAGATGCCGCCGTCCCCCGGAAGAGCGATCCGGCGCCCGCGCGCGGCGAGATTGGGCAGCTTGTGCTCCGCGAGCTCCATGGTCTTGGGATCGATCGAGCCCAACGCGTTGGTGCCGAACTCGTTGAACCACGGTCTTCCCGAGGAGTCGACGAGGATGCCGTAGGGCCGGGCGCCGGGAGTGGGGACCTTGACCAGCCGGACCGTGCCGCTCTTGGGGTCCAGTCGTCCCACGTAGCTGCCGAACTGCACGGTGAACCAGATGTCGCCGTTCGGCGCCTGGATCAGGGTGTGCGGGTCCTTGGCTTCCGCCTCCGGCATGGGGAATCTGGTGATCTTGCCGCTCGCGGGGTCGAGCCGGCCGATGTACCCCTTGCGGTTGCCTGCGAACCAGATCGCGCCGTCCCGTCCCACGATCAGGTTGTGCGGTCCGGTCCCGGGCTCGAGCTCGAAGCGGTCAAACGTTCCCGCCGCCGGATCGAGCCGGCCGATGTAGTCGCCGATCTGTCCCACGAACCAGACGCGCCCCTGGGCGTCGACCGCGGGATCGCGAGGCCGCGTGTCTTCCCAGGGGACCGGCCACTCGCGGATCTCCACGGGAGCGCTGCTCGGGGGAGCCGCGCCAAGGGTCAGCAGGAAGCAGCCGAGGAGAAGAATCCATTGCTTCATGGTTGGCACTCTTTCTCTGTCGGTCATGGTTTTACAGACATCTTTTTCGCCGCACCTTGGTCGGCACCTCGCCCGGGAATTTCATTCCCGGGCGGAGGCGGTGCGCCCATCCCCCTGGGCGATCCCGTAGACGTGGTTGAGAGCTCTGATGACCAGAAGCCCGCCCGAGAGCGCGGGGGTCGACATCACGATCTCACCCATGGGATGGGTGGCCAGCAACTCGGGCTCGGGGCCGGCGCGCAGCACGTAGACGTCTCCTGGCTCGCTTGCGATGTAGAGCCGGCCGTCCGCGGCCACGGGGGAGGCGGAGAAGGAGGTTCCGGAGGCGCTCAGGCGGATCATGGAGAGCTGCTCTCCGGTTTCGGCGCGGTAGGTGGTCAGGACACCGTTGTTGTTGACGGTGTGGAGGAGGCCCCGGTAGAGGATCGGCGTCGGGATGTAGGTGCCGCCGCGCGGGTGGCTCCAGGCGACCGCCGGGCTCGCGCGCTCGCCCTTGGGCAGGGTCAGGTCGCCGCGATGGCCCGGCCGCACGGCGTAGACCGGCCGCACGGGCGGGTAGCCGGCGGTGACGAACGCCATCCCGTTTCCCACGACCGGCGTCGAGACGATCACCTCGGAGTTCGGCCCCAGGCTCCACAGCACCTTGCCGGTGCGCGGATCGTAGCCGCGGATCGTCGTTCCGTTGGTGATCAGCTCGTCGCCTGAGGGCGCCGGGAGCACGTTGGGCGTCGCCCAGGTGGACGGCTCTTCGCGCGCCACCCGCCAGACCTCCTCGCCGGAATCCAGACGGTACGCCGCGAGGAAGGAGTCCTTGCGGCGGTCCCCCTGCACGAGCACCAGGTCCCCGTAGAGGATCGGGGAGCTGGCGTGCCCCCATTCCGCGCTGCCCGCCTGCGGGTCGTTGCAGTCGAGGATGCCGATGTCGCGCTGCCAGAGGAGCTTGCCGGAGAAGTCGTAGGCGGCGAGCTTGCCGATCGGGCCGAAGAGCACCACGACGCGCTCGCCGTCGGTCGCCGGGGTGGCGTTGGAGAGGCTCGACTTGAGGTGGCGCTTCACCAGGGGAACGCCGCGGTGGACCTCGCGCTCCCAGACCACACGGCCGGTGGCGGTGTCGAGGGCATAGAGCCGGAAGGAGTGCTCGGACGTGTCGTCGACCGAGGTGGCGTCGCCGTAGAGCCCCGTGCGGAAGGTCGCGTCGCCCTTGCCGCTCACCGCCGTGGTCACGAAGATCCGGTCGCCCCAGACGATCGGGCTGGAGAGGCCGATGCCCGGGATCGGCGTCTTGAAGCGTACGCCCTCGCCGGTCGCGACGTTCCACGCGGCGGGAGCACCCTGGCCGTCGCCGATCCCTGAAGCCCGCGGACCGCGGAACTGCGGCCAGGGACGCGCCGGGCCGGCCGGCGCCTGCTGGGTCTTGTCCGCGGAGGCGGCGGAGCGCAACGGCGTCGGATCAACGGCGGCGACCACGCCGAGGAACGAGACCTCGCCGCCGCGGTTGAGACGCGCCCACTCGATGAGCCCGGCGCGTCCGCCGAAGGTGATCGAGAGGCTGCCGTCGGGGCTGTCGAACCGGTCCTCGGCCACAGCGGCGACGGCCGTCTCTCCCTGGTTGTCCTGGCTGGGGAGGGTGAGCGTCAGGCCCTCGCCGCGCACGTTCACGGTGGCCTCTTTCCCGTCGTCCATCCGATAGCGCCCGGCGTAGGCGGAGAGACGCTCCGCCGGGACCTTGTACGGGGGGTGCTGCCTCGGCTTCGCCGTGGCCTTCGCCAGTAGCTCGCGCAGGGCCGGGTTACCCCCCTCGGCGGCGCGGCGTGCGGCTGCCAGGTCGAGCGGCTCGACGAAGCCGCTGGCGAGCGCGGCGCGGGCCAGCTCCACATCCTCGCGCTCGATCGCCACCTCGAGGGCGGAGGAGGCGTCTTCGGCGCCTTTGCCGAGGAGGTAGAGCGCCACGTCGAAGCGGCTCTCCCGAAGCGCTACCTCGATGACGGACTCACTGAAGAAGTCGTTCTGGGCATTGACATTCGCCCCCCGTTCGACGAGCCGCCGCACGGCCGCGAGATGGCCCTTTTCGGCCGCGAGGTAGAGCGGAGTGATGCCGTACCGGGCGGGCGCGTCGATTGGCGCCCCGGCGGCGAGCAGGGCATCGATCCGGGCCACGTCCCCGGCGCGCGCGGCCTCGCGCAGCGCCTCGCCGGGATCCCCGGCGCAGAAGGCGGACGCGGCGGCGAAAAGGAGGGTAAGAGCGAGGACGGCTGCGAGACGGCGGGGGTGCGGGACGGTCATGGTGAGTCTCCGGAGACAAGGTTTGGCGGTGACGTGGATTTTTTATCATACAACCTTGGCGTGATCGGCTCACGGTGTAGGCTTCGAAGCCATGGCCATTCTCCTCAGCTTCGCGCATCCGGACGACGAAAGCTTCTTCACCGCCGGTGTCGCCCGCAAATACACCGAGGCGGGAGTGAGCGTCGTGCTCTGCTGCGCGACGCGCGGGCAGCGGGGCTCCGCCGGTGATCCGCCGCTGACCACGATCGAGCGGCTACCCGAAGTGCGCGAGCAGGAGCTGCGGGTCACCGCGGAGATCCTGGGCATCGCTCAACTCGCAATCCTGCCTCACGAGGATCGTCATCTCGCGGAGGCTCCTTTCGAGGAGATCCGCGCCGCGCTCGTGAGCCTGATCCGGCGGCATCGCCCTGCGATCGTGATCACGTTCGATCCCAACGGCGGCAATCAGCATCCCGATCACATCGCGATCAGCCGTTTTACGACCGACGCCGTGACCGCGGCGGCGGATGGCCGCTGGTTTCCGGAGCTCGGGGACGCGCACCGGGTCCCCCGGCTGCTCTGGGTGGGGCCGGTCATGCCATGGGAGGAGACGGATCCCGCCCTCCTCGCGGAGAGCCCGGGGGTCGATTTCCTCATCGACGTCCGCCCCTGGCGCGAGGTCAAGGCGCGGGCGCTCGCCGCCCACCGCACGCAGCACCAGTCGATCGGGCGGTTGTTCTTCGACCGCCCGAACCTCGACGCGATCCTGAGCTATGAGACGTTCCGGTTGGGAGCCGGCGCGCCGTTGGTGGCAAGGCCGGTCGAGGACCTCTTCGCCGGTCTGTGAAGGCGACTCCAAGCGCTTGAAAAAGCCCGGGCCCCTCGCAGAGGTCGCGCTCCACGGGGGGCCCGGTGAGGAGGGGGCCTACTCGCCGCTGGTGCAGTTTTCGCTGCCCACGAGGCGGTAGAGGCCGCCGCCGGCAAGACTGTCGGGAGCGTTGTCGGGGGTCAGGGCTCCGGCCGGCCCGAGCTCCACCCGGACGCGGGTCAGGAACGAGGAGATCGCCGCGCCGGGGGCAGGGTCGCCGAAGGCGCTCCGCGGATCGACGACGCGAATGGTGCCATCGGCGCTGAAGATCTGCCCTGAAGGCGGCGTTGAGGCCTGAGAGACCGGAGCTCCGGCCAGAAGCAGTAGTGCTGCTATCAAAGAGATTGGAGAAAAGCGCCATCTCTTCATGATTTCTCCTCTCCATCGCAAGCTAGCGCATCGAAGGGGGAGGCGGCAGACGGAGAAATCCTCAGTCGCGGGGAGGAACTTCCCCTGCTCCGCACCGAGGAAAATCCCTCAGGCAACAGGCTCAGGACAGGAGGCCGCGGCGGGCGGCGTAGCGGACGAGCTCCGCCGTGTTGTGAACTCCCAATTTCTCCATCAGGCGGCAGCGGTGGTTGTCGGCGGTCTTGACGCTGATGCCAAGGGCGCGGGCGATCTCCTTGGTGGTCCGGCCGTCGACCACGAGGTGGAAGACCTCGCGCTCGCGGGGGGAGAGCGAACCGTAGGGATCGTCCGCCGCACGGTCGGGCTGACGGTACTGCTCGGCAAGCACCCTCGCGGCCTGCGGACAGAAGTAGCCTTGGCCGGCGTGGAGTGCGCGGACGGCGGCCAGCAACTCGGCCACGGCGCTGTCCTTGATCAAGTATCCGGAGGCGCCGGCTCGCACCAGGGGGAGGACGTATTCCTCCTCCTCGTGAACGGTGAGCACGAGGACGCGGGTCTGGGGCAGTGCCTCATGGATCCGCCGCACCGCCTCGAGCCCCGACAGGCGAGGCATGGAGAGGTCGAGGATCGCCACCTCCGGCTGCGTGGCCTGCGCCTTCTCAATGGCCTCGAGGCCGTCCGCGGCCTCAGCGACCACCTCGCATTCGCCGCTCTCGAGGAGAAGGCTCACCAGCCCCTGGCGCACGATGGTGTGGTCGTCCGCCACCAGCACGCGCACGCGCCGGGTCATGGCGCCTCCAGCAGCGGGACGATGGCCGAGACGACCGTACCCTGGCCCGGTACCGAGGCAAGATCGAGGCGTCCGCCGAAGAGCTCGAGCCGGTCGCGCATGCCACGCAGACCCGAGCCGGTCGCCGCCTCGGAGCCTGCGAAGGCGGTCTGGAGATCGAAGCCCCGCCCCTCGTCGGACACCCGCAGCGCGAGGACGCCCCCGGAGCGCGACAGGGCCACCTGCGCGCGGGTCACGCCGGCGTGGCGAAGGACGTTGGTCAGAGCCTCCTGGACGAGCCGGAAGACCAGCGTCTCGACGTCCGGGTCGAGGCGCGCCTCGTCCAGCCCGCCGAGGGTGACCTCGACGCGCAATCCGGTGCGCTCGAGGGTTCGGGCGAGCCAGGAGAGAGCGGCCGGCAGGCCGAGGTCGTCGAGCACCGGCGGGCGGAGCAGGCGTGACAGCTCGCGGCTCTCGTTGAGGGCCAGGCGCGCCATCTCGACGGCGTCGTTGAGGCGGACCGCCATTTCGGTGGCATCGCTCTCCGCGAGTCTCTGCTGCAGGCGCTCGAGCTGGTTGGTCAGGGCCGTCAAGTTCTGGCCGAGCCCGTCGTGCAGCTCCCGGGCAAGCCGGCGCCGTTCCTCCTCCTGCACCTTCCACACCGCCCTGGCAAGACTGCGAAAGCGGCGCTCGCCCTCGATCAGGCGCTGGAAGAGCCGCTCGTTCTCGCGCGTGATGTCGCGCACCCGGTCAACGATGTCGTGCATGGGGTCCGGGAGGTTCGCTGAGGCCGGGTGGCTCGGCACCTCCTCGGCCGTCTCCGGCGGCCGGCTGGACGCTTCTGCTCTGCTCCGCAATGTCCTGCACCTCCGAGATGCGGTTGAAGGATTTCCGCTGCGCGGGCCCGAGGTCCCGTTCGATCCGGGCGATCTCTGCGGCGGCCCGCTTGCGCTCGACCGCGGCTTCGTCCTCCAGGCCGGCCTGCACGAGAGCCCGGGCGAGCAGCAGATGGAAGCTGTAGGTTCTGGAGTACCCGCCGCAGGCCGCTGCCCGCTCGATGCCTGCCCGTGCGGCCTCCCGGGCGCGCTGCGAGTCGCCCGCCGCGAGCGCCGCTCGCGCCAGGGTCTCGGCGGCGCGCAGCCGCAACCGGGCGTGCCCCAACTCCTCCGCCTCGGTGCGGAGCCTCTCCGCCTCGGCGAGGGTCGCCCTCGCGCTTCCGGAGGAGAGGTCCACCTGGACGGCGGAGAGCCGCGCGTCGAGCCATGCGACCACGCTGTGACTCTCCTTGGCATGGATCACGGCGCGACGCAACGCGGTCCGGGCAGAGTCCGGCTCGCCGCGCAGCAGGTGCCATTCGCCGCGAAGCCTCTCCAGATCGGCCTGTTGCTCGCGGTTGCTTCCCTTTTTCAGCAGCTCCGTGGCCGTCCGGAGGTGTTGCGCGGAGGCGGGTTCGTTGCCCAGACCGAGCTCGACCTCGGCCTGGGCCAGGGTGAACTCGGCGAGACCGCGCAGGTCGTCGAGCTCGCGCAGCACCGCGAGGGCCTCCTTGAACGAGGCGAGGGCGGCAGCGGGCCGTCCCTGGTACTGCGCCAGCCGCCCGAGATGGCCGAGCGAGGAGGCGGTCGCCTCCTTCATGCCCAGCTCGCGGCTGGTCCGCAAGGCGCTGAGGAAGAGCTCGACGGCTTCGTTCCAGTCTCCCCGCGCCAGCTCGAGCAGACCCAGGTTCTGCGTCGCGAGGACGATACCGCCCGGGTCGCCGCTCTTGCGGGCCAGTTCGAGACCCTGCTGCCAGTAGACCAGGGCGTCGTCGTAGCGCCCGAGCTGATAGCAGGCGTAGCCGACGTTGCCGAAGCTCTGAGCGAGAGCGCTGTCGTTGCCCAGATCGCGACGGGCTCGCAAGGCCTTCTGATAATGGGTGAGGGCTTCCTCGTAGCTGCCGCGCTCTTCGGCCAGCACGCCGAAGTCGTTGTGGAGGTCGGCGACGCCAGGGCCGTCCCCCAGGCGCTCGAGCAGCGCCAGCGCCTCCTGGAGATAGCGCTCGGCGAGCTCGGTTTTGCCGCGGACCAGGTAGAGGTTCGCCAGGTTGCGCAAGGTGGTCGCGTAGCCGCGCTCGTCGCCGATGCGCCGCCGGATGGCCGCGGCCTGCTCGTAGTTCTCCGCCGCTCTCTCAATTTCGCCCAGGTTGTGGTAGGCCACGCCGAAGGCGTTGAGCACGTTGGCCCGGCCTTCCTCGCTTCCGAGCTGGTTCTGCACGACCAGGGCGTGCACCAGGTATTCGTCGATGGCACGGCGGGAGTTGCCGGCGAGAATCGAGTACTTGGCCAGGAGGAACCAGGCGCGCGGATGGTTGGGCGCGAGCCGCACCGCGCCTTCGAGGGTGGACACCGCGCGATCGAGGGCCCCCTGCTCGCCATAGGCCTCCGCCAGATCCACCCGCGCCTCGGCATCTTCGGGATAGCTCTCGACGAGCCGGGCAAGGATCTTCTGCGCCTCCTCGGATCTTCCGAGGAGGCGCGCCTCGAGCGCCCGGGCCTCGTAGGCGCTCCGGCCCGTGTCGGGTCCCAGGCTCGCCACCGCCTTGCGCGCGGCCTCCCGGGCCGCCTCGCGCCGGCCGAGCGCCGCGCGGGCACGGGCGAGTTGCATCCAGGCCGCGCCATAGCCCGGGTCGCTCGCCACGGCCCGCTCGAGCGCCGCTTCCGCGGCCAGGGTGTCGCCTCGCCGCAGGCTTGCGGCGCCTTCCACATAGGCGGCCAGCGCCGCCGGTGACCGGCTGATGATCGGTCTGGCGGCCGCGGGAGGCACGTCGAGCCTCTCGCGCAACATCGCCGCGAGCCGATCGACGAGGCGGAACGTCTCTTGCGCCCCGGCCTCGGCGTGGAGCCACTGCGCGGGCGCATCCGGCAGGTCCGTCGCCATCAGGGACAGGTCGATCCGCAGCCGATCTCTCGCAGCCCGCACCCGTCCGATGACGAGCCGATCGGCGTCGAGCAGCTTGGCCAGGCGTTGCGCCTCGGCTTCGTCGAGCGGACCGGGGGAAAGCTTGAGGCTCTCGAGCGTGCGGAAGACCCGCGAGCTGTCCAGCACCCGCAGCCCGGATGCCTCGGCGAGCGACGCGGCGAGCATCTCCGGCAGGCCCGAAGCGACCCAGGCGAGGTCCTCGCGGCCGGTCTCGTCCACCAGGGGCAGGAGCGCCAGGGAGTGGCGGGGCGCGGTGGCCGGCGGGCTCGGGGTGGGCTCCGGCCGCCCGAGCCGAACCTGCTCGCGGCCGGTCCCACCCAGGACGAGCAGCGCGAGGGCTCCGCAAGCGGCGATCGCGACCGGCTGCCATCTGGGGAGAGCGACACCGCGCCAACGGCCGAGGTCGTCGATGACCTCCCGTGCGCTCGGATAGCGCCGCACCGGGTCGCGCTGCAGCAGCCGCCGGACGATGGCGGCGAGCCGCCGCGGCACTTTGACTCCCGCGGATTCCAGGTCCCGCATCGCGCCGGTGAGACGCTGCGCGAGCACCTCCGCCTCGGAGCCGCCCGCAAAAGGCAGCTTGCCGGTCAGCATCTCGTAGAGCAGGATCCCCAGAGCGTAGAGGTCGGTCCGCCCGTCCACGGTCCCGCCTCGCGCCTGCTCCGGCGCGAGATAGTCGAGCGTGCCGACCACGGCGCCGGGCAGCGTCCGGCCGGGCCCGGCGAGGGAGCGGGCGATGCCGAAGTCGCTGATGAGGGCCCGGCCGGAGTCGTCGAGGAGGACGTTGCCCGGCTTGAGGTCGCGGTGCACCACGCCGGCCTCGTGAGCCGCCGCCAGCGCGGAGGCGATCTGCCGGGCGATGCCCACCGCCCGATCCGGGGAGAGCGGCCCTTCTTCGGCGAGCAGCTCGGAGAGCGAGCGGCCCGGGACGAAGTCCATGGTGAGGAAGACGATGTCGCCGTCGCTTCCGAGATCGTGGATCCGGACGACGTGAGGGTGGCTCACCTGCCGGGCGAGCACCAGCTCTTGTTTGAAGCGCTCGAGCCGTCGCCCGCCCCCTGCCAGATCGGGGCGCAGGACCTTGACGGCGACGGGGAGGTCGAGCTGCTCGTCGTGGGCCCGGTACACCATTCCCATGCCACCGACGCCCACCAGCTCGACGACGCGGTAGCGCCCGGCGAGCCGCGAACCCACGACGAGTCGCCGGATCGAGTCATCGGCGGTGCGGGTGGCGTCCTGGGGTGTCATGGCCCCATCCACGGAGCTCCGTGCGACGAAACAGCGTCCGGCCGAGTCTCCTGGCGGCAGGAAGCCGGTCTCGCCTCCGGCAGGGAGCGCTCCAGCACGGCTGAAACCTCCCGGGCGAGCCGCGTGCGCAGCCCCGGCGCGGCGTCCGGGGTCTCCGCGATCCGGCGAGACAGCGCTGCGAGCTCCTCGTGCAGGCGCGCCACCGCGATCGCGAGCCCCGCCTGGGCGGCCAGGGCCTCCAGGATCTCGAGATCGAGCTCGGTAAAGGCCGCACCCGGCCTGCGGCTGTCGGCGTACAGCGCGCCGATCACGCGGTCGAGGGCGCGGACCGGTACACAGAGGAGGGCGCGGATGCCGGTGGCGACCACGCTCGCCCGACCTCCGAGCTCCGCGTCCGCACGGGTGTCGGTGCTCACCACCGAGGCTCCGGTCGCCAGGGCGCGCCGGACGGCGCCGAGGCTGCCGCCGAACTCATCCGCCTCGAGGTCCTCCCAGGAGAGCCCCGAGCGGGCCGCCACCTCGAAGCCACCCTCCGGGCTGGCCAGCAGCAGAAAGCCGCGTTCCGCGTTGGTCAGCTCGAGCGTGGAGGTGACCACGTGGTCCAGCAACTCCTGCAGACCCCTGCCAGGGTCCAGACCGCGCTGCATCCCGAGAGAGGTCGTGAAACGCCGCCGCCGCTCTTCCTCCTCCTGGTCGGCGGAACCCTGCAGGATCTCGAAACGGGCGATCAGACCGCCGAAGCTGATCCAGCTCTTCTCCTTCAGGGAGCCGCTTTCGACCGGCAGACCGTCGAGCACGGTGCCGTTCTTGCTCGCCAGATCGGTGAGCGACCATCCGGATCCGTTGGCGGCGAAGACGGCGTGATGGCGGGAGACGCGGTCGTCTGCGAGCACGACCCCGCAGTCCGGATCGCGGCCGACCACCGTCTCGCAGCCGTCCGGGAGGATGATCACCCGGGCCGGGGAGGAGGGGAAGTGGACCGTCAGGCGCGCCGGCATCGCTCTTCCGTTCAGGGCACGAGATTGGCCTTCAGGCGGAGACTGAAGCGCAGCGTCATCGCGCCGGCCCGCAGCAGCCCGGCGAGGTTGACCCGGTCGCGGGCCGCGCGCCAGAGATCCGGGAGGTTCGTGCCGCTCCGCTGTTCGACGAGGGCCAGAAAATCGTCGACCTCCTCGATCGCGTCGTTCGTAGCCCCGCCTGCATGGCGGGCGCGAATGCTCGTCAGACGTGCGGCCAGATCGGCATAGAGCGGCCCCGGCATCGCCCCGGCATTTGCGTTCAGGATCTGCTCCAGGCGGTCGAGCTTGGCCGTAATGACCTGATCCACCGGCCGCGGGTCGGAGACGATCAGAAACTCCGAAAATCCTCCCTCGGTCCCCCGAGCCCGGTAACTGCCGGCCCCCATGTCGACGGTGATGTCGTGGAAGGGGCCACCGAGAGAGGCGGCGAACAAGCGGAGAGGACTGCCCGAAACATATTGCAGGTTCTCGGTGTGGATCTCGAGGCTGACGATGCCGTTGAAGGACAGTCCGCCCGTCGCCGAAGGCTCGATGCGCAAGAGCATCGGAAAACCCGTTGGAATCGATCCCCCGGGGAGCCGGGAGAGCAAGGTCAGATCGTTGGGATCGATCACCTGGGCCGAGAGGCCGAGGCTCTGGAGGCTGAGCCCCGCCACCTCCTCGAAGCTCAACGTGAGATCGGCCTCGAGCCCGTCCGGCAGAGAAACGGAGACCGAAATGCTCACCGAGCTCCCACGCACGCCTGCACCTGCGATGAGTTGGTTGGCCTCAGCAGTCGGTAGGATGGTCAATGAAGCGAGGGCGAAACAGGTGAGAATCCTGCTCATGAGCTTATCTCCCAGGAAATGAAAACTCCGGGTAGCCAAGGTCCTTTCTGGAATGTGAAACAGAAAGGGAGTTTGTAAGCTTATCACAAGAATGCATCCCGGTCGAATTCTGACCGCCGGAAGTTGGGGGGTGAAGCGAGAGCGAAGAGGATCGCCTCGATCCGCCGCGGACGGGGTACGCGCTACTTCATCCCCACGGCCTTCTTCATGGCCGCGGTGATGGACTGGCGGACCTGGAAGAGCTCTTCCCATGGGTCGGCGGGGAGCTTTTCCAGGCGTTCGGGGAGGTTCTGCACGTTGAAGCTGTCGGCCCGGACTCCCTGCTCCAGCTCTTCCCAGAAGAGAGGAGTGGAGACGGTCGCACCCGGGCGGGCGCGGGTGGAGTAGGCGCAGATGGAGGTGGCGCCCCGGCCGTTCCTCAGGTAGTCGATGAAGATCTTTCCCTTGCGGCTGGCCTTGGGGAGCTTGGAGGTGTAGCGGCCCGGATTGGCGGCGACCATGGCCTCGGACACGGCCTTGGTGAAAGCCTTGACCTCATCCCAATCGAGACGGCGGGTCAAGGGCAGCACGACGTGGAGCCCCTTGCCGCCGGTGGTCTTGAGGAAGCTCCGGAGCCCGAGGCCGTCCAGGAAGTCCCGCATCTGATAGGCCGCCTCCACGACCCGCTCCCAACCGAGCCCTTCGTCGGGGTCCAGGTCGAAGACCACGTAGTCGGGCAGCTCGATCTTGTCCCGATGCGAGCCCCAGATGTGGAATTCCAGGACTCCCATCTGCACCAGGGAGAGGAGCCCGTCCAGGGAATCCACGGCGCCGTAGGGCTCTGGGTCGCCTCCGATGTCCACCCGACGCACGGAGGGGGGGACGTGCTCGTTGATGTGCTTCTGATAGAAGCACTGCTTCGCCCGCCCCTCGGGGCAGCGCACCAGGGTCAGGGGACGATCCTTGATGTGGGGGAACATCCAGTCGGCGACGCGGGAGTAATAGACCGCCATGTCCCGCTTGGTCAGCCCCTGCTCGGGGAAGAGGACCTTGTCCGGGTTGGTGAAGCGGACCCCGGAGATCTCGACCTCCTTTTTCCTGCTCCCGCCCCGCCCTCCCGCGGGGAGGGCCTTCTCCTCGGGGATCGGATGGAGCGGGGGCTTGGGGCCGGATTTCATGGCGGACCTCGCGGCAGTCTTTTTCGCGGACTTTTTCGCAGTTTTGGCGGCTGGCCGCTGCGCTTCCGCCTTCTTCGTCCCGGCCTCCTCCGGGAGGTCCTGGGGCCGCTCGCGCACGACCTCCTCGGGACCTTTATCCTCGCGCAGACCCTGGAACGTAGGATGGCGCAGGATGCCGTCCCGCGTCCACTCGGTGAACGCGACCTCGGCCACCAGCTCCGGTTTCACCCAGTGGCTGCGCCGGGCCTCGGCGCCTCGGGGCGGGTTCTTGAAAGCGGGCTTCTGGACCACCATCCTGTCGAGGCGCTTGCGCAGAGCCCGGAGGAGCTTGCTGTTGAAGCCCGTGCCCACCTTGCCGGCGGAAACCAGGTTTCCCTTGTCGTCGTTCACGGCGAGCCAGAGCGCCCCGAAGCCCTCCCGGGAGCCCTCGGGGTCGGTGAAGCCCACGATCACGAACTCCTGCCGCTTGAGGCATTTGATCTTGAGCCAATCCTTGTTGCGGCCACCGTGGTAGGGGAGGTCTCCCCGCTTGGCGATCACTCCTTCCAGCGCGAAGCTGCAGGCCTGGCGGTAGAAGCTCTCGCCGTCGCCCTCCACGTGGTCGCTGTAGCGGATCGTTCCCTTGGGCGTTCCCACGATCCGGCCGAGAGCGCTTTTGCGGTCGAGGAGCGAGGCCTTGCGCAGGTCGTAGCCGTCCAGGTAGAGGAGGTCGAAGGCGTAGTAGACGAGATCGCGGTCCCGGTTCTCGGTCAAGGCGTTCTGGAGGGCCTGGAAGCTGGTGGTGCCGTCGGGCTCCAGGACCACGACCTCGCCGTCCAGGATCGCCTCTTTGACCGGCAGGTCCGCTGCCGCCCGGGCCACGGGGGCGAATCGGTCGGTCCAGTCCTTGCCGTTGCGGGTGATCACCCGGCAGTCGCCGTTCTTGATGTGGCAGAGGCAGCGGTAGCCGTCGAGCTTGATCTCGTGGACCCATTCTTCGCCCCGGGGGACGTCGTCCACGAGGGTGGCGAGCTGGGGCTCGATCTTGGCGGGCATGGCTGCCTTGCGGGCGCCGTCGATCTGTGAGAGGTCGAGGCCGGACGCGATCTCCTCCTTCGCGGCCGCCGCGGCCTTCAATGCTTTCTTCGCCGCCTTTTTCGCCGGCTTCGCTCCGGCCCTGGTCGCCTTGGCGGCGATCCTGTCCTTGAAGCTCGCGGTCGCGGTGGGCTGGCTCCGGTTCGATTGCCAGACGTTCTCCGGATCGGCGGCGATCTCCTCCAGGGAAAGTCCCGTGGCCACGCTCTCGGGCCGCTCCTCGGTGATGGCCTCGCCGCTGCCGGGCTGGGCCGTCTCGTCGTTCACCTTGACGAGGAGCCAATTCTCCTTCTCTTCATCGTCGCCCCGCCGGCGCCCGCCCATGCGGAAGAGGTCCCAGCCGCCCTGGAGCTTTTCGCCGTCCAGCCGGAACCGGAGGTGGCCCTTTTTGTATCCGGCGACGGGGTCGCCTTCGGGGTGCCAGGTGCCCCGGTCCCAGAGGAGGACGGTGCCGCCGCCGTACTGCCCCTTGGGGATGATCCCCTCGAAGGTGCCGTAGTCGAGGGGGTGGTCCTCGACGTGGACGGCCAGGCGCTTTTCGCCGGGGTCGAGGCTCGGCCCCTTGGGCACGGCCCAACTCCGCAGGACCCCTTCCATCTCCAGGCGGAAATCGTAGTGGAGGCGGGTGGCGGCGTGCTTCTGGATGACGAAGGAGTTGCCTCCCTGCGTGGACTCGACCTGGCCCTCCGGCTCGGGGGTGGCCTTGAAGTTCCGCTTGCGCTTGTACTCCTGGAGGGCCATGGATCAGGCGCTCTTCCTCTTTTTCGCGGCGCTCGTGCTCTTCTTGGCCGCCCGCTTGGGGGCGGCCTTCTTGGCAGGCGCCTTCTTCGCGGGCTTGCGGGCCGATTTCTTGGCGGGCTCCTTCTCCTTCTCACCGCCCTCCCGGCCCCCGCGTTGCTCGACGCTCTGCTTGAGCAGGGCCATCAGGTCTACGACCCTGCCCTCGGTCCGCTTGGGGGCGGGCGCGGGCTCGTCCGAGCCCTCGGTCTGGCCGGCTTCGACCCGCTTTTCGATCAGCTTCATGAGGTCGTCGCGGTAGGTGTCCTCGTACTTCTCGGGCTCCCAGTCCTCGACCATGCCTTCGACGAGGCGTTCGGCCATCTCCAGCTCCCGCTCGCTCACGCCCTCTTTGCCCGTCGGCACGTCCAGCTCTCCGGGGTCGCGGAGCTCGTGAGCGTAGCGGAGGATCTCCAGGGTGAGCACGTCTCCCCGGGCCACCACGGCCGCCAGGTACTGCTTGGTGCGGATGACGACCTTGGCGATACCCGCCTTGCCGGTCCGGCGCAGGGTCTCCCGGAGCAGGGCGTAGGCCCGCGCCCCTTTCTTGTCCGGTCCCAGGTAGTAGGGCTTGTCGAAGTAGAGGGGGCTGATCTCCTCCATGTCGACGAAATCGATGATGTCGATCGACTGGGTGGCCTCGGGGGCGGCCCGTTTCAGGTCCTCGTCCGTGAGGACCACGTAGTGGCCCTTCTCGTACTCGTAGCCGCGGACGGTCTCGTCCCAGGGGACCTCGTCGCCCGTCTCCTCGTTGACCTTCTTGTAGCGTACCCGGGCCATGTTGCGCCGGTCCAGCAGGTGGAAGCTGATCTCCTCCCGCTTTTCGGCAGAGTAGAGGCCCACCGGGATATTGACAAGCCCGAAGCTGATGCTCCCTTTCCAGATCGCTCTCGGCATGGCCGACCCTCCCGGGGCGGAGAAACGCAAGATGTGTGCCGGGATGGAAACGATATTCTGTATATCTTTGTCCTTGAGCGCTGAGAGAGCCGGGGTGAGGGCTCTCGCGCTAAGCTATCCCCATGCGTCCCCTCCGCCCCCCCAAGGACAGCACCACCGGCGCCCGGCTCTGGCGCTTCCAGGCCGGAGCGGTGGAGGAGGAGGCGGACCGCCTCGCGACGGAGGAGCCCTTGGAGATCCGTCTGATCCAGGGGGAGCGGCGGCGCACGGTGGCCGTTACCATGCGCACGCCTGGGGATGACGCGGAGCTGGCCCTGGGGTTCCTCTTCGCCGAGAGTGTAGTGGATCGCCGGGAGCGGGTCCTGCGCGTGGAGCACTGCCCGGACGTGGAGGAGATCGGCGGGTCCTGCTCGAACATCGTCGAGGTGGAGCTCGATCCGGACGGGCCGGAGCCGGAGCTCGCGCCTCTGGAGCGGCACTTCTTTACCTCGAGTGCCTGCGGAGTGTGCGGCAAGGCGGGGCTCGAGGCGCTTCGCGTCCGGGTGTCGGGTCCCCTGCCGGCCGGCCCCGTGATCTCCCCCGAGGTCCTGAAGACCCTCCCCGGCCGGCTGCGCGAGCGCCAGGGTCTGTTCGAGACGACCGGCGGCCTGCATGCGGCGGCGCTCTTCGACGCATCCGGAACCCTGATCGCCCTGCGCGAGGACGTGGGGCGGCACAACGCCTTGGACAAGCTCGTGGGCTGGGCATTCACGGAAAACCTCCTGCCGCTGAGCGAGCACGTGGTCCTGGTGAGCGGCCGGTCCAGCTACGAGATCCTCCAGAAATGCCTGGTGGCGGGGGCCCCCATCGTGTGCGCCGTGTCGGCCCCGAGCAGCCTGGCCGTGGAATTGGCGGAGCGCTTCGGCGTCACCCTGGTGGGCTTCCTCCGCGGCGACCGTTTCAACGTCTACAGCGGCGCCGGGCGAGTGGAGGGGCTCACCTCCGGAGACGAGCCCGGCACCCGCCGGCGGAGAGAACGCGTCCTTTTTCCGACGCTGTAAGTTCTACAAGCTATCCGCCGCGTCTGCCCGTCCTGCCCGACAGGTGTGTGGAAGGGGTGATTGAGGTCCCGAAGGCCAGCCCTTCGGGCCTTCCCAAACACCCTCTGAAAGGTCGGACTCTCTGGCACGAAAGGTGCACTTTCCCTCTGGCGTTGGGTGGTCAGGTGAGCCGGACGGGGAAAGCAGGACCCCCGAGCAGGAAGTAGACGCAGCACCGGCGCGAACAAGCCTTTCGCGGCCCCTCCCTGAAGGGGAGGCGCCCTTGA
>DASQEB010000035.1:0-11154 GCA_035633875.1 Thermoanaerobaculia bacterium
CTGGTTAGAAGGGGTTCTCTTTAAGTCAAGGAAGACCCGACAAACCAGTCTTGCCCCCTCTCCCTTTGGGAGAGGTCCGGGGTGAGGGACTAAAACAACCCCAACTCCAGCCGGGCCACGTCGGTCATCATGTTCTGGTTCCACGGCGGGTCGAAGACGACCTCGACGTCCGCCTGCTGGACCTCGGGCAGGGCCTCGACCTTGGTCTTGACGTCCTGGGCGAGGACGGGGCCCATGCCGCAACCGGGGGCGGTCAGGGTCATCTTGATGTCCACCCGGTGGCCTCCCTCGGGTAGATTCTGAACCTCGCAGTTGTAGATCAGGCCGAGGTCGACGACGTTGACCGGGATCTCCGGGTCGTAGCAGGTCTTGAGGAGGGCCCAGACCTTGTCCTCGAGGGAACCCTCGGCGGCGAGGATGGCGTTGGTGGTGCCCGGGGCCTTCCCGATGGCATCGGCGTTGCTCTCGTCGATGCGGAGAAGGTATCCCCGTTCGGTGACGACGGTGTAGCTTCCGCCGAGCGATTGCATGATGCGGACCCGGGTGCCGGGAGGTAGGAGGGCGGGGGTTCCCTCCGGGATCTGGACGGCCTGGCACTCCCGGTTGACGACGGCGTATTCCTGTGGTGGCATTGAAGCGGTTTGTCCCTTGGCTGTTCGTTCGAGGCCCGTAGGCCTCGCCGTTTCCCAGCTTACCACGGGCGTGTTTCGCGCCTCGTGGGGGCGGGGCATCAGTTTTGAATGCGGGTGAGTTGGGGCGCCGGGGGCCCCGCGGCCTTCCTCTCGACCGGTCGGGGTCCCGGAGTCCCGCACGAGAGGAGGACCGATGCCCAAGTGTAGTTTTTTCTTCCGCCGGGCCGTGCTCTGGCTCGCGCTGCCCCTCGCTCTCCTGGCGTTGCTGCCGGAGAGCGCCTCCGCCCAGTATTTCGGACGCAACAAGGTCCAGTACGAACGGTTCGACTGGCGCATCCTCAAGACCGAGCACTTCGACATCTACTACTACCCGGAAGAGGAGACCGCGGCGCGCGAGGCCGCCCGCATGGCCGAGCGCTGGTACGGCCGCCTGGCGGGCGTCTTCGAGCGCGAGTTCTTTGAGCGCAAGTCCATCATCTTCTACGCCGACCAGAGCGATTTCCAGCAGACGACGGTGGTCCGCGGCCTGATCGGTGAGGGGACGGGCGGCGTCACCGAGGGGCTCAAGACCCGGGTCGTCCTCCCCTTTACCGGCAACTGGGAGGACACGGACCACGTTCTCGGCCACGAGTTGGTGCACGTGTTCCAGTACGACATCCTCCAGGACCGGCGAGGTCAGGAGCGGGGCGCCGGGGCGAGCGTCGCCGACGTGCCGCTCTGGATGATCGAAGGTCTGGCCGAGTACCTGTCCCTCGGGCGGTACTCCCCCCAGACGGCGATGTGGCTGCGCGACGCCCTGGCGCGCGATGCGCTGCCGAACATCCGGCAGCTCTCCCGCGACCCGCGGCTGTTCCCGTACCGCTGGGGGCACGCGTTCTGGGCGTACGTGGGCGGGCGATGGGGGGACCAGGCCACGACGCGGCTCTTCGGCCGGGCGACCCAGATCGGGGTGGAGCCGGCCATCCTGGAGACCCTCGGCGTCGAGATGGAGCAGCTCTCGGAAGACTGGAAGGCCTCCATCCGCGAGGCCTACGGTCCGGTGATCGAGCGGCGGCGGACGCCCCAGGCCGCGGGCACCCGCCTGTTGCCGCGCAACGAGAGGGACACCGACTATTACATCTCTCCGGTCCTCAGCCCGGACGGCTCCCAGGTGGTCTTCCTCTCGACCCGCAGCCTGTTCACGTTCGACCTCTTCCTGGCCGACGCCCGCACGGGAGAGATCCGGCAGAAGCTGGTCTCGGCTGACTCGAACCGCCACTTCGAAGCCCTGCGCTTCCTCGACTCGTCGGGCACCTGGTCGCCGGACGGCCGGAAGTTCGCCTTTGTCGTGGCGGTCGAGGGAGACAACGAGCTCGCCATCCTGGATGTCGGCTCGCGCCGCATCGAACGCCGGATCGGGATCGAGGGGGCCGGAGCCCTGTGGAACCCGGCCTGGTCGCCGGACGGCCGATCGATCGCTATCTCCGCTTCGGTGGGGGGCCTGAGCGACCTCTTCCTGATCGACCTGGAGAGCGGCCGGTCCCGCCGGCTGACCAACGACGCCTGGGCCAACCTGCAGCCGGACTGGTCGCCGGACGGCCGCAGCCTCGTCTTCGTCTCCGACCGGGTTTCCGGCGGCAGCGCCTCCGACACCCGCTGGGACCGGATGGGGATCTGGCTCCTGGACGTGGGGAGCGGCCAGGTGCGGGAGCTCGTCCGCAGCGACGAGGGGATGAACGTCAACCCACGCTTCGGGCCCGGCGGCCGGGACCTCTACTTCCTCTCCGACCGCGCCGGGGTGAGCGACCTCTACCGGTTGGAGGTGGGAAGCGGGCGGCTCCACCGGGTGACGTATCTGACCACGGGCGTTGCCGGTATCGGCCGGCTTTCTCCGGCTCTGGCGGTCGCGAAGGACACCGGGCGGGTGATGTTCTCCGTTTTCCACGATACGGACTACCAGATCCACGCTCTGGAGCCCGCGGCGGCGCAGGGTGAGTTGGTGGCCCCGGCTCCCGACGTGGCGGCCGAGGCGCGGGCGGCGCGGCTGCCCCCCCTCCAGCCCACGGGGCGCAGCACGGTCACCCAGTATCTGGCCGACACCGGCTTGCCTCCCGCGACGGGGCCGGAGCCCGAGGAGCAGCCGGAGGTCGCCGAGTACGACCCCCGGCTGCAGCTCGACTTCGTCGGCCCGGCGGCGGGAGTCGGCGTGAGCACCTATGGTTATTCCTTCGGCGGCCAGATCACGGCGTTCTTCAGCGACGTGCTCGGCCAGCACGAGGTCGGCGTCGCGCTCCAAGGGGGCACCGGGACTCTCGACGAATTCGGCGGCGAGGCGTATTACCTCAACCAGTCGCGCCGGCTGCAGTGGGGGGTCGCGGGAGGCCATCTCCCCTACATCTCGGCGTTTACCACGGTCCGCGGCGAGCTGGTGGACATCGACGGACAGCTCGTCCAGGCGACCGTCGTCGAGCAGCTCCGCCAGACGATCACCCAGGACCAGATTTCTCTCATCAGCCGGTATCCGTTCTCCACCACGCGCCGCTTCGAGCTGGCCGGCGGTTTCACCCATCTCGGGTTCGAGAACGAGCTGCTGCGGGCCGTGCTCGTGGGCGACACGGTGATCGACCGCAACGAGACGAACCTCGGCGCTCCGCCGTCCCTCTCCCTCTACCAGGCTTCGGCCGCGTTCGTGGGGGACAACAGCTTCTTCGGCTTCACCTCGCCCGTGCGGGGGTGGCGCTACCGCCTGGAGGTGGAGCCCACCTTCGGAGACCTGCAGTTCCAGTCGGTGGTCGCGGACTACCGGCGCTACTTCTTCTTCCGGCCGGTCACGCTGGCCATGCGCGGCCTCCACCTGGGGCGCTACGGCACGGACGCTGAGAACCCGCTGCTGAACCTGCTGTACCTGGGCCGGCCGACGCTCGTGCGTGGCTACGAGATCGACGACATCGATCTTTCGGAGTGCTCGCCCGTGAACGGGGATGTGACCGCCTGCCCCGAGTTCGACCGGCTCGTGGGCAGCCGTCTCGGCGTGGTGAACCTGGAGCTCCGCGTTCCTCTCTTCGGCACCGAGGGCTTCGGTCTGTTCGAGCTGCCGTTCCTGCCCACGGAGCTCTCGGCGTTCGTCGACGCCGGCACGGCCTGGACGAGCGAGGTTTCGCCCGATCTGCGCTTCGAAAGGGATTCGACCGACCGGATTCCGGTGGTGAGCGCGGGGGTTTCGGCCCGCATCCTCCTGGGGGGATTCGCGGTGCTGGAGTTCTACTACGCCAGGCCCTTCCAGCGGCCGGACGAGGACTGGGTCACCGGGTTCGTGATCGCGCCCGGCTGGTAGGATGACGGCATGCGGTATCTGGTGACGGCCCGCGTCCGCCCCGGCCGGGAGGCGGCCCTCCTCGAAGCGATCGAGAGGGGCACCCTGGGCCGGGGCTCGATCGCTGGCGACGAATATTTGCGGAACATGGCCCAGGCGCGGCTCCTCTCGGACGGGGCCGTGCGCTGGGTCGAGGTCTGCTTCTGCTACGAGCCTCTCGACGAGGAGAGGCCGTACTGGGAGGAGTACTTCGACCTCGTCCGCGTGGCGGACGCCCACAGCCGCCGCCTCTGCCGCGACCAGACGGGCGAGGAGCCCTGGGCCTGTTCCGACTGCGACTGCACCGAGCGGCTGGAAGAGCGGATGGAAGGGTGGGGGAGGCCGTTCCTGGAGGTGCTGCGCGAGGGAGTCGGCAGGGGAGAGAGGCTCTCCGGATGACCTTGACGGCCGTGCGTCCGGCCCGGCTGCTCTTCATCCGCCACGGCCACACCGCCGCCAACTCCAACTCGGAGGGCAGGATGAGCGGGTGGACCGACTTCCCCTTGAGCGATCTGGGGCGCCGGCAGGCCGAGGCCCTGAGCCGGCGGCTCGCGCACGGGCCCCCGGTCTCCGCCCTCTACGCGAGCTCTCTGCAGCGGGCGAGCGACACGGCCCGGGCGCTCACCGGATTGAAGATCAAGATCCAGGATGTCCGCTATCTCGAGGACCTGCGGGAGATCGGCTGCGGCGAGGTGGACGGCTGGCCGGTCTCCCGGGTCCGGGAGCGGTACCCCGATCTCTGGGAGGCCAACCTGCGGGAGGACGATCCGGATTTCCGCTGGCCGCAGGGGGAGAGCTACCGCGAGTTCCGGGACCGGAGCCTCGCCGCCGTGAGCCGGATCGCCGCGGCGCATCCTGGCGAGCGGGTGGCTGTGGTCACGCACGCCGGAGTCATCTGCGAAGTGATCGGCTGGCTCCACGGCACGAGCCCGGCCGAGTGGTCCAGGTTCCGGCCGGGCAACTGCAGCCTCACCGAGGTGGAGTGGGCGGGAGATTGCGGGACCGTCCTCGTCTTCGACGACCGCTCCCACCTGGAGGAGGTCAATCCGGAGGAGGAGACGCGGCCTTCCGAAGAGGCTCGTTCCGCTTTCGAATCCGGCGCCAACACATGTCCGCCCGGCGGATGACCCGCAGGCAGTCCCCGGCGGAATGCAGCGAGGACGCCCGCTCGTTCGGGCCGGAGGCCCGCATCCCCCTCCAGAGGTGGTAGGCCAGGGCGCCGGAGAGCGCGTTCGAGGCTCCCGCCAGCCAGTAGGCGTCCCGCAGGTCCCGGTCCAGCCGGGGCGGCAGGCCGCGGGCTCTCAGGTACCGCACCAGGAGGGTGTCGTGCCGGCGGCGGGCCTGGGGCTCCCAGTAGCCCAAGGACTGGAGCCAGGAGCTCACGTCCTCGAGGGGCGAGCCGATCCGTGCCCGCCCCCAGTCGAGGAGCACGGGCCGCTCCTGCGTATCGCGGACCCGGACCAGGGCGTTCCCCGGATGCACGTCCCCGTGGATGACGCTCCGGCCGAGCAGCGGGAAATCGAGGAGGTGCCGCCGGAAGTCCGGCAGCGCGAAGACCATCCGCCGGAGCGCCGCCAGGGCACGGCGGAGCGGAAGGAGATCCTCGTCCCGGGGGAGCTCTGCGAGAAACGCCAGCGTCTCCCGGGCCGATCTCTGGAGCTCGGCGTCATAATCCCAGGAGGGGAGGGGGAGCGCCTTTCCCTCGAAGCTCGCCTCGGCGTGGAGCTGAGCGAGTTGGTCCAGCACCAGCCCCGCCAACTCCGTCTCCCGCCAGGGCCACCGCCGGACCGGCCGGATGGGCTCCAGAAAGAGAAGGCAGCGGTCCGCCGCCATCCGGTCGATCCCGAGGAGACCCGGCGAGAACCCCGGGGCGAGGGAGCCCAGCAGGGTCTCATAGATCTCCGCCTCGCGGGCCGGCTCCCCCTCCAGCCGCTTGACCACGAAGGACAGCAGCCGCGCCTTGCCCCGTTGATCGAGGAAACGTGCCCCGACCCGGGCCACGGCCGCCGACTCAAGGCCGCCCCGCAGTGGGCGGATGTCCATTTCGAGCTCCCGGACCGGCCCCCCGGCCTGGCGGCCGACGAACGCGGACAGGGCTCCCTCGTCGAGGTGGGCGGGTGTCGACATCCTGCTCCCTTCTTTTGTTCCAGCGTCCTGCGCCGGGATCCCCATTGTAATCATGCAGGATCTTTGATTCAACGCACCGGCTGCTGGATTCTTAGAGAACATTGTGAGCTGCTCGATCTGAGCTGCTGAACGAATCGAAATTTCCGTTCCTTGCCCCCCGGACCCGGACCGGCTATCGTTTGGGGCGATGTCCGCAGTCTCGACACGAGTCCGCCTCCTTCTCCTCCTCTTCCTGCTCGCCGCTCCCGCCGTGGCGCAGACCGTTCCTTCCGCCGTCTGGCGCAGGATCGACCTTCCGGAGACGGGCTCCCACGTCTGGCTCTATGTGCCGGCGAGCCTGGACCGGTCGCAGCCGGCTCCCCTGGTGGTTTTCTTCCATGGTGCGGGGTCGAGCCCGTTCCCGTACACGGGTCTCGTCACCGGCGCCGCCGAGAGGGCCGGGGCCGTGGTGGCCATGCCCCGCTCCTCCGGCCTCGGCTGGGGGACCGCCACGGATGGCCGGACGGTGGAAGAAACTTTGCGGCGGGTGCGGGCTGAGCTGTCCATCGACGAGCGCCGGATCGCCCTGGCCGGGCACTCGGCAGGGGGCGCGTACGCCTGCCGGCTCGCTTACGCCGGCGCGGAGCACAGCGCCGTTTTCACCCTCGCCAGCCCCTATGTTCCGGTGAGCGCGGTGGCCGATCCCTCCTACACGCCGCCGGTCCGCATGTACTACGGGACGGCCGACCCCAACTATGCCAGCTCCTATCCCCGGCTCAGGGCGCAGTGGGAACGGCTCGGCGTGCCCTGGGAGGAGGACGTCCGGCCGGGGTACGGCCACGGTGACTGGCCCGAGGCCTCGATGGAGGCCGGATTCCTCTTCCTGGTGGGGAAGAGCCGCCCCGCGAAGGGCTGCGTCGCCACGGATACCGCGCTTTGCCTTCACGGCCGCTTCCGGGTCGAGGTCTCCTGGCAGGACTTCTCCGGCGGCACGGGAGCGGGCCGGATCGTCCCGATCGCCTCCGGCGGCTCCGGCCTCTTCTGGTTTTTCGGTCCCGACAACTGGGAGCTCATGGTCAAGGTGGTCGACGGCTGCTCTGTCAACGGGCATCATTGGGTGTTCGCCGCCGCCACCACGAACGTCCACTACGTCCTCACGGTGACGGACACCACGACCGGCCGCATCGCCCGCTACGAGAACCCTCTCGGGGTTGCATCCCCTGCGATCACCGACACGAGCGCGTTTCCAGCCTGCCCCTGACCCGCGGTCCGGGGTATACTCTCTCCCACGAGCCCTGGACAGTTCGTCAGGCCCTCCAGCCGAGCCGTAGCGGCCCTGGAATCGGGGGGATGGCGCGTTCTTGAAAGGAGTCACCGCTCTGTGGTGAGCATGGATCCCCTTCGCAACCCGACTCCGAGTTGGGAAGAGTGTGTCGAGATCCTGGAACGGTTGCCTTCGCTGCCCTTCGACTCCCGCATCGAAGCTCTGGAACGCCTGGTGCGCAACCCGAGCCCCGGCATTCGGGAGCAGGCCCTGCGCATCGGCGCGAACCTGCTGCCGGACACCCTTTTGACCGAGTACCTGCGGAACGATTCCGATGCCGTCCTGCGCAACGCCGGCTCGGAGATCCTCCGGCTGCGCGGCGGTCGCAGCCTGCCCGCCCTGGTCGGCCTGCTCGAGGATCCGGACTCCGACGTGGTCCTCCAGGCGGTCCTGATCCTGGGCCGGCTGAGCGATCCCCGGGCCCTGGAGCCGCTGCACGGCGTGCTCGGGCATACCGATCCCAATGTGGTCCAGGAGGCCATCCTGGCGGTCGGCCGGCTGGGGGATGCCCGCTCCATCCCGCGCCTGCTGCCGTTCCTGGATTCCGACCTCTGGCTGCAGATGGCGGCCGTGCAGGCCCTGGGGGACCTGCGGTCGCCCGAGGCAATTCCTTTTCTGGCTGAGCGGCTCACCGATCCCATGGTGGGCTCCCTCGCGGCCGAGGCACTGGCGCGGATCGGCGGTCGCAGCGCCTTCGACACCTTGGCCTCCCACTGGCCTGCGGGCGGCGTGGAGGTCGAGGAGGAGACCCTCCTCGGGCTCCTCGCCCACGTGCTCGAGGGGCTGCCCGCTCCTCCCGAGACGAGGCCGGCGGGTTTCCGCGAGGCGCTCTCGGCCCGGCTCCACGACCGTTCCCAGGAGCTGCGCACGGCGGCGGCCCGCTGCCTGCTGATCCTGGGGCCGAGCACCTGGGACGACGCCGCGCTGGAGGTCCTGGAAGCCGCGTCTCCCTCGCCGGGTGTCCTGCCGGTGGCCCTCGGCCGGCGCTCCGACCTGCTGAGGCGCCTTCTCGCCGCGGAGGGGCCGGCCAGGGCCTGGGGCTTCCTGCTTGCCGCGCGCTTCCCGGGCGAGGTGCCGGCCGAAGAGATCCTGTACGCCCTGGCCTCGGTGGCCGAGAGACCGGAGCTCCTCCCCGCGGCGGCCCAGCTCCTGGTCAAGGTCCGCCTGCGCGAGCTTGCTCCTGTGCTGCTGGACCTCTATCTCCGTCTCCCGGCCAACCTGCGCTCCGCGCTGGAGCCGGCGATCGATGTCCATCGGGAGGGGATCGCAGAGGCGCTCGCCGCGCAAGGGACTGTGGACGAGGCCGATCGCCTCGTGCTCTCGGCTCTGCTGGGCAGCCCGGTGGACGAGATCGCGAAGGGCATCATGGACCTGCCGGCCCCGCTCCGGCCTGGGGCGGTCTCCCGCCTCATCCAGCAGGAAGAGCTGATCCGGGTCCTTCCCTGGGAGGACTGGCTGATGGAGGCTCCGGAGCTTTTCGCGGGTATCGCGGCCGAGGCGGCCGCCCGCTACGGCCTCCTGGAGCTGGGGCCGGCCCTGCGGGAACGGGGGGCCACGGCGCCTTCCGCTCCGCTGCTCCGGGCCCTCGGCGAGTTGGGGGACCGGGAGTCCATCCCCCTCCTCCTCCGTCTGCTCGAAACCAGGGCCGACCTGCGGACCGTCACTCTAGAGACCCTGGGGCGGATCGGGGGCCCTGCGGCCCGGATGGTGCTGCAGGCAACTGCACGGAACGAGGGGCCGGACGTCCGGGTCGCTTACAAGGCCCTCGCGGCCTGCGCGGTCGCCGGGGACGACGCCCTGTTCCGCGAGGCGTCCTCTCACCCGGACTGGCACGTCCGGCTCGCCAGCGTGGAGGTGCTCGGGCGTATCCGCAACCCGGAGAACACGTCCGTCCTCGCCCGGCTCGCCGGCGATCCGGTCCCGGCCGTGGCCCATCGCGCCTTGTCCGTCCTGGAGAGCTGACGCCAGCGGAACCGGACCCGGCGCTTGCCGCCCGGAGGGCTCAGCTTCACGATCGAGACCTCCGGCGGCACCATGAAGCGGACGGGGAGGATGCTCGTCCCCACTCCCGGAGTGACGAAGAGGTTCCGTCCTCCCTCCACGATGTGGCCGATCGCGTACCTCTCTCCGTACCGGGACGGGACGATCGGCCGGCCGATCCCCGGCAGGTAGACCTGCCCGCCGTGGGTGTGGCCCGCGAGAGTGAGGCTCACCCGGGCCGGGATCTTCGGGAAGATGTCGGGGTTGTGGGTGAAGGCGAGGATCGGCGCGTCGTCCCGGACTTGGGCAAGGGTCCCTTCGACGTCGTGCTGTCCCTCCAGGAAGTCGCTGATCCCGGCCAGCCAGAACGGCGCGCCGCCTTCCGCGATCCGCACCGCCCGGTCCTCCAGCACCGGGATGCCCGCCCTCTCCAGCGCCCGGCGCACCCGGGGAGCGTCCAACCACCAGTCGTGGTTGCCGAGCACCGCGTAGACCCCGAGCGGCGCCGAGAGCTTCCCGAGGATGGGAGCGAAGTCCTCCGGCGGCACGAAGCGGCCCCCCGCCACGTCCTGGATCACCAGATCCCCCGCGAGCAGGACGAGGTCCGGACGCGCGGCGTTCGTGCGGTCGACGACCTCCTCCAGCTTGGCGAGGTGGTGGTAGGGGGAGCCGACGTGGAGGTCCGACAGGAGAGCGATCCGCATCCCGGCGCGGCCGGAGGGCCAGTCCGGGATCGACAGGCTGTAGTCCTTCACCCGGAGAGACGACGGCTCCGCGGCGAAGGCCCACGCTCCAACGGCGAGACAGATCACGAGAAGGACGAGAGCGGCCCTGCGCAACAACATACTGACTTCCTTACGTCGCAGCTTCTTGCTTGTTGCACATAGGATACTCCAGCGGATGGAGAAAGACCATCGCAGGCACGGCCGGGTCCCCCTCGAGCGGGCCCTCTCCAAGCTCGGGCTCGCCTCGCGCACCGAAGCGCGGGAGCTCATCCGCGCCGGGCGGATCGCGGTGGACGGACGGATCGCGACCGACCCGCTCCTCGACGTCGTCCCCGAGCGTCTACGGATCGAGATCGACGGCCGTCCAGCCCGCCGTGCAGACCCCGTGACGATCCTCCTCCACAAGCCTCGCGGCGTGGTCACCACCCGCTCGGACCCCGAGGAGCGCGCGACCGTCTACGGCTGCTTGGAGGGGCTGGACGCCCACGTCGTCCCAGTCGGCCGCCTCGACGCCGCCACCTCCGGCCTCCTCCTGCTGACCAACGACACCCGCTTCGCCGACTGGGTCACCGATCCCCGCAACGAGGTCCCCCGCGTCTACCTCGTCACCGTCCGCGGCGAGCTGGGGGAGGAGACGGCCCGCCGTCTGGAGGAAGGAGTGGAGGAGTCGGGAGAGCGCCTCGCCGCCCGGAGCGTCCACATCCGCAAGCGCTCCCGCCGGGAGACTCATCTCGTCGTCGAGCTGACGGAGGGGAAGAACCGGGAGATCCGCAGGATGCTGGCAGCCGTGGGCCACGAGGTCACCCGGCTCAAGCGGGTCTCCTTCGGAGGGCTGGAGCTGGGGGATCTGGAGCCGGGTCGGTGGCGGGTGATCCCGGAAGACGAGCTCAAGAGGGCGTTTCCGGATGCGCCGATCCGCAATAAGTGACCTTCCGGACGGTCCATTCCTCTGGTAGACTTCCGTCCATGGAGACCTACACGATCCAAGAGGCTGAGGAAAGATTCGGTGAGCTTCTGCAGAAGCTCCGTGCCGGTCATCGGGTCCTGCTTGTGGAC
>DASQEB010000036.1:0-3778 GCA_035633875.1 Thermoanaerobaculia bacterium
CAGTTCCTCTGCTTGTTCGTGTATCAGTCCATCTTGTTGCTTCTGAGTCGTCATCGTTCACTGTCTCCCTGATAGTCCCGGTCGTGTACCTTCATGGTCTTGCTCCTCCCCGACTAGTATTCTGGGTACCCGGGCAGATAAGGCCAAGGGGGAGCCGGCCGCTTCGAGCCTCGGCTCCCCCCACTGCATGATCCTCGAGCCTCGAAGAGCGCTAGGCGGGCGTCGCCGGTGCCGCTCCACTGGGCGGTATCGGCTGCGGTGGTGGCGTCGTCGCTGGCGCAGGCGCCGGTGCGCGCCAGGCCTTCCAGTCGAAGACCACCAGCCCGATCGCCACGGCCAGCCACACGCCCATAACGATCCAGCCGAACTCGTACTGAATAAGCCCTTCGACGTTGTGGGCGATGACGACCAGGAGGATGCTGCCGCCGGTGCGGTTGAACAGCCACGCGTACCAGAACGTCACCGCCATCGTCACCACAAGGCCGGCCACGACGACGGACGGCACAAAACCGCCCCCTTCCATGAAGAAGAGTGGCAGGTGCCAGCCGGCCACGAGCGGGGCCAGGATCGCGGTGGCCAGAAGCGGCGAGTAGCCATCCCCCTGCAGGCCCGGGAGGGCGACGCCGTTCCAGCCCGGGTGCTCGCCCAGCGGCCCATCTGCGGGGTTGACCATGCGCAAGGCGAACATCATAAGGAAGGTAGTCAGGGAGGTGAAGGTAATCGAAGGGACGCCCGCCCCGGCCGCGACGTTGATCCCCGCGTAGGCCAGGTGCACCGCGAGCGGCACACCCAGGGCCGCCGCGTACCAGTACCACCTCACGCGCCAGCGGACCATCCGCCTTCCGAGCTCGCGCAGCCCCGACCAGCCCTGGGTTATGGGGATCACGATGAGGGCGGCGAAGAGCGGCCCGGACGGCAAGAACCTCACGGATTCGATCGGCAAGGGCGCCCACGAGATCGCGTAGGACAGAACGAAGAACGTGACGATCGGGTGTCGCCTCACTGCGCTCAAAAGACGGGACATCATCCGGGATCCTCCCTTGCTCGACGTCGTTTGGTGCGGCCTGAAAGGACTCTATGGCGCCGAGAGAAGCGACACACCGGTAGAACTACCGGTTCGGGCTACCGGGTTTTCCAACGATGTCCGGCGGCAATATCCGGTAGGGGCTTCCGGGCGATAGACCCAAACGCGTCCATGACGATCGGGCATGCCCGAGTCGGGCTCACCGCCTTCGGCATTCGACCGGTCGGCAAGGACGAAATCCGAAGTACGGGATGCCGCCGGATGGACACCGCACGCCGGGGGAAATATCTACCTCAGAGGAGGTCGTGCTCGACGGCGAATCGGGTCGCCTCGGTGCGCGAGTGGAAGCCCAGCTTGCGGTAGATCGAGCCCAGGTGCCAGTTCACGGTGCGGGGGCTGAGGAAGAGCTTCTCTGCGGCGGCGGCGTTGGTCAGCCCGGCCGCCACCAGCCGCAAGACCTCCACCTCGCGGGCGCTGAGCCCGGCGGGGTACAACTCCGAGACGTTGGTCTCCGACGTTGCCGGTTGGTCCAGCGCGTATTCCACGGCCCGGTCGGGCGTCATCTCCCGTCCCTCCGCCCACGCCGCCGCGAACTCCTCCTCACCCAGCCGGGAGCGCGCGGCGGCCAGGGTGCGCTCGTACAGGGTGAGATCCGGCATGTAATAGTTGTATACGGGCGCTCCGGCTTCCTCCATCGACCCCCGCGCCGCGCCGAGCAGGCGCGCCGAGCGAAGCGCCTCCCCCCGTGCCCCGGCGACCACGGCCAACCCCTCGAGGAAGTGCGAGAGGTTCGCCTGGTCCCCCATCTGCCGGGAGGAGGTCAACCCCTCCTCAAGCATGCTTGCCGCCGGCCCGAAAATCGCCTCCGACAGAGCTATCTGCGCCAGATTGTAGAGAGCAATGTTGGTGCCTAGCCGATCCCCTCTCCGCCGCGCCCGCGCTAGCGCCTCTTCGAACATGCGGGTCGCGCGCCCGTGATCTCCGTCAACGAGCGAGACGTTGCCCAGCCAGACGAGCACGAGCGGCACCGTCTGCTCTTCGCCGGAGCGGCGTAGGAGCGGCAAGGATTCTTCGAAGCGGGCCCTCGCCCCCTCGACGTTCCCACGGCGCATCTCCGCCAGGCCCAGCAGGGTCAACGCGTAGGCGGCGCACGGCTCGTCACCTGCCTGTCGCGAAACCGCTAGGGCTTCCGGGGCGTACTCTTCGCAAGCCCGGTAGTCGCCCTGCGCGTGCGACATCAGGGCCGCGACCATCGCGATCCGCGACCGCGACTTCGGCGGGACATCCCGCTTCAACAGCGCTTCCATCCAACGGCGGCCTTCGTCCTGGTGGCCGTGCAGTAGCCAGAACCTCCGCAGCGCCCACCCCAACCGCGCGACGATCCCCGCCTCCCCTTCGGCGAGCGCCCAACTCATGACGACCCGTAAATTGCCGTTCTCCCGATCCAGTTCATCTAATCGGCCTACCTGCTCGGGCCCGTTCAACTCCGGCTCGGCCTCTTCGGCCAGCGCCAGATAGTATCCGGCGTGCCGCCGCCTGACCTCGGCCCGGTCCCCTGACCCCTGGAGTTTTTCTTGCCCGTACTGCCTCACCATCTCCAGCAGACGGTAGCGCGCCGCGCCGTCCACCTCCCGCACCACAACCAGCGACTTGTCCACCAGGTGCGAGAGCAAGTCAAGCACCCTGCCCCGGTCGAGGTCCTCCCCCGCGCACACCGACTCCGCGGCTTCCAGCGAGAAACCGTCGGCGAACACCGAGAGGCGCCGGAACAGAGTGCTTTCCTCCTCCGGGAGCAGATCGTGGCTCCAGTCCATCGTCGCGCGCAGCGTCTTGTGGCGTGGCATCGCCGTCCTGCCGCCGGAGCTGAGCAGCCCGAAACAGTCGTCCAGTCGCGCGGATATCTCCTCCACCGACAGCACCCTCGACCTCGCCGCGGCGAGCTCCAGGGCGAGCGGGATGCCGTCCAGCCGGTAGCACACCCGCGCCACGGACGGCGCGTTCTGCTCCGTGAGCGCGAACGACGGCTTGACGGCGACCGCCCGCTCCACAAAGAGGCGGGCCGCCCCGTACCGGGGCAGGCTCTCGATGTCCGGCAGGCGCCGGAGGTCGGGCAGGGAGAGCGACGGAACGGGCCAGGCGACCTCGCCGGCGATACCCAGGGCCTCCCTGCTGGTCGCCAGGATACGCAGCCCGGGGCAGGAACGCAGCAGCTCCTCGGCGAGGGAGGCGCAGGCTCCGACCAGGTGCTCGCAGTTGTCCAGCACCAGCAGCACCTTCTTGGGTCCAAGATGCTCCGAGAGCGTTCCGGTCAGCGATTGTCCCGGCCGCTCGCGCAACCCCAGGACGGAGGCCACAACCTGGGGCACCAGAGAAGGATCGGCCAGCGACGCCAGCTCCACCAGCCACACGCCGTCCTCGAACTCTTCGGCCAGATCCCCCGCCGCCGCCAGCGCAAGCCTCGTCTTGCCGCAGCCGCCGGACCCGGTGAGCGTCAGGAGGCGGTTGTTCTCGAGCAACCGCCCCACCTCGGCCAGCTCCCTCTCCCGCCCGACGAAACTTGAGAGCTCCAAGGGCAGGTTGTTGGGCGGACGTTCCAGGGTGCGCGGGGCGGCTTCCGCCCCGACGGATCCCACGGCGCGAAGCCTCCGAGGGTGTTGGGGTGGGGACGGCTCAGGGGGGATACCGTTTTCTCCCATGCCAGGCGGTTCCATCACCTTCTCCTATTCCTGGCCGTCAGTGTACCTGTCGTGTCAA
>DASQEB010000037.1:0-5695 GCA_035633875.1 Thermoanaerobaculia bacterium
TCCGGAGGAGTCGACGCTTCTGCGCAATCCCGGACGTCCGCAGCTTTTCAGCCTCAGCGCCACCCGCAACGACCTGAGCTCCGATCTGGTGGCTCCAGGGAACCCGAACGAGATCCGTCTCACGCTCAATCCCACACTGACCTCGAATCCGCCGCCAGGCAACCTGCTCGTCCTCGACAACGTGCGCCGGCCGGACGGCTCTCCCACGGCCACGCGGCCGGGGCGGGGGCTCGCCGATCTCCTCGATCCCTGCCACGGCAAGCTGACGGAGGCCGACGTCCATCTCTTCCGTCTGCTTTCGCGCCTGATTCGTGTCCGAGCCCAGGGAGCGGCGAGATACGAGCTTGCGATCTTCCGGGGCGAGGAGCCGCACTCCTACCGGATCGACATCTGGACCTATGGAGCGGTCGGGGCCGAGCTCGGGAAGATCGCGGCGCAGGTCGACGTCACCTATGACAGCGCGGGCCAGCTCAACCGTGGGACCCTGCGCGCCTTCGGCCCCTGCGGCAGCCCGCAGGAGACCGACTGCACGACCCTTACCGTCCCAGGGTTCGTGGAAATCGTGACGCCCACCGAAGCGGGAGGCATCTGGGGAAGCACGGGAAGCCTGGTCCTGATCGACGGCGGCCCGGACCAGGACGACATCGACTGGATCAGGATTCTCCAGGGGACCACGTGGCGGCAGCCGCTGTGAGGGCCTGAGTCGCCTTCAAGCCGGCCGGCTTCGGCGATTCGCAACCCGGGGCCGGCCGTGCCGTCCGTCAGTAATACGTCCCCTGCGGGGGCTGACGGGAGCATAGCGAGCTACCGCCTGCGCTTGTAGGTGGCGTCGACCATTTTCTGAGTTTTTTCAGCCGGGCTGGGCAGAGCCAAGTTGAAGCCCCATGGGAGAGTTCCGACGTTGGTTTCGCCCTCATTGTAACGACCCGGGGGAGGAGCCGAAACCCCTCCCCTTCATCAATCAGAACCGTCGTCCCAGGCGATCAATAATCGATCGAGCCGACGGCGGTGACCTCGAAGGCGCCGGTGACCAGGTTCTGGATCACCACGAAGTCGCCGGTGCCGCTCGCCCCCGCGAACCGGCCCGTCCCGCCGGTGAAGCGGAAGACGCCGGTGGCGATGCCGGTGGTGACGTCCAGCACTCCGTCTTCGAGGCGGCCTTCCAGCGTATCGCCGTTGGCCGCCGTGAAGGCGACCGGTCCCGCGGCCAGGATGAGATTGGGGTTGTTCGGGTCGGGGATGAAGGTGAGCTCCCCGGTCTCGGTGAACAGGCCGAGGTGGGTCGCCCGGCCCGAGGCGTTGATGATGCCGTCCGTCAAAGTTCCCGCCCCGGTCAGGCTGAAGGGGCGTTCGATCGCCGCCGCGGGGAGAGACCCCAGCAGCAGGATGGCGAGCAGGACGAAGAGTGTGTTGCGCGAGCGGTTCATACGGTCTCCTTTCAATATCCCTCGTGGATCGTTAAATCAGTTTTTAGCGTCGCAGGTGATCCAACAGCCCTCCCCGCGTCGCAGGGGCTTTAACGAGATCGAAGGAGCGATTCCCTCACTTCGGAGCCCGTGCCGCCGTTTTCGCCGTGGACCGGGAGCCGGCGGACCACACAGTTGGACCTGATGGTGGCCTTGCGGGCGGATTGAGCGAGACAGCGCGGGACGGGCTCGCTTTCGCGTTGTCCCGGCACCTTCTCCTAGTAGTACCGGAGGAGTTGCATTCGCTTCCGCTCGACGCGGAGCTTCTGTTTTCAGGGTATTTGTAAGGCGAGGGAGCAGAGCGCCGGTGTCTCCTTCAGGTGGAGCCCGGAATGCGGGAGGTGGATGTGCTGCCCCTTGACGCTTTTCTTCCAGACTTTTCCCCCCGGTCCCGTCCTCTGCGCCGGGCCGCGCGCCCTCCTCCGCGCTGGGTGCCCGCCGGAATCCGCTGTGACATTCGAGCCTTTTCCCGCCAATTCTTCGTACAGGAGGAGACGATGCTCCGTTCCAAGCTTTGTTCGAGCATGCTCTTGGCCGCCGCCGCCCTGGCCATCTGCCTGCCTCTTTCCGCGGCGACCGTGATCCAGATGAACCTCGAGGACATGGTTGACCGGGCTGACAGGATCTTCCGCGGCACGGTCCTCGACGTCAGGGAGGAGACCGTGCAGGCCGGCGGCGGAGAGTTGCCGGTCGTCGTCTACCGCGTCCGTGTCGACGAGGCGTTCAAAGGCACCTTCGAGGAGGTCAAGGATCTGCAGATCGCCGAGATCAAGATGCTCGGCAAGCTCAAGTCCACCGACTCTTCTCCGGTGCGCAGGTCGGCCGCCCTGTTGGACCTGCCCCGCCTCGAGGTCGGGCAGGACTATCTGCTCCTCACCACGGCAAGCAGCGCGATCGGTCTTTCGACCACGGTCGGCCTGGGCCAGGGCCGCTTCGAGGTGCAGGGCAAGCCGGGCCAGGAGACGGTCGTCAACGGCAACCAGAACGCGGGCCTCTTCAACGGCATGGACGCGACCGACTTCGGTGCCGGCGTCGACAGCCTGCCGGAGGGAGGACCTCTTCCGTACAACTCCGTCGCGGCCGTGATCCGCAATCTCGTCGGTCAATAAGAGGAGGACGGCCATGACGAAGAACATGCTGCGTTTTTCCGCCCACCTCGCCGCCGCCCTGCTGCTCTGCGTGGCAGCCCCGGCTCTCGCCAACGGTCCGCTCGACAACTGCGCTCCCGGCCAGCCCTTCCTGTGGCCCAACAACGGCGCCAACATTCCCTGGAACCCGGACCAGGGCGGCCTCGGCCCTCTGACCAACACGCAGGCCGTGGCCCTGGTCGCCAGCGCCTTCCAGGCATGGGGCGACATCCCGACCGCCGCGACGACCTACTCCCAGGGTCCGGCCCTGCCGGTCGACGTCAACTCGACGAACTTCGCGCCCTTCCTGTCGCCGGCCGCTCCGGATGGCCTTTCGGCCATCGTGTTCGACCAGAACGGAGCCATCTTCAACCTCCTCTTCGGGCCCGGATCCGGCATCCTCGGGTTCGCCACCCCCGAGTGGGTGAACCTGGTGACCTGCGAGGTGCTCGAGGGCGTCTCCTTCATCAACGGCGGCGCCTTCACCGGCCCGGACGCCCAGGCCATCGCCCTCGACATCCTGGTCCATGAGTTCGGCCATTATCAAAACCTGGCCCACACGGTGGTGAACGGCCAGATCCCGGGGTTCGGCGACCACTCCGGCCCCACCCCGAACCACACCTTCCCCGTCGGCTCGCTGACGGGCAAGATCGAGACGATGTATCCGTTCTATTTCGGGCTTGCGGGAGGGACCTCCACTCCCGAGAAGGACGATGTCGCAGGTCTTTCGACGCTCTACCCGGAGCCCGGCTTCGCCGCGTCCACCGGCCGGATCACCGGCACGATCATCGCGCCCAACGGCACGACGCCGTTGACCGGCGTCAACGTCATCGCGCGGAACATCGCCAATCCGATCGATGACGCGGTGTCGTCCCTTTCGAGCGACTTCACCAACAACTACACGCCGGGAGGCCCCCTCGTCGGCACCTACACCTTGCGCGGTCTGACCCCGGGAGCCCAGTACGCGATCTATGTCGACCGCATCCAGGGGGGCGGTTTCAGCACGCCGCCGCTCGCCACCCTGGCAGGACCCGAGGAGTTCTACAACGGCGCCGGCGAGTCGACCGACGGGGCGGCCGACGATCCGACCGTCTTCACCCCGGTGACGGTCGCCGCCGGCGCGACCCAGACCGGGATCGACATCCTGTTCAACGCTCCAGGCCCGGGCACTCCGCTGGCGCTGGGAGACGACGGCACGGCGGAGATCTTCATGCCCTTCAGCTTCGAGATCTGCGGCCAGGAGTTCTCCTCGGTATTCATCAACGCCAACGGCAATCTGACCTTCGGAGCCGGCAGCGGCGACTTCAGCGAGTCCACCGCGGAATTCCTCAGCGGGCCGCCGCGGATCGCCGGCGTCTGGGACGACCTGAACCCAGGGGCCGGAGGCGCGGTCTTCTTCCAGCAGAACCAGACCGTCTTCACCGTGACCTATCAGAACGTGCCCGAGTTCGTGAACACCGGCGCGAACTCCTTCTCGATCGAGCTCCATCGTTCGTCCAACCACATCGAGATCGTCTATGGGGGCTTGACCGCGGCCGACGGCCTGGCCGGCGTCAGTTGCGGCGCGTTCGCCACCTCCGGGTTCGAGATCCCGGAAGACCTGAACCGCGACGACGACCGGAGAGAGCTGAAGCTCCAGCCGGCACGGTTCGAGCTGTTCGGGACGGGCAACCCGCTCGACCTGGACAATTACCGGGCGAAGTTCAACGCAAAGGCTACATTCGAGGATGCCTTCGAGAGGAACAACACGCTGGCGGAGGCGCACCCCATCTCCCTGCCGTTCCACTCGGTGGCGGGCGATGCCTTCACCGCGATCCGTCCGGCCGGCAATGACGTGGACTTCTTCAGCTTCAGCGTCCAGGCCGGGGACATCCTGGCGGTCGAGGTGGTCCGCGGCGGCCTCGATACCCTCGTGGGGCTCTTCAATGCGGACACCGGCACCCTGCTGGCGCTCGACGACGACGGAGGCGACGGATTGCTGTCGCGCCTCCTGGTGCAGGCCAACGCCGACCTGAATCTGGCCATCGCGGTCACGACCTTCCCGGACTCGGGCTTCTCGGGCAATGGCGTGGGGGGCGGACGGTACGTGCTGACCGTTGCCAAGTATCGGGGCACCGTTCTCGCCGCGGGCGACGATACGGCGACCTCGGTCAACCTCGGCTTCACCTTCCCGTTCCAGGGGAGCAACTGGAGCAGCGTCTTCGTCAACTCCAACGGCAACCTGACGTTCGGCGCGGGAAGCACCGACTTCTCGGAGACCGTCCCCGAATTCCTCGCCGGACCTCCGCGGATCGCTCCGCGCTGGGACGACCTGGATGCCCGCGGCGGTCTCGTCATCGCCTCGCCGGGAGCCGGCTCGATGACCCTCCATTTCGTCAGCGTTCCCGAGTTCTTGAGCACCTCGCCCAACTACTTCTCGGTGGAGCTCGCGGGCGACGGCGGGATCGGCATCGATTACTTCGCCACCACTCTGACCGACGGCCTGACCGGCGTCACCCGAGGTGGTGGCGCGGCCAATCCTGGAGAGACCGACCTCTCCCAGAACAGACTGAACCCGGCGACGGGCACCACGTACGAGCTCTTCTCCGGGACCGATCTCTTCGACCTGTTCTTCAGCGAGTTGGACTTCCACGACTAGTGGCTGACCGGCTCGACGCGGCGGTGGGGGATCACCTCACCGCCGCTCTCGTTTCTACCCTTCCTGCGCCGCTCCCAGCCCCGCCGCCCGTCCCGTGGCCCACGCCCACAGGAAGTTGTAGCCGCCGATCGGGCCGAAGGCGTCCAGGATCTCGCCGCAGAGGAAGAGTCCCGGGTGGCGGCGGCTCTCCAGGGTGTGGGGATCGACCTCCGAAAGGGCCACGCCGCCGCCGGTGACCTCGGCCTTGGCGTAGCCTCCGTCTCCGCTCCAGGGGAGATCGAAGCGGGTGAGAATCTCGATGAGACGGAGACGCTCCTCGCGGCGGAGCTGGGCGAGGGGACGGGCGCCGTCCACTCCGGCTTCGGACAGCAGGACCTCGGCGAGGCGGTCCGGAAGGTGGCGGCGGAGAAGGCGCGAGGCGGTTCCCTGGCTTTCGCGGAGGAGGCGGTCCCAGGCGGCGGCGT
>DASQEB010000038.1:0-2654 GCA_035633875.1 Thermoanaerobaculia bacterium
CGCAGGCTGAGAACGGGGGGAGCTTCCCGGAGGTCACCCCGGTCGCCCCGGCCGCGGCCAACCAGGACGTCGTCCCCTTCGAAGGCCCGATCCCGCTGGCGCCGCCCGACGGCCAGTGGCTGACGGACGAGTACGGCCGCAAATACTTCGTCCACCGCATCAAAAAGGTCCCGGGTGCCTACTTCTGGGAGGTCCAGGACAAGCGGGTGAAGCTGCCCCGCGGCCTCATGTTCGACGTCGTGAGCCACGACGACACCTCTTTTTCCGTCAAGATCTACGGGACCGATGCCCAGATGGCGGCCGCGATCGAGCAGTCGAGGAAGGCCGCGACCCCGCCCACTCCCGAGGAGCTGGCGAAGGTCGCCGCCAGTTACCAGCCGGACGTCACCACCTCCGACCGTCTCGTCTTTGCGCCCTTCAGCCAGGGGCTGCCCCAGACGGGACAGTGGCGCCAGGGCTTCGACGTCGCGGACATCAACCGGGACGGCAAGCTCGACATCGTCCACGGACCGCCGCGCAAGGGCGGCAGCACGCCGGCGATCTTCCTCGGCGATGGCAAGGGGACGTGGCGCCGCTGGACCGCGGCGCGGTTCCCGGCCATCCCCTTCGACTACGGCGATGCCGCGGTGGCCGACCTCAACCGCGACGGCCATCCGGACCTCGTCATCGCCAGCCACCTGCGGGGCATCACCGCCATGATCGGCGACGGCAAGGGGGGGTTCACCCCCTGGAGCCAGGGGATCGAGTTCGAGGCCGGCGACCAGGAGACGCCGATCTTCTCGTCCCGGGCCGTCGAGATGGTGGACTGGAACGGCGACGGGCTGACCGATATCCTGGCCTTCGGCGAAGGGCCCCGCCTGGCCGCCACCCAGCGGGGGGTACGGGGCGACTTCAGCCGCGGCTCCCGGGGCGCCATGATCTATCTCAACCAGGGGGACGGGACCTGGCAGAAGAAGACCCAGGAGGAGCGCATCTACGGCGACGAGGTGGAGGTGGTGGATTTCAACGGCGATGGGCGGCCGGACTTTCTCGCCTCCTCGGCCGTCGTCGGCAGCCGGACGATCCTCTTCCAGGGCCAGGAAGACGGCTCGTGGAAGGGGGTCCCGATCGAGCAGCTCCGGCCGCACGCCACCTTCCGGGCGGTCGCCGCGGGCGACTTCGACCGGGATGGACGGCAGGACCTGGCGGTCGGCTACTCCAACCGGGAGCTCGACGTGACCCGGACCGGCATCGACGTCCTCCTGGCCCGGCCGGACGGGACGTGGGAGCGCCGTGGCCTGGGGGTCGAAGAGATCAGCGCCGGCATCTGGGCTCTCGACGCCGGAGACCTCGACGGCGACGGCGCCCTCGACCTGGTGGGGATCACCGGCCGGGGGGACTCCTGGGTGTTCCTCGGTGACGGCAAGGGCTCCTTTTCGCGCGAGGAAAGCCCGGAGATCGGCCTGGAGAAGGCCGACTGCACGGGCTTCCACGTGCGGCTGGAGGATCTGGACGGGGACGGCGCCGCCGAGGTGATCGGCGGCTATGCGGGGGAGGGCTCGGCCCTGTTCGGAGTCGCCCGCTGCGAGTCCGGAGGGAGCCTGCGCGTCTGGAAGGCTTCCCGGCAGGGGAGGCGGTGAGGCCCGATTTCTTCGGGGGGTGTTGTTCCGTCTTCAGGTGTGGTATGTTCGCGCGCGCTGATTCAAACGGAGCATCCGGGTGGATTGAGGCCTTGACACGTCCGTCGAGGCGCTCCTATAGTACCGAAGCATAAAAGCACCGGGGAGGGCGGAACAGGGATGCCACCGGTCGCTCGCTCCGGTTTCCCGAGGTTCTTCGCACGGCATGCCGCCGTGTTCGAGTTGCAAGGTTGACCCCGTTTGCGGGCTACGAAACTTTGAACAGGAGGTGATGATTTTCCCTTTCGGAGGAGAGTGGAGAAGTCCGTCAGCAGTCCTCAGTCGTTCGACGATCGAGACTAAACCGATTATGAGGAGATGTTTGTCATGAAGAAGATCACGCTTTGCCTCGCCCTGCTCGGCCTGCTGGCCCTGGGCGGTCAGGCAATCGCCGAGATCTGCACCATCGACGACGTGCCGGCGGCGACCCTGCTGCTGCCGTACTTCGAGGTGGATCTCTCGGACATCGACAGCGCCCAGCCGGTGGGCGTCAACACCCTGTTTTCCATCAACAACGCTTCCGCCGCCGCGGCGATCGCCCACGTCACCCTGTGGACGGACCAGTCGATTCCGACCCTGGACTTCGACGTCTATCTCACGGGCTATGACGTGCAGACGATCAGCGTGCGCGACATCTTCCGCGGCCGCCTCCCGGTGACCGCCGACCGCGGCGCCGACGCGCTGGACGGCGCGGACGACGAGAGCCCGAGCCCGCCGGCGGGCAACACCCAGGCCACGAACACGAACCCCTTCACGGGTCCGTTCACCCCGGGTACCCCGACCGAGTTCGACTTCGGCGGCACGTCGGGTCCCTGCGTGGCTCCGTACACCAACCCGGTGCTCGACAACTTCCGTATCACCAACCTGCGTGCGGCCCACACCGGCCTGAACGCTCCGGCCTACGGCGGCTGCCTGGGCGCCAACTACGGCGACAACATCGCCCGCGGCTACATCACGGTGGACTCGGTGACGCAGTGCAACCTGCTCTTCCCGAGC
>DASQEB010000039.1:0-4815 GCA_035633875.1 Thermoanaerobaculia bacterium
CGGCGATCTCGACATCTACGCCACCAACGGCCCGGGCCGGGAGAACAGCCTCTACGCCAACCAGCTCGCCCAGGGCAACTTCACCTTCGTCGAGGTTCCGGCCGCCGCCGGGGCCGCCGCCAGGGAGCAGGACAGCACCGGCGCCTGCTTCGGCGACACCGACAACGACGGCGACCTCGACCTCTAAGTCCTCGGCCGGGGGGAGCCCAACCGCTTCTTCGAGAACAACGGCGGCACCTTCGCGGACGCCACCGGTCTCGCGGGCAGCGAGATCGCCGGCGGCAACTACAACTCCTCCTCCTGCGCCATGGGCGACGTCAACGGCGACGGCCTCCTGGACATCTTCGTGGGCAACACCTTCGACTGGGGCACCAAGGCCGCCATCATGGTCGAGCCCTACGCTCTCAACGAGTACAACCAGCTCTTCTTCAACCGGGGCGGCAACCGCTTCGAGGACGTGAGCGCCGAGTCCGGCATCCAGAACATCCGTGACATCTCCTGGTCCGTCACCATGTTAGTCTACGACGCCGACGGCGACGTCGACATCGTCGTGGCCAACGACCAGGGCGCCATGCCGCCGGCCAAATACGGCGGTGTGGACCGCGGCTTCGTGCGCTTCTACCGCAACGACGGCACCGGAAAGTTCACCGACAGGACCGACCAGTCCGGCGTGCGGACCCCCGGCAGCTATATGGGCCTCGCCGTCGCCGACCTCGACGGCAATCGCACCGTCGACATCTACATCTCCAATATCGGCGACTGGCTCGAGCCCTTCATCGGCGTGCCCTACACGTTGGGCGACCAGACCACCCGCTGGTTCCTCAACAACGGCGACGGCACCTTCCGCGATCCCAAGATGAGCCCCGCCATCGGCGCCTCGGGCTGGGCCTGGGGCACCTCGGCCTTCGACTACGACAACGACGGCGACTTCGACCTCGTCTCCTACGGCGGCCTCGACGTGGGCCCCCTCATCGACAAGTCCAACCCGGGGACCATCCTGGTCAACGACGGCCGGGCCAACTTCACCCTCGACCTCGTCGCCCTGGCCGGCGCCGCCGACCACAGCAAGCGCGACGACCACGCCCTCGCCACCGGCGACCTCAACAACGACGGCTTCGAGGACATCGTCTCGGTCTCCCACGTCGACATGCCTCACCTGCCGCTGATCCCCTACCCGTTCGGCTACGGCACCCCCCTCGACGGTCTGGCCGGATTCATCCCGACCTGGGCGCCCACGGGCCAGGGCCTCGACTTCGCCTACACCGGCGCGCCGCTCTTCCCCGGCACCCTGGCCATCGAGATCAGCAGCGGCGGCAACGGCAACGGCTGGGTGAACGTGGACACCCTGGGCACAAAGGGGATCACCACCCGCGGCCGCAACAACCGGGACGGCATCGGCGCCGTGGTCCGCCTCACCCCGGCCGGCGGGCAGACCGCCACCCAGCCGATCCTCGGCGGCTCCAGCCACTCCTCGCAGGACAGCCTTACCGCCCACTTCGGGCTGGGCAAGGCCACCCGGGGCATGGTCGAGGTCACCTGGCCGGGCGGCGTGCGCAACCGCCTCTACAGCGTGAAGAGCGGCGAGCGGGTCACCTTCCCGGAGATCCCGTGCAGCTTCGACACCCCGCAAGGGCGCCGCACCTACGAGACCTGCGTCAAGCGGGCCCTCAATCAGTAGACGAAGGCCGGCGTGCTCGACGCCGCCCAGAGCGCCCGCTTCGAGGCGAGCGCGATGACGGCGTACGAGGCGGCGCGGTAGGGGGAAACACGGACGATCACGGACACACACAGACGAACACGGACGGAAAGCACACAAGGGACGACCTGACCTTGAAGTCCGTGATCGTCCGTGATCGTCCGTGTTCGTCCGTGTTCTTCCTCACCACTCCAGCCCCGCCATCAGCCCCGCGTACACCTCGATCCCGTCCCACAGGTTCTGCAGCCGCAGGTTCTCGTTGATCCCGTGCTGGTTGTTGTCGTGGTTGACCATGGGCACGCCGATCACCGGCACATCGTCCAGCGTCCCGGTGAACAGGGACATGGGGACGCTCCCGCCGAGCATCGGGACCTGGACGATGGGCGCCCCGACCGCGGCCTCGACAGCGGCGAGCACAGCGCGGGAGACCGGGAGGTCCATGGCCGTGCGGGCGGCGGGGTAGTCCAGGGACCACTCCACCCGGGCGATCTTCGGGTGGGCGAGGCGGGTCTCGCGGTCCGGCTCCGCGGTCACCAGGTGCCAGCCCTGGGAGCGCAAGTGGTCCTCGACGCGTCGGCGGACCTTCTCCGGCGTCTGGTCCGGCACCAGGCGGAAATCGATCGAGACCTGGGCCTGCGTGGGAATGGCGTTGGCCGCCGCGTCCCCCACCTCGGCCGAGCGGATCCCGCGGACGTTCAAGGCCGGGTCCATCACGCTGTCGAGGAGCCGCCGGTCGCCCCCCTCCGTCCGCCCCAGGCCGAGCTCCTGCCGGAGAGCGCTCTCCACGTCGGGCAGGCTGGCGAGGGCCTTCCTCTCCGCCTCTCCCAACGGACGGACATCGTCGTAGTAGCCGGGGATGAGGATGCGGCCCTCCGCGTCCCGCAGACCCGCGACGAGGTGGGCCAGCGCCACGGCCGGGTTGGGCGCCCAGTTGCCGTAGTGGCCGCTGTGGAGGGGCCGAAGCGGGCCGTAGACCGTGAGCTCCAGGCCCGACACCCCGCGCGCGCCGAAGAAGACCTGCATCCGCCGGGTCTGGTGGACCGGGCCGTCGCAGAGGATCCACGCATCCGCGGCGAGCAGGTCCTTGTGCTTCCGGAGGATCTCCGTCAGGTGCGGCGAGCCCTGTTCCTCCTCCCCTTCCAGGAACAGCTTGAGGTTGACCGCGGGCTTCACCCCCGCCGCCTTCAGGGCATCCAGGGCCGTCAGCAGGGCCACGATGGGCGCCTTGTCGTCGCTCGCCGAGCGGGCGTAGATCCGCCACTCGGGGTCCAGGGGACCGGAGACGGTGGCCGGATCCACGTCCTTCACCCCCTCCCGCAGCGGCCCGGTGCGCACCACCGGCTTCCAGGGATCCGAGACCCAGCCCTCCTGGTCCACGGGCTGTCCGTCGAAATGGGCGTAGAACACCACCGTCCGCTTCGCCCCCGGGACCTTGAGCTCGCCGTAGAGCGACGGCGGCGTCCCCTCCCCCGCCGAGAGCAGCCTTGTAGCGAACCCGCGGCGCCGGAGCATGGACGTCAAGTGCTCCGCGTTGCGGTGGATGTCCTCAAGGTTGGTCGCCACGTTCGGCAGAGAGAGCAGCCCCGCGAGCTCCTGGAGGATCTCCTTCTCATGGGCCGCCCGGTACGCCCGCACCTTGTCCCGCACGGCGGCGATCCTATCAGCGTCCACCGCCTCCGCCCGGCCTCTCGCCCCGGCGGCCAGGAGGCCGGCGAGCAGCAGGGTGGCCCAGAGCTTCTCCGATCCCGGTCTGGTCATGCGTCTCCTCCGAGTCCAAGTCCGGGGACAGCGTACCGCGCCCGGCGGACGGACGGTACCCCGCCGGCCGCTTTCTCCTCCAGCCTCTCCTGGTGATGCGTCACAGTTGCTCTCACCGGGCTCCCACACCGGAATCGCGCCCGCAGCTCCGGAAGGTTTTGCGTCATCAGGGCCCTGCGCACACCCGCTCCGGTGGCTTCCGAGGGAGATCAACTTGTTTTTGCGGCATCTGCACGGCGAAATGCCGCACAAACAGCTCGTTTTGCGGCAAACAACCCTGTCGTTCAGCCCTGAAATCCTTCCTATGCGGCATCGCAAGGAGGAGACACCGCAAAACAAGACTTCCATGCGGCACTTCACCATTGATATGAGTCATCTTATCCTTACAATGACGCTTAGCATTGATCTTGTGCGCTACATTTAGATATCTATGCGGCATCTCATCGCGCAGTTGCTGCATATCATTCCAGCGCGGGATGGCCGATGCCTTGTTGTGCGGCAAAATCAGGAGTTTATGCGTCATCGAATCGGGTTTTTGCGGCAGGGCTTCGCCGGGACGGGACGCGAGAGGGCCGTCAGGGACCTGAGGCGGATTGGAGGGGGATTCGGAGAAGGGATTTGGTCGGGGCGAGAGGATTTGAACCTCCGGCCTCACGGTCCCGAACCGTGCGCTCTACCAAGCTGAGCTACGCCCCGACGGCTCGATTGTGGCGGTGCCACCGCGAGAGCGCAGAGGATACCTTCCCTGCGCAGCACGGGTCAAGAGAGGAGAACGCCGCCCGCGGACAGGGCATTCCCCGGAGACTTTCCGGGAAAGAGCCGTTCTGTTCCTCCGTGCCCGTGACATCCCGCTCTTCCCCTTTCTGCCCGCGATACGATATCTTTGACTCCTTCCGAGAGACTCGCTACACTTGGGTCATGGCCGAGCCCGTCCGGAATCTGCCCGCTTCCTGGGATGCGGAAGAGATCGAAGAAGACGATCTCATCGTCCCGCTCCTCCAGCGGTGGGTTCCAGGTCCGAATGGTCGCCTCGAGTTGCTGGAGAGGCCTCTCACACGTGAGGACATTCTCTATCCGCAGCTCGAGGACAAGATCTTGCAGGGAGAGCCGCACGCGAAGTTCCGAAATCAACTCGCCGATCTGTTGGCGCGCCGTTTTGAGCCCGACTCGCTGGTTTTGGAGGATGTCTGCATCCGCGACCTCGGCCCCGACCTCCCGGAACCCAGCCCGGCCGTCACCGTCGTCTTGAATGCCCGACCGGGAGACAGGTCGAGCTTCTCGGTGGCCGAGGAGGGGGTCCGGCCCGACCTGATCATCGAAATCGTCTCCCCCAGCAAGGCCGAGATCCGGAAGGTGGACGA
>DASQEB010000040.1:0-5898 GCA_035633875.1 Thermoanaerobaculia bacterium
CCGTAGATCCCACATCTCCATCTGGCTGCGGCGGCGGTAGTACACGACGAAGAATCCGGCAAGGCCGAATCCCAGGAGAGGGACGGCGAGCCACAGCCACGTCCACTGGTCGCTCGTTACCGGGTTGCCGGTGGAGCAACCAGCGCCGACAAGAGCCATGGCGAGCAGGAAGAGAAACGCTCCTTCGGAGCACACAGATCGACGGAGCTCGAAATGCTCAGACATGGATTACCTCCGGAAAGAGGGTGGGGAAGGCTCCCCTTACGAAGTACGCGAGACCAGCAGCCGGAGAGGGTCAGAGGACGAGGCCAGGAGTTAGGAGAGAAGCTCCTCCAACAGATGCTTCGGGATCAGGGCGCTCAGAGGCAGCCACAGAGGAAGCGGTCTTTCCCCCCTACCCCCGCCCCCCCAGCACCCGCACCGCCGGGTCCCCGAACACCGCGAAGCTCCGCATGTCGTTCTTGAGACGCCAGAGGCTCGGAAGCTCGGGAGCGGTGAGCGCTCCCATCCGCCGAGCGTTGTTTTCGAGATGGCGGGCGAGTTGGGCGCCGAGGGTTGCGTGCTCCTGGTTGAAGAACTCCATGGCCCAGCCGACCGTGTGGCCGTTGAGCAGCCGGCGGAGGCAGTTGCGGTAGGGATCGATCCCTTCGCCGTCGGGCGAGCCGGCGAAGGAGGAGGTCAGGGCCCGGTCCACATGGCCGATCACGGCCAGCGCGCCTCGCGTCAGCAGGGCTTGGGGAAGAGCGGAGACGAGCTCTTTGTCCGCGATCCTCTGCGGCACCAACTCATTCTCCTCGGGCAGGCTGTTGCGCTCCGGAGTCCCCGCGCTGTGGCAGGCATACAGGAAGGCGATCAGCCCGCGGAGGGAAACCTCTTCCGGCAGGTCTTCCGCGGCAAAGTAGTGCTCCCGCCGCACCCCAACCTCGTCCTTGCGGCCTGGCCCGTCCTGACAGACGAGAGCCCCCTGCCGCTTCTCCTGCCGGGGATCTCCGTGCGGGAAGGCCACACCGTGGCAGGCGGCAAACAGCAGGCCGGGGGTCTCCTCTCCCCCCAGGAGACGGCGGAGGAGATCCCGCCGCGCCTTCTCCCCTAGGACCGTCTCGGCTCCCCAACCGGAGATCTCCTCCAGGATGTCGTCCGACAGGGGCTCGATGAGCTCGTCCGCGGTCAACCGGGTGGCGGGATCCCCCTCGTTTCGCGTCCCGAACAAGGTCAACCGGCGGGGCAGCCTCACACCACCGTCTTCGGCCGCCACGACGCTCTCGGCGTACCGGCGGTAGTCCGCCGCGGTGTCGAAGAAGATCCGTCCCACTCCATAGTGAATATCGAGCTCGAACTGGAACTCGTAGGGGATGCTCTGCGGGTCTCCCACCAGGAGCAGGTAGTACGGAAGCCGCTTCGCATCCGCCACCTGCCCCGGCCGGGTCCTGTGGCGCTCCAGAAAGGTTTTAACCGAATCTCCCGTCCGGTAGTCGAGGTTGTCCCGGAAGTAGCGAGAATTCTCTGTCCCGACATTCCGGCGGCGATGCTCGAGAAGCTCTTCCAGCGCGGGCCGCACCCCGGGATCGATTTCGGGAGCGAAGATAACCCCCCAGCCGGCCTCGGAAAGATCCCACGGCCGCTCGATGTCCACGATCGGTTTGCGGAAAGGATCATCCTCGAGGCCGGTCTCGTCTTCGGGCTCGTCCGGCTGCGGCTCCGGGAGCCTGGGGATGCGGGCCGACAGCTCCTCGGGCGTGAGCGGGACGACCAAGTACTCTCCGGTGCTGCCGTCGAGGCCGTTGAACCAGACCTTCTCGTCGCCCATGTCAGACCTCCGGCTCCCGGTCGCGGGGGAGCAGCACGGGGGGCTCGTCGTCCGGGGCGATCTTCGGGGGAGGCAGGTCGTGGTCCGCTTTTTTGGCGGGCGTAACGCCGCCGGTGTCTTCTTCCTCGATTCCCCCTCCAGGCTTGACGGCGGGATCGCCGATGAAAACGAAGCCGGCCCAGAGCTCCGCGTCACTCCAGGCGGGGTCGCGCAGCATGGAGAGCTGAGCAGACCGCAAGGCGGCCGGGGGCTTCTGTCCATCATCGAGCAGGTGCTTGTAAAAGCGCGACATGAGCTCGGCCGTGGCCGCGTCGTCCACGTTCCAGAGGCTCACGATCACACCCGGCACGCCGGCGTGCATGAAACCCCGGACGATGCCGTCGAGGCCCTCGCCCCGGATCTCCCGCCCCACACCAGTCTGGCAGGCGCTCAAAACCACGAGATCCGCCTCGATGTCCAGGTTGTAGATCTCGTGGAGGCGCAGGAAGCCCTCCCGCGGACGGCCGTCCGGACCGACGAGGGAGAAAACGAGCCCGGAGAGCTCCGGCTGCCGGTCGTTGATCACGCTGTGGGTGGCGAAGTGGAGGACCCGGAACCGCTTCAATCTCCCTTGCGTGAGAAGGGCGCGGTCGGCCTGGAAGTCCAGGAAAATGGCCCGGTCCCGCTCCCGCTCGACCCGGCTCACGATGGCGTCGGCCTCGCGCCGGGTATGGGGGAGCCGCTCCAGGGCGGTGAGGCCGAGGTCCCGGGTCGCAGCCCGGAGACCGGGGTCGCGAATCGTCTCCGCGTTCGCCGGCGCCGCGCCGTTCCGGACCCGCTCGTCGTTCCTCTGAAACACGGGATCGGCGACGACAGCCACCAGGGGGTTCTCCAGCCGCAACCGCCGCCCGCCGGTCTCCCGGCGCAGGGTGGCGAGGACCGAGGCCGAGGGGAGCATCACGATTTCGTGCCGCTCGAGAACGAGTTGTCGTTGCCCTTCGTTCCCCGGCAGCGACAGGGCGGCGAAAGGGATTTTCTGGAGGGCTCCGTCCGCCACTACGAGCAGCCGGCCGAAGTTCCGGAGCCGGTCGGCGACCGGGGCGAGGACGAGCTCACCCACCTCCTCCGCCGCCGGCTGGCGCGCCGACTTCGCCCGCTGGCTGGAGCGGCTGAGGAGCTCATGGAAGCGCTCGGCTGCACCTTCGATCCGCTCCCGGCCCGCCAGCTCCGCAAAGGTGAACGATTGCTGGGAGACCGCCCAGACGAAGCTGCGGTCGTCGCCCAGGGAGTAGACGAGGAGGAGGTCGTTGGGGTCCAGCAGGCGCTTCTGGATGTCGTCCAGGGACACGGTCTCGGGTTGGACCAGGTCGGCGAACCGGGGGCTCTCCTGGCGGATGCGCGCCCGCACCAGGTCGAGGCGGGCAAGGAGGTCCCGGCTCTCCCGCTCCAGAGCCTCGATGCGCTCCAAGTCTCCGCCCTCCAAGGCGTCGAGCCGGAGCCGTTCGACGCGGTCGAGGCGTTGCTGGACGGCGCGCTCCTCGTCCAGGAGCCCGGGGGCGATCCCGCTGCGGACGTCCGCCCGGGTCTCGGCCAGGGCGTCCAGCAGTCCCCGGAAGCGTCGCCGTTAGGCGGCCCGGAGCGCCCGGGCGGCGAAGCCCCCGTTGTTCGTTTTCGTCTTCGTCTGGAGGCCCATGAGGATGTCGATGTAGAGCTCCCAGTAGTGCTGCTTCGAGGCGAAGTAGGAGGTCCGCAACGACAGGCTCTGGGATTCAACGCGCAGGCTCTCGATGGAACCGAGGCTGGCCTCCAAAAGCTCACGCGCCTCTGTGAGATCTCCCTGGCGAGCGCGGGCCCGGGCGCCGCCGAAGCGGGCCATGGCGAGCCCGTGCCGGTCCCGCAGCCGCTCGAAGAGGTCCTGGGCCTCGCCGTAGCGGACGGAGGCGGCCCGCGGGTCCTCCCGGGCCTCTTCCAGGTGGGCGATACCGATGAGGACGGCGGCCTCTCCTTGGATGTCGCCGAGCTCACGAAAGAGCGCCAGGGCCTCTGCGTACCGCTCGCCGGAGCCCTTCAGGTCGCCGGATTTCAGGAGAGTCGTGCCCAGAAGATTGAGAGCGATCGCCTGATTCCGGCGGTCTCCGAGCCTGCGTTGGAGGTCGAGGGCCTCTCCCAGCCTCTTCTGGGCCTCGTCGAAGCGCTTCTCCCGGGCCGCGACATCGCCGAGGCTCAGCAGGGCGAGAGCAGCGTTTTCATCGTCCCCCCGCTCCCGGGCAATCCGCAGGGAGCCGTCAAAGGCGTCCCGCGCTTCGACGAGCTTGCCCTGGGAGAGGTAGACCTCGCCGAGATGGGTCAGGATGACACCCTCCGCTTTGCGTTTCCCGAGATCCCGGGCGAGGGCGCGAGCTTGGTCGTAGGCCTCGACAGCGGCCTGGATGCGCCCCGCCCAGAGGTGGACGGTCCCGAGGTTGTTCAGCGCATCCCTCTCCCCGTTCCGGTTGCCGGTTTCTCGGAAAGCCTCCAGGGCCTGCTCGTGGGAAGTGCGGGCCTCGTCGTACCGTCCCAAGAGGGCCAGCACCGTGCCGCGCCGGTTCAGTGCCGCGGCCTCCAACGCCCGATCTCCCGCGGCGCGGCAGGCCTCGACAGCACGGTCGAAGAATCCCTCCGCCTCCTGCCAGCGATCGAGATGATGGAGCATCCAGCCGATGCGATAGAGCGCCTGCGCCTGATCTCCGGGACCACCGTCCCTCTCCCGCACTTCCAGAACCTGACGGTAGAGGGCAAGGGCCTCCTCGTATTTTTTGTCGCGGCGGAGGCCGTCGGCTTCAACGAAGACCCGCTCCGCCGCCACCAACCGCCGGTCGCGGTCGGTGGCAGGGCGCAGCTCCTCGACCCGGATGGCGTAGTCTCCGGCCTTGTCCGCATCCTCAGCGCTTACCTCGAAGTGGTATTCACCTGCGGCCGAGGCCACTTCGGAGACCCTCTCGAATCCCCGCTCCCCGGTCGGGCTGTCGACCCTGGTGATCTCCGCCCCGTCCGGACCGGAGAGCCGCAGGAGGACGTCGATGCTTCGCTGCTCGACGGCCACGCGCACGTACTGGCCCGGCTCCAGGGCCAGCAGGTACTGGTGGGCCGTCCCGCCCCCGATCCGGCGCTCGATCGGCTGGCCCGCTGCGAGGCGGACCGGCTGCCCTTCGTCCATGTCCCTCGTCTCCTTTCCGAGCGGTCGTTCCCCCAGAGCTCCCATTCCGATTCCCCAGAGGGCGACCACTCCGAGCAGAGCGGTCGCCATCGGCGCCAGACGCGGCGGCGCAACGGATTGCGGCATGAATCCTCCTGTTGGGGCCGACAGCCCCAGGCGGCTACTCAGGAACGCGAGAAGTCTCGACGGTCAGGATCACCTCTTCCAGGGGCCGGTCCTCAGGGCTGGCCCCTGGAAGGAGACGGACGCGGTAGCGCCCTTCCGGGAAGAGCCGGCGCGGCAGGCGGAGCATCGAGTCGCCGGCGGGCTCGATCGGCTGCAGTTCGCTCCGGTAGATGACTTCGCCGTCCCACGTCGCGACCTCCAAAAGACCCACCTCGGCCTCGATCTGCGGGTCGAAGACGAGGTACACCACGAACCATCTCGCCTCCGGCGGCACCGGGACCACCGTCTCGTTCGGCAGGCTCCGGGGCTCACCTCCCAGCTTCAGCTCGCCCACCGGCACATCGATGGACGGTTCAGAGAGCTGGCCGACCGTCTGCTTCAGCTTCGTCACCCAGACCGACAGCCCGACGCAGACGGCGAGCAGCGCCGCGGCCAGGAGGCGGACCCCGGTGCCCAGGAAGGCGATCACGCTCCCGCCGGCCGGTCGCTTCGGGGTGGAACGCCGGACCTCCAGGGCCGCCCGGGCCGGCGCCGCCGTGTCGGCGAGCCAGTCTCTGTACTCGGGATCGGCATCCACCTCCCAGGCCAGGGGGGAGGCTGAGGGATCTCCCCAGTCGAGCTCCTTCCGCTTGCGGCGGGCCTCCTCCACCGCGGCCGGCGCCAGCGCGCCGGTGCGCCGCTCCGGATCGAACGCCTCCGCATCGATCCAGACACCGAAACTGGCCGTGCAGTTCCATCCGGAGGTCGTGCA
>DASQEB010000041.1:0-17246 GCA_035633875.1 Thermoanaerobaculia bacterium
GCTGGGGCACGAGCCGGTGGGAGTGGACGACGACTTTTTCGCCCTGGGAGGGAACTCCCTCCACGTGATGCAGGTGCTCGCGGCCTTGCGCGAGGTCTTCCAGCGCGACGTCCCGGCGGATCTCGTCTTCCTGGCCTCGACCATCGCCCGCTTCCTCGAAGAGCTGTTCCCGGGCGAGGCCGAGCGCACCGCCGCCGAGCGGCTGGCGGAGGGCATTCTCGGGGTCGAGGCCTTGCAGGGGGTGAGCCCGCCAGGCGCCGGTGCGCCGCAGACGGAGGTTTGAGGAGGGAGCGGCTGAGCACGCGCGGCGATGGCGGCACTTAACAAGGCCGCGGAAGTCCCTCAACGCTTCGTCCTGAGATCCACCCTCTGACAGACAAACGTACTTCCTGGCAAGGCGAGCGGTGCTGTCTCCCCCTTTCCTTGGAGGGGCACCTATTGGTTTTACCAGTCGCCGAGCCCATGGCCCGTTGCTGCGCGGCAGAGGAGGACCGTTGATGACGAAGAAGCGGTTGATCGTCCAGAAGTACGGCGGCACCTCTGTGGCCACGACGGAGAAGATCAGCGCGGTCGCCCGCAGGGTGGTCGCTGCGAAGCGGGAAGGAACTGACGTGGTGGTCGTGGTCTCCGCCATGGGGCATACCACGGACCGCCTCCTCGGGATGGCCCGCGAGGTGGCGGAGGACCCCCACCGCCGCGAGCTCGACGTGCTCCTGAGCACGGGCGAGATCACCTCGACGGCGCTCCTCGCTATGGCGATCCGGAACCTCGGAGAGAAGGCGGTCTCGATGACCGGCGCCCAATGCGGCATCATCACGAACGACGTCCACACGAACGCCCGTATCGTGCGAATCCACACGGAGCGCATCCGGCAGGAGCTCGCCCGAGGGGCGGTCGTGGTCGCCGCCGGGTTCCAGGGCGTGAGCCCGTCGGGCGAGGTGACCACCCTGGGCCGGGGCGGCTCGGACACCACGGCGACGGCTCTGGCGGCGGCCCTGGGCGCCGACGCCTGCCAGATCTTCACCGACGTGGACTGCGTCTACAGCGCCGATCCCCGCGTCGTTTCCTCCGCACAGCCCCTGGCGGAGCTGCACAGCGTCGAGATGCAGGAGATGGCCTGGCACGGCGCCCAGGTGATGAAGGCCGAGGCCGTGGAGTTCGCCAGCAGCAACGGGGTGGACTTCGAGATCCGCTCGTCCTGGAACGGGGGCTCCGGCTCACGGATCCGCACCTGCGGCTTCAACGGTGGTGAGACCCCCTGGACGCCCCGCCGCCCCGAGGTGGCGGGCGTCACCGGAAGGACCGACCTCCTGCGTCTCTCGTTCGCGGGCGCGGGCCTGGGCACGGACGCCTTGCGAGACTTCTTCCACCGGATCTCCAGCTTCGATCTGGTCTTCGGCCGCTACGACAGAGCCTACGGCTCGGTCGGCCTCCTGCTGTCCACGCTGGAGATCCCCAACCCCGAGCCGTTGCGGCGGGACCTCGACGAGAGATTCGCTGGCGCCGTCTCGATGGAGACCGGCCTGGGGGCGGTCTCGCTGATCGGGTTCGGTCTCGGCTCGCGGCCTGCGGCCCTGTTCGACGCGCTCCGGGTCCTCGGGGAGGCCGGCTTCGAGGTCCTCGACAGCTTCACCGGACGGGAGTCCTTGAGCTTGCTGATGGACGAGGCGGGCGTGCAGGACGGCGTGCGGGTGCTGCACCGCGCCTTCGTCGAGGACCGGCTCGGCCCTGCCGGCTCCCTCCTCGACGGAGCCGCTCTGGCTCCTGCCAGCAGGACCGCCTGAGCCTCGGACCGGTCTTGACGGCGAGCCCCTGTCGTCAGGCGGGGTCTTCGCGGTCCGCGGAGGGGAAGAAGGAGGAGATCCGGATCCCCGCTCCACCCTCGACCACCGCCTTGTCGAAGACCAGCTTGGCCACGGCCAGATCGAGGATTCCGAGGCCGAAGGGGCTGAAGATCGTGATCGCCTCCTCGTCCCGCTTGGGAGGTGCAGTACCCTCCAGGATCTCCCCCAAGGAGCAGCGGATGAAGTCGCGGCCGCCCGTGAGCTGCTCGGCGAGATGGACCGAGGTCTGCGCGCGGCAGACGTGGTCCGGGTCGTCGACCACGTTGTCGCACGCCAGGATCGCCTCGGGGGTCAGGTCACGCAGCGAGACATGGAGATGCACGGCCCGCTCGGGGCAGAGGGAGAGATCTCTGAGGTGCGGGCGGACCGCCGTCGTGGCATAGGAGACCAGCAGGCATTCGGCGAGCAGGGGCTCGACGGCCGACGCGGCCTCCACCTCCGTGCCGGGCCATCTCCGGCGGAGCCCCTCCGCAAAGGAGGCCGCACGCGCGGGATCGAGATCGAAGAGCACGACTCGGCGGATCCCCGGCACAAGGGCCATCAGGTAGCGCACGATCTCGCGATTGATCACCCCAGTCCCGAGGAGGCCCAGAGCCGCGGGGGCTCCGTCGCGCAGCAGGACCCTGGCCGCGAGCGCCGCGCTGGCCGCCGTGCGCTGGGCGCTGATCAGCGAGCCTTCCAGGAGGGCGAAGGGACGCCCCGTCCGCAGCGAGTTGAGGATCACGACGGCCGAGGCGCGCTCCATCCCCCGTGCCACGTTCCCGGGGACGGAGGAGACCCATTTCATTCCGGCGAGCTCGTAGCCGTCCCCGAGGAAGGCCGGGAGGGCGATGATCCGGTTCAGGTCGTCCCCCGGGAAGCGGAGGAACGTCGAGTGGGGGAGCGAGCTCTCCCCCCTCTGGTGGGCACGGTAGGCCGCCTCGACGGCCGCGACCACGTCCAACTCGCGGCCCGAAAGGGTTCGGGTGACTTCGTTACCCGTCACGATACAAAGCTGGTCGTCTCGCATGTCCTCTCCGGATCTCTCTCGAAGGTTTCTTACGAAAAAACACGTCTCTATCTTAGGTGATCACCGGGTATCCCGGCGAGCACCTCGGCTGTCCCTGTTTGCTGGATGGGTCGCACCTGAGTAGTGGACGCCCACCTGTGGTCCCGGTGGTCGCGCACCCCGTGGCAGTCGACAGGGAGTCCCTTCTGACCCTTTTGCTCAAATTTTCTCAGCCGTTTGTGTGCCGCGGGTTTCCGACATGAAGACAGAGCTGCGACAGCCGGAAAGAGAAGTCGTTCATGATGTTCTTGGAATCGGTTTCGGGCCGGCCAACCTGGCCCTCGCGGCCGCCCTGGAGGAAGAGGCCGAGGCGGCCGGCGGGCGCGATCTGCGGCGGATCTTCCTGGAGCGGAAGCCGAAGCCGGTCTGGCATCCAGGGATGCTGATCGAGGACTCGTTGATCCAGATCTCGGTCCTCAAGGATCTGGTGACGGTCCGCAATCCCCAAAGCCGTTTCACGTTTCTCAACTACCTCAAGATCAAGGAGCGTCTGTTCGAGTTCCTGAACCTGCGCGACCTGTTCCCGACGCGGATCGAGTTCAACGATTATCTGTGTTGGGCGGCGGGCGAGCTCTCGAGCCAGGTCCGCTTCGGCCGGGAGGTCGTCTCGGTCGCCCCGGCCGTCAAGGAAGACCGCGAGATCGAGCTGCTCCGGGTCGTGGCCCGGGATGTGACGACCGGAGAGTCCGAGGAATACCTCACCCGCAACCTCGTGCTGGCCACGGGCGGCGTGCCCTGCTTCCCGGAGGGAATCGCCTTGGCGGGCGGGCGCGCCTTTCATTCCAGCGAGTCGATGCTGCGGCTGGACCGCGACTTCCCTGACAAGGACGCGCCCTATCGCTTCGTCGTGGTCGGCTCCGGTCAGAGCGCGGCCGAGCTGTTCTACCACCTGATCACCCGCTATCGCAACGCCGACGTCACCGCCACCATCCGCCGCTATGCCTACAAGCCGGTGAACGACAGCCACTTCACGAATGAGATCTTCTTCCCGCAGATGGTGGACTTTCTCTACACCCTGCCGGAGGGAAAGCGGCGGATGATCCAGGACGACTGCAAGGACGTCAACTATGCTGTGGTCGACACGCCGCTGATCCGGCAGATCTATCGGTGCCTGTATCAGGAGAAGGTGCTCGGCCGCGACCGGGCGCGCATCCTCCCTTACCTTCATCTCGAGGAGCTGGCCGAAACGGAGGGCGTCGTGATGGCCCGCTTCCGTGACCTGCTGCGGGATCAGGAGGTCTTCCTCGAGGCGGACGGCCTCATCCTCTGCACCGGCTACCGCTGGCCCAAGGAGCATCCGCTCCTGGACGGGCTCTCCGGATACATCCAAAAGAACGGCTCGAACGAATACAAAGTAGAGCGGGACTATAGCCTCACCACAGCGCCATCATTTTCCCCTGGAATCTTCCTCCAGGGATTTGCGGAGGGGACCCACGGAGCCAGCGAGACGGTGTTGTCACTGGTCGCCATCCGGGCCGGAGACATCTTGAAATCACTGCTCGCCCGATTCGAGGAGCGAGCGGCCGTCGAAAACTACACGGTGTAGCGATCAGGAGACGAGCGCGGCATGTTCGTACAGAGACTGGATCCCGACAAGCTCTTCGACGCCTACGGCATCCGGGTACAGATGCTCTATCCCTGGAAGGACGTGGTCGAGCCCCCCTTCGGCGCCGCCTGGGCGGTGGTCGCCCCGGGTCAGCAGACCAAGCACCACGCCCACCAGGAAGGGGAGACCTTCTTCGTGGCGAGCGGACGCGGAGTGATGCGGATCGGCGACGAGAGCGTCGAGGTCAAGGCCGGGGACGTCTTCTACCAGCCGCCGTTCCACCGCCACGTGCTGGAGAACACCTCGGAAAGCGAGGACCTCGTCTTCCTCACCGTCTGGTGGGAGGACCTGAACCTCTGGGCCGGCAAGAAGCAGGAAGCGAAGGCCGAGCGGCCCCGGCGCGTCATGGTGACCGCGGCGCCCCCGACTCCGAACGGCGATCTCCACATCGGGCACCTGTCCGGACCGTACCTCGCCGGAGACATCCACACCCGCTATCTCAGGCTCCGGGGTGTGGACGCCCACTACATCTTCGGCAGCGACGACAACCAGAGCTATGTGAAGACCAACGCGCTCCGCTTGGGGCTGACGGCCCCGGAAGCCGCCGACCGCCTGGCCGCCGACATCCAGGCGACCCTGCGCGCCGCCCGGATCGAGCTCGACGAGTTCGTCCGGCCGAACGCTTCGCCCTGGCACGTGCCGATCGTCCAGGAGTTCTTCCGCCGGCTGTACGACCAGGGCAAACTCGAGGCCCGCGAGGCGCTCTCTCCCTGGTGCGAGACCTGCCAGCGCTATCTCTACGAGGCCTACATCCGGGGCCGGTGCCCCCACTGCGGGTCGCCCTCGGGCGGCAACTGTTGCGAGGACTGCGGCCGGTCGAACGACTGCGTCGACCTGCTGGATGCCGTCTGCACCCAGTGCGGCCATCCGCCGGCGAGGCGCACGTTCACCCGTCTCTGGTTCCCGCTGAGCCGGTACGCCGGGGAGCTGCGCGAGTACTGGGAATCGGTGGCCATGAGCCCCAACCTGCGATCGCTCTGCGAGCAGGTGCTGGCGGCCGGCCTGCCCGACCTGGCCGTGACCCACGTCACGGACTGGGGAATCCCGGTGCCGGTGCCGGGCTATGAGGACCAGCGGATCTTCGTCTGGCTCGAGATGGCCCCCCGCTACCTGGCCTACGCCCGCCACCTGGCGGGGGAGGAGGGCGGCTGGGAGAGCTACTGGAAGGCGGATGAGGCCGCGGTCGTGCAGTGCTTCGGCTTCGACAACGGCTTCTACTACGGCGTTTTCCTGCCCGCCCTCTTTCGCGCCTTCGACCCGGAGATGCGGCTGGCCTCGGCCTTCATCATGAACGAGTTCTACTGCCTCGACGGCCTCAAGTTCTCCACCAGCCGGCGGCATGCCATCTGGGGGCGCGAGCTGATCGCCGACGTGCCGGCCGACGTCGTGCGCTATGACCTCGCCGCCACCGGTCCCGAGGCCGAGGGGACCAACTTCACCCTGGAGGACTTCGCCGAGACCGTGGACCGGGAGCTCCTGGGGGGCTGGCAGACGTGGCTCGGCGAGCTGGCGTCCCGGGTGGCTGAGCTCGGCGGCAAGGTGCCCTCGACCGGGGACTGGACGCCGGAGCACCGCCGCTTCTTCGGCCGGCTGGAGGCGTTCTCCGCCGAAGCCGCCCAGGCCTACGAGGCGGCCACCTTCTCGCCCCAGCGGGCGGTCCGCGTGCTCAACGAGCTGGTGCGGGAGGCGCGGCGCTTCGCCAAGGCCGAGGAGAGCTGGCGGCGGGTGGCCACCCGCAGCGAGGAGCGGCGGACCGCGGTCGCCCTGGAGCTGCTCGCGGCGAAGCTCCTGGCCGTGATGGCAGCCCCCATCCTGCCCGACTTCGCCGAGCGTCTGTGGAAGGACCTCGGCTACGAAACCCCGCTCACCGGGCACCGCTGGGAGGACGAGCGTCCCTCCTGGGTGCCGAGCGGCCAGGAAACCGGCGCCCTGGCCGCCAAGCCCTACTTCCCGAGCGTCCGGGAAGCCCTGGAGACAAGGCAGCGGACGGCCGCGTGAGCGGCGCCGCGGCTCAGATAATTCGATCAATCGACGATCAAGATCATGGAGAAGGAGACATGAGCCAGACGGATGCCTGTTGCGACAAGACCGGTCAGACCTCCTGGGGCTTCCAACTTGTCATCGACTGCTTCGGCTGCGATGAGGAAACCTGCTGCGACCTGGACCGGGGGTATGAGTTCCTCGACAAGATCTGCGTCCACCTGAAGATGACCAAGCAGACGCAGCCCTATATCTTCAAGACCTGCGAGACGACCTTCCCCGGCAAGCCCGGCTACAGCGGCTGGGTGCCGATCATCGAGAGCGGCATCCAGATCCACACCTCGGCCAACAACCGCTTCATCAGCATCGACGTCTACTCCTGCAAGCCCTTCGACGAGACAGAGGTTGTCGCCTTCACCAAGAAGTGGTTCCAGCCCCGGCAGGTCGACACCTGCTTCCTGCACCGCGGCAAGGACATCATGCACCGCCGCTTCGCGACCGAGACGGTGGCGGTCGCCTCCTAAAGGATCTCACCCGCGGACGCGTTCATCTGCGCCACCCGCCAGCGGATGCCGATCCCCAGAAACGGCTGGGGCGGCAGCCGGGTCGGGTCGGGGAGGGAGAGCATTGCGTCCAGGAGAGGGGAGCCGGCGCCCACCGCCAGATCGGCGAGGAGGGTGCCGGCCGTGGTCCCCATCCCGATCCCCGCGCCGGTGTAGCCGGCCGCGGCGAACAGCCCCTCGTCCAACGCCCCGAAGCTGTGCCCGCGGTTGGGGGAGCACCCCATCGCGCCGCCCCAGGTGTGCTCGAGCTCCACGTGCCGCAGGGCCGGGAAACGCGCCAGGAAGGCCACCCGGTGCTGGGCCCGCGCCTGGCGGCGGACCGCTTCGTCGACCCGCAGGCCGGGGGCGTAGCACACGGTGTTGCGGATCAGGATGCGCTGGTCGCGAGTCCGGCGGACGGTGGAGCCCATCGGGTCCTCGGCGAGGAGCCCCCACTCCCGCTCCCCGCCCAGGGCCTCCTGCTCGGCGGGGTCGAGCGGGCGGGTCAGGCTGCCGAAGGTAAAGAGGGGAAAGACCCGCCGGCGCAGGAATCCCAGGGCCGGGGTGCCGCCGTTGGCGGCCAGGAAGAGCCGGTCGGCCTCCAAGGCCCCCGCGTCCGTCTCCAGGCGAAACCGGTCCGTCCGCTCGATCCGCCGCACCGGGGATTCTTCATAGAGATCGACGCTCTCCGGCAGGTTGGCTGCGAGCCCGCGCGCCAGGGCGGCCGGCTGGACGAGGACGCTCCCGGGCAGGCGGATGCCGGCCTTGTAGCAGGTCGTCCCGGTGATCCGTTCCAGTCCGGCCGGGTCGAGCCACTCGTACGGCTCCCCGAGCTCGTCCAGCCAGGCGCGCAGGTTGGGCAGGGCGGCCGCGCCGATGCTTCCGGCGGCGGCGTGGATCCAGCCCGACTCGTCCCAGTCGCAATCGATCCCGTGGCCGCGGACGGCCTCCCGGAGGAGCCCGATCCCGAAGCGGCAGAGCTCGACATACCGGCGGCTCGTCTCCCGCTCCATACGGGCGACGAAGTGGGCGCGGTCGACGACGAACCCGGAGCTGCGCCCCGAGCCGCCGAACCCGGCGCGCTGGGCGTCCACGACGACCACGCGCCAGTCCGGCCGCAGCCCGGCGAGCCGCCGGGCGATGGCCAGACCGGTGAAGCCGGCGCCGAGCACGGCGCAGTCCGCCCGCTCCGTCGAGGTCAGGCGCCGGGCGGGAGGGGGAGGCGGCAGGGTGCGGATCCAGCCGCAGTCTCCGTCGTCCTGCGGCAGGGTGCGGATCATCCGGCGCCGGGGAGAGGCGGGCAGCTCGTAGCGGTATCTCGGGCTCTGTCGTCTCGCGCTCAAGGAGGGCTCCGTCGGGGAGAGGAAGTATAGCTCCGGGAGCGCTGGTACACCCATTGCAAACTCCAGATACCTGGAACCGGCCCGCTGCCAACGGGCCACCGCCGCCGGGAGCACGGAGGTGCACCGGGGCGGGAGAAGCTCTCGCAGTGACGTCATGCTGCGAGAAATCAGCCAAGGAGGCACGTATGAGCACGCGCAACCTCGCGATCCCGGCCCTCTTTCTCTCTCTGGCGCTGGCGGCGCCGGTGACGATGCTGGAGGCGGCCGACGGCCGCGCCGGAATCCATGACGATCAGAGCAAGAAGGACAGGAACCGCAACCGGGACCGCAACCAGAACCGGGACCGGGATCGAGACCGCAACGAGGACCGGAACGACGATCGCCGGTGCCGTGAAAGCGAACGGCTCCCCATGCGGTTCCGCGGCCTGGACAGGAACTGCGACGGCATGATCAGCCGCTCCGAGTGGCGGGGCAATGACGTCTCCTTCCGCCAGCACGACCGCAACGGCGACGGCATGCTCTCCGGCTCCGAGCTGCTGGGGAACGGCCACGGTGACGACGACCGCGACGACGACCGCAACCGCAGCCGCTTCGATCGCCTGGACCGCAACGACGACGGCCGCATTTCGCTGGACGAATGGCCCGGCCGGCGCTCGGCGTTCGAGCGGCTCGACCGTAACGACGACGGCTTCCTGAGCCGGGACGAATTCGACGATGAGTAGAGGCGGGTCCAAAGAGCCAGGAAAGCCGGCCGGAGAGATCCGGCCGGCTTTTTTGTGACGACTACCCCGCCTTCTCCGCCGTGAGCACCGCCCGGTCCCGCAGCTTCTCGGCGGCGGGGGAGAGGGGGGCGTGGGTGAGGATCTTGTTGATGCGCTCGACCGCCTTCACCGAGTCCCCCACGCTCTGGTAGAGGACCACCTCGCCATAAAGGTTGTCGGCGAGGACGTTCAGGCGCTCGATGATCGGGGTGGTGTACGCGCTCTCGGGGTAGCGGCGCAGGTACTCGGCGCCGTTGGCCACGTCGTCGTAGGTCTTGGCCATCTGCTCCAGCCGCGCGGAAGCGATGCGCTTGAGCTCGGGGTCGCGGTCCTGCTCGACCATCTGCTGCAGGGCGGCGAGCTCTTTGAGGCCCGGAGCGAGATTGCGCAGCCCGATGCCGGCGCGCTTGCCCTCGGGGCTCTCCGGCGCGGACTCCCAAGCTTTCAGGTAATGGGTGACCGCCTCGGTAGGGTTCCCCAGACGGCTGTAGGCGTCACCCAGGGCGAGGGCCACCTCGGGCACTTCCGTGGACTCGGGGAAGTTGCTCAGAAAGGCCACCAGGAAGGAGGTCTCGTAGACCCCTCCGCCCAGGACATCTTTGGCCCGGGGATAGAGCTCCCTGCGCTTGGCGTCGAGATCGGCCACCTCCGCCTGGAGGGTGGCCAGGAGATCGCTCTTGGGATCGAGGGAACGCACCTCCTCGATCTCCTCCCGGTAGGCGCTGAGGACCACGCCGTAGTCCCGGGAGAGGAGGGGCTTGGCCAGCTCCTCGTCCCGCCGCTTGTGGAGCTCCTCGAGGCGGAGGCCCTCGGAAACCTCCCCCTTGGGCCAGGTGGCGAGGGAGGCCCGCTTGAGGAAGCTCAGCGTGGGGTCCTCCGGCTTTTCACGCTCGAGATAGGTCGAGAGGACGGCCTGGGTGCGCAGACGGAAGTCGTCCACGGGCTTCTTCGCCTCGACCTTCCAGGTGCCCTTGCGGGCCTCGGCGGCGCGGCTCCGCTCGTCGGCGAAGGGGTGGGTGCGCCAATAGCCGTACGTCTTGAGCTGCGGCATGCGGGAGCTCATCAGCTCCCAGACGCGCCGCGCACCGTCCGGATCGTAGCCCGCCGCGGCGGCCAGGCGCTGCCCTTCCTTGTCCGCCTCGTCCTCGTGATCGCGGCTGTAGCTGCGCAGGAGGAGCTCGCTGATGATCAGGCTCGCCGCCGCCGCCCCCTGGATGAGGTCCCCGCCGGGGTCGCGGCCCACGCGCGGGTCGTAGGGGGCCTCCACCTCGGGCCGGCGCCGGCTGTTGGACTCGCCGATGATGACCCCCGCGAGGAGGAGGTTTCCGAGCACCGTCATGAGCGTGGCCTTGCGCTGCATGCGCAGGTAGTGCTCCTGAGTCACGTGGGCGATCTCGTGGCCGATGACGCAGGCCAGCATGTCGTCATCCAATCCCAGGTCGAGCATGCCGCGGGTGACGAAGATCTGGCCAGCGGGCAAGGCGAAGGCGTTGGGCACCGGCATGTCGACCACGTCGAAGGTGAAAGGAAACTTCTTGAAGTCGGACTGCTGGGCGAGCTCGTAGCCGATGCGGTTGACCCGCGCCAGCTCCGCCGGGTTGTCGTAGACCCCGTACTGGACGGCCGTCTCGGCGGCCACCTGAAGGCTCTTCTCGAAGAGCTCGGGATTGGAGATCGCCTGCGCTGCCGCAGGCCGGACGGGGAGGAGCAGACTGGCGATCAGGACGGAAGCGAGCATGCGTCGATGGGTCATGGCAGGTCCTCGGAACAAGCGTACGCCAACGGTGGAGCTCCGTCGTGTGACAACACGCCGGCCGGGAGGAAAACTCCCCGGCCCTCAGCCCCGGATTTCCAGGGCGACCTTCGGCGCAGGCTCCTCCCGCGGCACGAGGGTGATCTCCGGTTGCAGGATGCCGCCGGAGACGATCATGCGAATGCCCTCCTCGACGGACATGGGGCAGTCGATGATCTCCTCCGGCGGAACCATCAGGAGGAAGCCGCTCGTCGGGTTCGGCGTGGTCGGCACGAAGACCGGCAGGAGCTCGGCCGTCCCGCTCCCGGTGGACCACGGGTGGGAGCTGTTGGTGACGAAGCCGATGCCGTAGATGCCGCGCCGGGGGTACTCGATCAGCACGACCCGCTTGAAGGCGTCCGCCTGGTCCCGCGAGACCGCTTCCAGCACCCCCTTGGTGGCCCCGTAGATCGATTTGGCCACCGGGATGCGGCGGATGAAGGCTTCGCAGGAGTGGATGACCCGCCGGCCGATCACGGTGGTCGTCAACCAGCCGAGGACGAGGACGACCAGCAGGGTGAGCAGGAGGCCGAGCCCCGGGATGTGCACCCCGCGCTCGCCAAGGAAGGCTCCGATCGACCGGTCGATCACCGGGGCGAAGATCCCGTCCATGAAGTTGAAGAGGAGGATCAGGACGTAGATCGTGAGATAGACCGGAGCCAGGATGAGCAGGCCCGCCAACAGGATGTTGCGCAGGCGGGATCGCCAGGGATGAAGGTGTTTGGCCGGAGAGGGGGACGGAGTCGCGCTGCTCACGTCAATAGCCTAGCAGCAATGGAGATCCCCTCCGGCGCGCCTTCCATGTCACATGTGGTAGCTTTCGCCGCATGAGCGACCTGACCATCGCGCTGGATACTTCGAAATCGTCCATGGAGGAGATCCGCCCGTCCCTCGACGCTGCCCTGAAGGAGGCGTTCCCCGGCGGGATGCTCAAGTGGCGCTGGGAAGGGGAGGTGATGCACCTGTGGGGTCCCGGCGCCACGGCCACGATCGTCCTGGAGGGCGGCCGGCTCGTGGGGCGCGCCCATCTCAAGCCTCCGGCCAGCCTGATGCGGCCGGTCATCGAGCAGAAGATCTCCGGGGTGATGAAGAAGGTCGCCCTCTGACGGGGAGGCTCTCCCGATCCCCGTGCCCGCCCCGTCCCCTCTGCCCGCAGCTCTTCTGGACCACGCCGCCCGCCACCCCGACGAACCCTGGCTGTTCTACCGCGAGGGGTGGGACTGGCAGTGGCATTCCTGGGGAGAGATGGCCGGCCGGGTTGTCCTCCGGGCGGAGGGTCTCGCCTCCCTTGCCCCGGGCACCAAGGTCCCCGTCCCCGACATCCCCCTGCCGGATTCCATCGTCCTCGACCTGGCGGTCCAGGCGGCGGGGCTTGACTCCGTGCCGGAGGGGGAAGCCAACCGGTTCGTCGAGCTCTCCCAGACCGACCTCCTTGCCGCAGCGCAGCGCATCCAGGACGAGATCCCCCCTCCGCCGGAGCCGCGCCGGGAGATCCTGGTCGCCGGCCGCTCCCTCTTCGATCCGGCGGACCGGGCCCTGTTCGCCTGGGCGACCGTGACCGGCGCCGCCGTCCTCCTGGAGCCCAACCTCCACTCCCGGGCCGCTACGGCCGCCTGGGCGCGGCCCACCGTCTTCCACGGCACGGCGGAAGAGATCGCCGCTCTGCGCCGTCTCGCCGGCTCCGGGAAGCGCTGGTGGCGCCGCACCCCGGGTCTCCCCTTCGGCCGCCTGCGGGTGCTGTTCGCAACCGATGGAGAGCTGCCGGAGGAGGAGGCAGCGTTCTGGCAGGAGCGCGGGGTGAAGGTGACCGCGGCCCGCATGCGTTGACTGAGCCCCCCACCCGGGACCTCACCCCCTGTCCCCCTCTCCCATCGCCCTCCCATCCCCCGGGGGAGGGGGACCCATGCTGGCGGGTTTGCCGAGATCGAATCGCGATCTCTCGGGAGGAGTGGATGCTTCCTGTGTGGGAAAGCCGGCTCGGAATCGTTCCCCCTCTCCCGGTCGGGGGGAGGGCGATGGGAGAGGGGGACAGGGGGTGAGGTCCGGACGGGGGACCCGGCGATCCCGGGAATCCCGGATCGGGAATTGCCGCAGAGCGGCGTAACCATGGTATATAGGGAGAGCGAGGAGAGGAGGTACCGTTCCATGGCAGAGATCGCCCCCCAACCCACCCCGACGTCCCGGCCGCCCGCGCCGTTGCGTCCTCCCAACAACGCCTCGGCCCTGGAGGAGGTCACCGAGCGGGCCGACACCGTCTGGACCCGGCCCTCGGGCAAGCCGCCGCGGGTCCACGTCACGGCGCGGCGCGAGCTCAAGGGTCCGCGCGGGCGGGTCGCCATCGTCGACGGCTGCCGCACCCCGTTCATCAAGTCCGGCACGGACTTCCGGGACATGGACGTCATCGACCTGGCGAGCATCGCCGCGGCGGAGCTCGTGGCCCGGACGGCCGTCGATCCCGAGCTGATCGACCTGTCGGTCTTCGGCGTCGTGGTGCCGGCGCTCCATGCCCCGAACCTGGGCCGTGAGGTGGTGTTCCGCACCTCGCTCCCCATGCGCATCCCGGGCGTCACGGTCAACCTGGCCTGCGCCTCCTCGACCCGGGCCATGACGTTCGGCGCCGGCGCGATCCTCACCGGCGAGGCCGACGTGGTCCTCGCGGGCGGCGCCGAGTCGCTGACCAACGTCCCCATCCAGTTCTCCCGCAAGGCGGCGCGGACGTTCATGGAGCTCAACCGGGCGAAGACCCTGCCGCAGCGGGTCGGCGCTCTCGGCAAGCTCCGCCCGGCGGACCTCGCCCCGGTGGCTCCGGCCATCGCCGAGTACACGACGGGGCTCTCGATGGGCGAGTCGGCGGAGAAGATGGCCAAGGAGAACGACATCTCCCGCCGCGCCCAGGACGAGATCGCCCTGCTCTCCCACCAGCGCGCCGCCGCCGCCGCCGCGGACGGCCGCTTCGCCGGGCAGATCGCGCCCGCCTTCCCGCCCCCGGCATACGACAAGGCGGTCGCCGCCGACAACGGCGTCCGCTCCGACACGTCGATCGAGGCTCTGGCGAAGCTCAAGCCCGTGTTCGACAAGCGCTACGGGACGCTGACCGCCGGCAACTCGAGCCCGCTGACCGACGGCGGCTCGGCGGTGCTCCTGATGAGCGAGGAGCGGGCGCGGGACCTCGGCTACGCGCCCCTGGGCTACATCCGCTCGTACGCCTTCACCGCCCTGGACCCGGGGGACCAGCTCCTCCAGGGGCCGGCCTACGCCGCCCCGGCGGCGCTGGACGCGGCCGGGGTCGGGCTCTCGGATATCGACCTGGTGGAGATGCACGAGGCCTTCGCGGCGCAGATCCTTTCGAACATGAAGGCGTTCGCCTCGGAGAAGTTCGCCCGCGAGGAGCTCAACCGCAGCCGGCCGGTGGGCGTGGTCGACTTCGACCGCTTCAACGCCACCGGGGGCTCGATCGCCATCGGCCACCCGTTCGGCGCCACCGGCGCCCGCGTCGTCACCCAGCTCCTCTACGAGTTGCGGCGCCGTGACAAGAACCTCGGTCTGGTCACCGTCTGCGCGGCCGGCGGCGTCGGCTTCGCCATGGTCGTCGAGCGGGAGTAGGGCTTGGCCGCTCCGCTGGCCGGGACGGTCGTCGCCGACCTGTCCCGGCACCTGCCCGGTCCTCTCGCCGGCCGGCTCCTGGCGGACCTGGGGGCACGGGTGATCAAGGTGGAGGAACCCTCCCAGGGCGATCCGGTCCGCTCCGCGCCCCCGATCCGGGAGGGAACCGGGGCGCTCGCGGCCATCCTCCTCTCCGGTCTCGAGAGCATCGCCCTCGATCTCAAGCAGCCTGGAGGTCGGGAGGTCCTCGACCGGCTCCTCGCCCGGGCGGACGTCCTCCTGGAGAGCTTCCGGCCGGGCACCCTCGCACGGCTCGGGTTTTCTCCCGGCGAGCTGAGGACGCGGTTCCCCCGGCTGGTGGTCTGCTCCGTCTCCGGCTGGGGACAGACCGGGCCGTACAACGCCCGGGCCGGGCACGACCTCACCTACCAGGCCGTCGCCGGAACGCTCGCCTCCACCGCCTCCATGCCGGCCGTTCCCGTGGCCGATCTGGTGGGGGCCTGGAGCGCGGTGACCTCGATCCTCGCCGCCCTGCTGGAGCGGGAGCGGACGGGGCAGGGCAGACACCTGGACGCCGCGCTCTTCGACGCTGCAACCCATGCCAACATCGTGGGCTGGGCCATGGAGGCGGGGGGCCGCAAGGCGGTCGGCCAGCGGCTCCCTTTGACCGGCGCGCTCCCCTGCTACAACCTGTACCAGACCGCGGACGGCGGCTTCGTGGCCCTCGCGGCCCTGGAGCCTCATTTCTGGCAGCGCTTCTGCCAGGCGGTGGGGGAGCCGAACCTTCTCGTGAGCCAGTACAGCTCCTCCGCCCGGGTGCGGCGGGAGATGGAGGAGCTGTTCCGCACCCGCACGCGGGGCGAGTGGATGGCCCTCCTGGGCCGGGAGGACATCCCCGCCGAGGCGGTCCTACCTGCCTCCGAGGCCCGCTTCCACCCCCAGGCGCAGGAGCGCGGGCTCCTCTCCCTGCTGCCCGGAGGACTCTCCCGCCTCGCCTTCCCCGCCCTCTTCGACGGCGAGCGGCCCCAGGGGGGCCGGGAAGTCCCCCGGCTCGGCCACCACACCGACGATCTCCTCGAAGAGCTGGGCGTCTCCCGGGGGAAGGGGGTCGGCCCCCGGTTCAGTTGGAAGCGGTGGCTGGTGCGGTTGTTCAGCTAGGAGCAACACGGACCAACACGGACAGAACACGGACCAACGCGGACACCCAAGGACTCGCGGGAGCCGTCTGTGGCGGTCCGTGTATAAAGCCCGTCCGTGTGTGGCCTTTCCTACATCACCGGCAGCGGCGGCAGGCGCGCGATCACCAGCAGCGTGAGGTCGTCCCGCAGCGGCTCGCCGGCCGCGTGGCGGTCGAAGGTGCGGAACATCTGGTCGTGGACGCTCTGGGGCGAGCCGCCGATCTCCAGCACGGCCTGGATGCGCTCGTAGCCGAACGCCTCCTTGGCGGTTGCGCCCACCGCCTCGGCCAGGCCGTCCGTGTAGAGGAGCAGGAGGTCCCCGGGCTGGAGCGTCACGGTGTGGCGGGCGACCGGAAGGGGCTCGCGGAGACCGAGGGGAAACCCGCCGCAGCCCAGCTCCTCGAGCGTGCCGTCCGCCCGACGGATCAGGGGGAACGGGTGGCCCGCGCAGACGTACTCGAGCTCCCCGGTCTCGGGGGTGAGCACGGCGTAGAACACGCTCATGAAGGTGCGGTTCGTGCCGGTGCGGCAGAGGGTGCGGTTCAGAAGGGCGAGCACCCGCTCCGGGGACGGGTCGAGGTCCATCGCCGTCTTGAGCGTGGCGTTGGCGATCGCCATCACGAGGCCGGCCGCCATGCCGTGGCCGCTCGCGTCCCCGATAGTCAAGGCGAGGCGGCCGTCCGGCAGCACCGCCACGTCGTGGTAGTCGCCCCCCACCTCGTTGGCCGTGCGGTAGGAGTGGGCGAACAGATACCCGGGCACCGTCGGGAGAGTCTGCGGGAGGAGATCCTCCTGGAGCTCGCGGGCCACCTCCAGCTCGTCCCGCACGCGGACGCGGTCGACCAGCTCCAGGGCGAGGAGGAAGACGAGGCCGCCGACGCTCACCAGGGTCCAGAACGGCGAAGTATCCAGGGAGAAGCTCCTGGTTCCGTTGCTCCAGGAGAAGCTGGCGTCGCCGAACAGCGCCAGGAGCAGGGCGAACAGCGAGATGGCGAAGAGCAGGCGCCGGGGCGGGGAGAGCTTGTAGGAGAGCCCCAGGAAGACGATCTTCGCCCGGTAGAGGAAGAGCCTGAAACCGTCCTTGGGTTCCGGCTGGCTCCCCCGCTGCTCCCGGGTGAGCACATCGAAGGCCGTCGTGGCGTCGCGGTCGAACAGGCGGCGCACCTCGCGGGTGTTCAAGCCCGCCGTGTACTCGCGAACAAAGGATTCGAGGCGCTGGAACGCGCCGGGGGACGTCTGGCTCATCTCAGACCCTGATACGGACTTTCGGGCCCAGGGTTTGCCGGTTTTGGATCAGCCGCCGCCGTTGTGCTCGCAGCGCTCGCGTGTCGCGCGAGCACGAACGAGCACGACAGGGCGGTCTCCGTCCCTCTCCGGCCGGCCGCTCCCCCTGGGCGGCGAGCCTCTCGGGAGAGGAGACGGGGCGTTGCCGCGAGCAGTCCGAGCACAACCTTTGTGCGCGCGAGCATTCCCCTAAGGCGGCGAGCCTCCGCCGAGGCCCGGGCGAGCATTCCCCGCCGCTGGCCGAGCATCGCCGTCTGGCGGGCGA
>DASQEB010000042.1:0-6807 GCA_035633875.1 Thermoanaerobaculia bacterium
CGGACGCCAGGGTGGCGGGAGCGGATCTTCACGATGGCCTCGACGGGACCTTCGGGGGCAAGGCCGATCCAGTGGAGCCTGCTTCCCCGCAGTCCGGGGGCGAGGAGGTCCCGGTCCTCCCCCACGACCACCCGGTTCTCCGCGGGGTCGATCGCCAGGACGTACAGGGGGCTCCGGGCGGCGAGGCCGAGCCCCTTCCTCTGGCCCACGGTGTAGCGGTAGTAGGGCTCGCCCGACCCGAGCATCCGGCCCTCGGCGTCCACCAGAGTGGCCGGGGCGGCGAGGGCGGGGGCGGCGTAGCGGTCCGGGGCTTCGGCGACCTGCGACTCGACGAAGTCGCGGATGCTCCCGGAGACGAAGCAGACCTCCATGCTCTCGCCCTTCGCGGCCACGACGAGGCCGGCCTCCCGCGCGAGCTCCCGGACCTGGGACTTGGTCATCCCGCCCAGGGGGAACTCGGAGGCGGCGAGCTGCTCCCGGGTCAGCTCGAAGAGGTAATAGCTCTGGTCCTTGTCCGCGTCCACGGCGGTGTGGAGCTCGGGGCCGTCCGGCCCATCGACGATCCGGGCATAGTGGCCGGTGGCGCTCCGGTCCGCGCCGTAGCGCCGGGCGCGGTCCAGGAGGAGGTCGAATTTGATCCAGGTGTTGCAGCGGACGCAGGGACTCGGGGTGCGGCCGGCGAGGTAGTCCCCCACAAACGGGTCGACCACCTTGTCGCGGAACTCCTCGTCCATGCGCAGGGTGTAGTGGGGGATGCCCGCCTGCTGGGCCACGCGCTTCGCGTCCCCCAGGTCGAGCGCTCCGCAGCAGCGGCCGTGGGCCGCCTCGGTGGAGCGGTCCCAGAGGAGCATGGAGAGGCCGACGACCGGCCGGCCCTCGCGGGCGAGGAGCCAGGCCGTGACGGAGGAGTCCAGCCCGCCGCTCATGGCCACGGCGGTGAGAGCGCGGTCCGTCATCGCGCCACCGCCTCCCGGGGGCCCAAGGGAGAGAGCCGGCGCAGCTCCGCCACCTCCCGGGCCAGGACGTCGAGGAAGAGGTCCACCTCCCCCGGGGTGTTGGTGATCCCGAAGCTCACCCTCAACGAGGAGAGGGCCTGGTCGCGGGACAGCCCGATGGCGAGGAGGGTCTTGCTGGGCTCGACCGTGCCGGAGGAGCAGGCCGAGCCGGTGGACACGGCGAAGCCCGCGAGGTCGAGGCGGATCAGCAGGGACTCTCCCTCGACGCCGGGGAAAGCCACATGGGAGGTGTTGGGCAGGCGCGGCGAGCCCGCGCAATGGACGACCGCGTCCGGGACCGCGCGCCGGAGCCCCGCCTCGAAGCGGTCCCGCAGGGCGGCGAGGCGCGCGGTGCGGTCCGCGCCCTCGGCGGCGATCACGGCCGCGGCCTCGCCCAGGCCGACGAGGGCCGGCACGTTCTCGGTGCCCGCCCGGCGCCGCCGCTCCTGGCTCCCCCCCAAGAGATAGCCGGAGATCTCGGCTCCCTTGCGCACCCAGAGAGCCGCCGCGCCGCGGGGGCCATGGAGCTTGTGCGCGCCCAAGACGAGGAAATCCACCCCGAGCTCACGGACGTCCACCCGGATCTTGCCCACCGCCTGAACGGCGTCGCACAGCACGGGGACGCCCCGCTCGCGGGCTGCCGCGGCCACCTCGGCCACCGGCTGGATCGTCCCCAGCTCGTTGTTGGCCAGCATGAGGCAGACGAGGACCGTGTCGGGACGGAGGGCGGCGACAACCCCCTCGGCGGGGACGACGCCGTCCGTTCCGGGGGACACCCGCGTCACCTCCATGCCATCCCTCTCGAGCCGTGCGGCCGCCTCCCGGATCGAGGGGTGCTCGAAGGCGGAGATCACCAGGTGCCCGGCGAGACCGGCCCGCCGGGCCACGTCGAAGAGCACGGCGTTGTTGGCCTCGGTGCCCGACGCGGTGAACACGATCTCGGGCGGCCGGCCCCCGAGGAGCGCCGCAACCTTGTCCCGCGCCTCCTCCACGGCGTTGCGGGCCGCCTGCCCGAACCGGTGGATGGACGACGGGTTCCCATGCCGCTCTCCCAACCAGGGGAGCATGGCCTCCCGCACTCTGGGGTCGAGGGGCGTGGTGGCGTTGTGGTCGAGGTACACGGGCTCCATGGCGCATAGTTTAACGTCGGTGGCGGGCGGGGCCTTCCCGAGAGGGGAGAAGGACCTAAAGGACGTAAAGGACCTAAAGGACACCGGGAACATCGTCCTTTGAGTCCTTTAGGTCCTTTTGGTCCTTGATGTCACCCTTTGGGGGGTGAGGTCTAGGGGGCTTTGGGAGCAATATAGAAGTCGCCCGGGAATGCCCTCCCCTCCCCCCGGGTTGGGGCAGACAAGCCCGGCACGGGTGTTGAATCAACCCGAAGACCCAGGGGATCTCCCTGCCGGTTTCGAAGCTCGAAAGGTGAGAGCATGCCCGGATTCGGAAAAGTGAAACCGGCGTCCTATCGCGGGACGCTCGTCCGCCACCTGGTCTTTCTTCTGGTCCTGACCGTCTCCGCCGGTCTCGCGGTCTCCTCGTGGGCGGCGGCCAGGGACGAAAAGGACAAGAAGATGTCCCGCAAAGAGGTCAAGGCGGCCGTCGAGAAGCTGCCGGAGAAGTACCGGGCGTGGGTGGAGGAGGTGGAAGTGCTGATCACGGAGGAGGAGCTGGCGACCTTCCTCGCCCTGGACAAGGATTACCAGCGCGACGCCTTCATCAAGCAGTTCTGGGAGGTGCGGGATCCCTACAGGGCGACCGCCCGCAACGAGTACCAGGACCGCTGGGAGGCGAACGCCCGCCTCGCCCGCGGGCTCTTCGGCGCCCTGGACGACGAACGCGCCAAGATGATCCTGCTCAACGGCCCGCCGGCGGTGCGGATCGAGTCGAAGTGCGGCACCGTGATCTGGCCGCTGGAAGCCTGGTTCTACGCAGGCAGCGACCGCATCCGTGGGGAGTTCTTCGTCGTCTTCTACCGACGCTGGGGCGCCGGGCTGTTCCGGATCTGGGACGCCGGCGAGGGCTTGGAGGCCCTGTTCGCCGACAGCGCGGGCAGCTCCGGCGACAAGAGCCTCCAGGGTATCGCGCGGGGCTGCCTGGATGGGGACAAGATCGCCGCGGCCATCGCCTGGGTGCTCGGGCAGGGGCTCGACTACGACCTGCTCCAGCAGCGCCTCCGGGAGAAGCCGGAGACCCGGTCGGGCGAGTGGGTCTCGGCCTTCAACTCCTACTCTACCGATCTCCCCGAGGGGGCGGTGCCGCTGCCGGCAAAGCTCGCCGTCGAGTACCCGGGGCGCTATCAGAACCGCACGGTGCTCCAGGGCATCGTCAGCGTGCCGTTGAGCGGCGCGAGCCTGGCGAAGATGGGGGACCACAGCTCGTACAACCTGCACCTCACGGGCGAGGTGCTGCAGAACGACACGCTGTTCGACAACTTCCGCTACCGGTTCGACTTCCCGCCGTCCGAGGCGGGCGGGCAGGACGAGGTGCTGCCCGTGGTCTTCCAGCGCTACCTGCGGCCGGGCGACTACCGGATGATCGTCAAGGTGGAGGACGTCAACTCCGGCAAGGTCTTCCGGGAGGAGCGGACGATCTCGGTGCCCGCGCGGGAGGAGGCGGCGCCCATCGTCCGCGCGCCCGACAACGTCGATGCCGAGACGGCCCGCCTGCTGGCCGAAGCCAACGCCGCCCTGTCGAACGGCGAGACCACGGTCAAGATCCTTCCGCCCCATGGCGAGCTCCACACGGGCATGCTCCGCTTCGACACCCTGACCACCGGGTCGAACATCGACCGGGTGACGTTCTCCCTGGACGGCAAGGACGTGCTCATCAAGAAGGCGCCGCCCTACAGCGTGGAGCTGGACCTGGGCTCCATCCCCCGGACCCGGAATCTCACCGTCACCGCCTACGACGCGGCCGGCCAGCAGGTGGCGAGCGACGATCTTCTGATCAACGCCTCCGGCCATCGCTTCAAGGTCCGGCTGGCGGAGCCGCGGAAGGGGCAGCGCTATACAGGGAGCCTCCTCGCCCGGGCCGAGGTGGAGGTGCCCGAGGGCCAGACGGTCGAGCGGGTGGAGTTCTTCCTCAACGAGACCCGGGTCGCCACCCTCTACCAGGCGCCGTACGTGCAGCCCATCGTGCTGCCGAATGGCGAGGAGATCGCCTATGTCCGCGCCGTCGGCTACCTGCCGGACGGCAACTCCACCGAGGCCCTGACGTTCGTCAACGCTCCCGAGCACCTGGACGAGATCGACATCGACTTCGTCGAGCTCTACACCACGGTGCTCGACCGCAAGGGACGCCCGGTCCAAGGCCTGGAGCAGAAGGACTTCACGGTGTTCGAGGACGGCGTCAAGCAGGAGGTGGCCCGCTTCGAGATGGTCCAAGATCTGCCGATCCATGCCGCCATCGCGCTCGACGTCTCGGCCTCGATGACCAAGGACCTGGAGAAAGCCCGGCAGGCGGCCCTGCGCTTCCTCCAGGAGACGATCCGGCCCAAGGACCGGGCCGCCCTCGTCACCTTCAACGACCACCCGAACCTGACGGTGAAGTTCACCAACGAGCTGAGCACGCTGGCCGGGGGGCTCACCGGGCTCAAGGCGGAGCGGGGGACATCCCTCTACGACAGCATCATCTTCACCCTCTACTACTTCAACGGCCTCAAGGGACAGCGGGCGGTCCTCCTGCTCTCGGACGGCAAGGACGAGGGGAGCCGCTTTACGTTCGAGGACGCCCTGGAGTACGCGCGCCGGGCCGGCGTGACAATCTACTCGATCGGCCTGGGCGAGAAGATCGACAAGAAGAAGCTGGAGAAGATCGCCGAGGAGACCGGCGGGACCAGCTTCTTCCTCAAGAGCGTGGACGAGCTGGACGCGATCTACGCGGCGATCGAAGAGGAGCTGCGCTCGAAGTACCTGATCGCCTACCAGTCGGGCAATTCGAGCGGGGGCAACAATTTCCGGACGATCGACGTGAAGATCGGCCAGCCCGGTCTGGAAGCCAAGACGTTGCGAGGATATTACCCATAACCCAGTGAGGCCGACATCATGAGGCGACGCCTCCCCCTGCTCCTCGTGGTCCTCGCCCTCGCCGCCCCAGCCGGCGCCTGGGCGGCGGAAGAAAGAAAGCCCCGGGAGATCGAGAAGGAGCAGCAGGAGGCGATCGCCCGTCTCCCCGAAAAGTACCGGGCGTGGATCGAGGGGGTGGACCTCCTCCTCTCTCAGGAGGAGAAGGCCGCCTTCCTCGCCCTCACCCAGGACTACCAGCGGGACGCCTTCATCAAGCGTTTCTGGGAGCAGCGGGACACGCTCAGGCGCACGGCCCGCAACGAGTTCCAGGAGCAGTGGGAGGCGCGGCTCGAGGAGGTCCGCCGACGGTACGGCGACCTGAAGGACGGCCGCTCGCGCACGTACCTCCTGAACGGCCCTCCGGCCGAGGTGCTCGACTCGTACGACTGTCCCCTGATTCTCGTGCCGCTGGAGATCTGGATCTATCCCGCGAGCGACCGGGTCGGCGAGTTCTTCGTGGTCGTCCTCTATCGCAAGTGGGGTATCTCGCCGTTCCGGATCTGGCACCCCAGCGAGGGTTTGGACGCCCTCCTCGCCGAGGGGGTCGCCCGGCTGGCGCCCAGCGGGGGGACCTCCGTCGTGGAGTCGAGGCCCGAGGGAAGGGGCGCCGCGGAGAAGGGCAGGAGGGAAGAGTACTTTCCGCCGGACCCCAGCCGATCCGGCAACCCCCTCGAGGGTTGCGGCCAGGGCGACAAGGGGCGCAGGATGGCGAAGGCCGTCCTCTGGGTCGCCAGCCAGGGGCTCCGTTGGGACATCCTCGAAGCCAAGCTCAACTCCAAACCCGAGGGTGTGGGGAGCGAGTGGGTCTCCACCTTCCGCTCGTACTCGACCGACCTGCCGGAGGACGCCGCCCTCCTCGCGGCCAGCCTGGAGATCGGCTATCCGGGACGGTACCAGGGGCGGACCATGGTCCAAGGGCTGGTGAGCGTGGCGGCGGGCGAGGCGGGGCAGGCGAAGCTGGGCGAGCACGCCTCGTACAATCTGCTCCTGACCGGCGAGGTGCTCCAGGACGGCGAGCTGTTCGAAAACTTCCGCTACAAGTACGACTTCCCGGTTCACGAGGCCCCCGACCCGCTCCCGCTCGTGTTCCAGCGTCCCCTGCGGCCGGGTGAGTACACCCTCGTCGTCCGCCTCGACGACGTCAATTCAGGCAAGATCTTCCGGGAGGAGCTGACGCTTTCCGTGCCGGCGGTGGAGCGGGCCCTGCCGGCCGTGGCGCGGGAGCCGGAGGACGCCGAGAGCGCCCGGCTCCTCGCCGGGGCAGAAGCCGCCTTGACATCGGGGGAAACCACGATCCGGATCGTACCCCCGCACGGCCAGCTCCAGACCGGGATGGTCCGCTTCGACACCCTGTCGACCGCCGACGGGATCGCCCAGGTGACCTTCACGCTGGACGGACGGCCCGTCCTCACAAAGAAGGCCCCGCCCTACAGTGTGGAGCTGGACCTGGGGAAGGTCCCCCGCACCCGGACGCTCGCCGTGACCGCCTTCGATGCCGCGGGCGAGACTCTGGCGAACGACGAGCTGGTGCTGAACTCCGCCGGCCACCGGTTCCAGGTCCGCCTGGTGGAGCCCCTTCGGGGGAAGCGCTACGCCGGGAGCCTCCTCGCCCGGGCCGAGACTACGGCGCCGGAGGGGCAGCTCATCGAGCGCGTCGAGCTCTACCTGAACGAGACCCGGGTCGCCACCCTCTACCAGCCGCCATACGTGCACCCCGTCGTCCTGCCGCGGGCGGACGAGATCGCCTA
>DASQEB010000043.1:0-4405 GCA_035633875.1 Thermoanaerobaculia bacterium
CGGTCGGCCTGCCGCCGGTCGAAGAGCGGCACCGTCCACCCGGCGGAGACCACCGGACCGGAAGCGTCGGCGGAGCGGTCCTCGATCCGTTTCCAGCCGAGCCCCAGCGCGGGCGCTTCGAAAACTCGTTCGCTCAGCCGCCGCACCGCCTCGGCGCGCTCCACCTCACGCTCGCGGGCCGCGAGATCGGGCCGGCTCGCGAGATCGGGCACCGCTCCGGTCGCGGGAGGGAGCGGAGGCGCAGCGGGCCGGGCATCCCGAGGGATTCCCGGGTACCAGGCCGCCAAGGCACTTCGCGCGGCGGCCAGTCCGGCTTCGGCCCGGCCGAGGTCCGCCCGGGCCTGGGCCTCTTCCAGGATGAAGCGGCGCGCGGCGAGGCCCGGGATCTCCCCGGACGCCGCCCGCGCACGGGCCCGTTCCGCCAGCTCGCCGACGCGGGCCAGGTGCGCGGCCAGCAGCTCTCTGCGCTCCCAGGTCAAGGCCCACTCGGCATAGGCCTCCCGCAGGTCGAGGCGGAGCCGGAGCCGGGCGGCTTCGAGACGGCTCTCCGCCGCGGCCAATCCCTTCTCCGCGGCTTCGCGCCGCAGGGTGCGGCGGCCGTCGAACGGCGGCGTCCACGTCACTCCGGCGGTCGTCTCCCGCGCTGCCCCGTCAGGCTCCTCGACGCTGGCTTCGATCGCGGGGTTCGGCAGGAGCGAGGCTCGGATCGCCTCGGCGGCGGCGATCTCGCGTTCCCCGGTGAGCGCTACCGCGGCCGGATGATCCCCGGTCACGGCGGCGAGGAATTCCTCCTCCGTCAGAGTCGGAGCCTCCTGCGCCACGAGCGCCGTGGGCGCGAGGAGGAGAAAAAGGACGATGCGTGCGCGTTGCATGGCGCCTCCATTCGGCAACCTCGGACACATGGATGTGCGGTGCCCGGCGGGCACGCCAGGACATCCCGAAAGGAGCCGGGGTCTAGGAGGCGGGAATCAAATCAGCAGGACGCAGAGCAGATGGAGCCGCGGCGGGCTGGAGCCGGAGTGCGTGGTCCTTTCCCCCAACGGGTGGGCAGCAGAAAGCAGGAGGTGTCCTGTGTCCGGAGCTTCCAGGAATGCCATGCCGCCCGGCGCCTGGAGGTCTCGCGGCGGATCCTGCCGCAGTGGTGGCGAGGGCAGGAGGTGGTGCTCGTGGTCGGGCACCCCCTCGGAATGCTGATGCCCGTGGACCAGGGCCTTCGCGAGGCCGGACCACTCCGTGCCGTGCCCGGCCGCATCTCCCGCATGCCCATGATCCCCCAGGGCATGCGCTCCCAGCCAGAGCCACTGCGGCATCGCGGCAACGGCAAGGAGGAGGAGAGCGGCGGCGAGCGGCTTGCGGAACGGCACGCGTGGATTGTGGCGCATCGGTCTGTTGCGGTCAAACCGCTACCGCAGCCCCGGAATGTGCCGTAGCGCCTTGAGCGTGGCGGAGAGCGCGCGGCTGAAGACCTCGTCTCCGACGCCGGCCGGGGCGGCGAGCGGCATCCCCCGCTGGATCGCCACGGTCTGCGGCTCGGTGTACTTGAGGATGCCCTCGGCTCCGTGCCGGCGGCCGAGACCCGAGTCCTTGAAGCCTCCCATGGGCGCGTCCACCGAGGCCCAGGCGGCCGCGTAGGCCTCGTTGACGTTGACCGTCCCGGTCTGGAGGCGGGTCGCCACCCGGTGGCCGAGCTCCGCGTCCCGCGTCCAGACGCTGGCGTTCAACCCGTAGCGGCTGGCGTTCGCCCGCTCGATCGCATCGTTCACCGACTCGAAACGGAAGACCGACACCACCGGGCCGAAGGTCTCCTCGGTGAAGACCTTCATCTCCTCGGTCACTCCGGTCAGGATCGTCGGCTCGTGGAACAGCGGCCCCAGATCCGGCCGCGCCCGGCCGCCCGCCTCGACCGTCGCCCCCTTCTCCACCGCGTCCCGCACGTGCTCCTCGACCTTGGCGAGCTGGTCGGTCGAGATCAGCGGCCCCATGTCCGTCTCCCAGTCGAACCCGGCGCCCAGCCGCAGCGCCTCCGTCTCCTGGACGAAGCGAGTCAGGAACCGGGGATAGAGCGAGTCGTGGACGTAGATCCGCTCGATCGAGATGCAGAGCTGGCCCGCGCTCGCGAAGCACCCCCGCACGGCTCCGGCCACCGCCGCCTCGACGTCCGCGTCCGCCAGCACCAGCATCGGGTTCTTGCCTCCCAGCTCCAGGGCGCAGCCGATCAGCCGCTCCCCGGCCTGCCGGCCGACCTTCCGCCCCGTCTCCGTGCTGCCGGTGAACGCGAGGAAATCGCAGCTCTCGATCAGCGGCGTGCCCAGCTCCGCGCCGTGGCCCGTGACCACCAGGAGGAGATCTCCGGGGAGCCCCGCCTCCTTGAGCAGCTCCACGGCCCAGAGCGCAGTGAACGGCGTGTGGCGGTCCGGCTTGAGCACCACCGCATTGCCGGCCATCAGCGCCGGGATCGCATCCGTGATCGCCATCGAGAGGGGGTAGTTCCAGGGAGCGATCACCCCGACGACCCCCACCGGGTGATAGTGCTCCCACGCGACCGTCACCCCGGGCAGCGCTCCCTTGCGCCGCTTCGGAGCCAGGTGCCGCTCCGCGTTCAAGGCGTAATACCGCGAGACGATCGCTGTGTCCGCCACCTCCTCGAAGGCGTTCTTGCGCGCCTTGCCAGACTCGAGCTGGATCAGGTCCAGCACCTCGTCCTGGCGCTCCAGGATCATGTCGTGGAACCGCAGGAACACCTCCGCCCGCTCCGCAAACGTGCGGTGGAACCATCCCTCCTGCGCCACCCGCGCCCGCCGCACCGCCTCCCGCACGTCCTCGGACGTGCCCACCGGAATCCTCCCCACCAGCCGCCCGTCCGCGGGCGTGCGGACCTCCAGAGACTCCCGGGCCCCCTGGACCGCCACCCGGGACGCCAGACGCGCGATCCGCTCCGGCCCGATCTGGAGCGTCGAGGCACGCTCCTCGTTTGCGGACGTCAGCTCCACCCTCTGATCCAACGGCTCGACCATGCTGAAAGACTCCCCGGCCGTGGAGAACAGACACGGCCTCCACCCGTAGCCTGCCACAGGCGGGACGTCACATCAAACTGCGGCAAAGTGGATAACGCGGTGCGGCAAGATCGCTCTCAGGTGGCCCGAGCGATCGCCCGCGCCGTGCCCGCGCCGAAGAAGAGACCGGTCAGAAGGACCAGCGAGATCACTCCCACGGGCGACGCGAGCCCTCCCAGCAGGGTGTCGACGATCAGCGAGCTCAGCGAGAAGGAGAGCCCCAGGGAGAGGGCCGACACGGCGATCCAGCCACGGGCGGGAGCGCCCTGGCGGCGGAGGACGCCGATCCACTGCGCCGCGCCCGTGCAGAACCCCATGACGAGCCCGACCACGGCGAAGCTCAGAGCGCGCGTCGCCACCCCGAGCTGCACGATCCTGATCTGCTCCCCGGTCAGCCAGCGGCCGGTCAGCTCGACGATCACAACGCCCCCGGCGAGACCCGCCCCAACACCGAGACAGGTCGCCACGATCCACAGACGCGCCCCGGAGACGCGATGCCGCAGGTCCAGCCACTGGCCGGCCCCGAGAACGGCGCCGACGAGGAGGGTGAGGACCGGGGTGACCAGGATCATCCCGACCACAGCTTCGATGGGTTCGCCGAAGACGAGGGCCGCGAGGATGCCCACGGCGAGGCCCGCCATGGTCAGGAGGGACCAGCGGACCTTCAGGTTCCGGATCATGACGTCCTCCTTGCCCAGCAGGGCCATCAGACAGAAAGAAAATCGAATCGTGTAGAGGAGATGAACCGCGCGCGCCTTCCAGACCCTCCGCTGAGCCAGCGCTTCGGCCTGCTCCTCTCGAAGGTCCAGGAGGATCTGCGCGAACACCTGGTCATGGATCGTCCGCGGAAAAAGGCGCTCCGCTACCGAGCCCAGCCAGCAGTCGAGCCTCTCCATCACGGGGTGGCTCCCGCCAGGACCTGATCCATCAGGCTCTGCGCCCGGAAGACGCGCTCCCCGAGCTCCGTGGGAGAGAAAAGGCGGCGGGGAGGACCCTGCTTCCCGGCCTCGGCGTCCTCCGTCCGCGACGCCACATACCCCTTCTCCGCCATCCGCAGAAGAGTGACGTAGATCGTGCCGCGCTTCAGGCCCCCGTTCGAACTTTTGACCAGCTCCAGCCCATACATCTCTCCCCGCTCGACCAGGAGCCGGAGGATCTCGTATTCCTTCCCGGAGAGGCGCATGCCGATAGTCTTACAACTTGCAAGCTATCCTGTCAAGGACCCTGGCAGTGCCCCTGCCCGGGAGAGCGATACGCGTCCACTCAACCCGAGCCTCCCCCACACGGACCTCACCTCCCCGACCCTCCTCTCCCATCGCCCTCCCTACGCGCCGGGCGAGGAGGGAGACAAC
>DASQEB010000044.1:0-2577 GCA_035633875.1 Thermoanaerobaculia bacterium
CATCCCCCTCTCGGCGGGCGAGGCCCTGCGTGGGCTCCCCCTGCGCCCGCCCGCCCCCCGGCCCGACCTGCGCATCCAGCTCGGGAAGCCCCGGTCGCGCAGCTCCGTGAGCCTCGCCCCCGACCTCTATACCGAGCTGCAGCGGCTTTACCGGCAGGCGTTCCACCGTCTGGAAGCCCAGGAGCGCGTGGAGGAGGCTGCCTTCCTCCTCGCCGAGGTGTTGCACGCCAACGAGGAGGCCGTGGCCTTCCTCGAACGACATGGCCGGCTCCGGCTCGCCGCCGAGATGGCCGAGGCCCGGGACCTGCCGCCGGGGCTGGTGGTGCGCCAGTGGTTTCTCGCCGGCGACCGGGAGCGCGCCCGCAGGATCGCCCGCCGCACGGGTGCCTTCGCTGATGCCGTCACCCGGCTGGAGCGGAGCCGTCAGCACGAGGAGGCCCGGGAGCTGCGCCGCCTCTGGGCCGAGAGCCTCGCCGGAGCCGGCGACTACGCCGCAGCCGTGGACGTGGTCTGGCCCGTGCCCGACGCGCGGGACCTCGCCCTCGGTTGGATGGACCTGGCCATCGAGCAGGGTGGCCCGCCGGCCGGCCGGATGCTTGCCCGCAAGCTGGCCGCCGTGCCGGAGCAGTTCGAGAAGATCCGGGACAAGGTGCTGGCGATTTTGGAGAGCTGGAGGGCCGAGGGGGCCACCACCCGTCTGGCGTTCGCCGAGGCCCTCCTCCTGGGACCGGCGACTCCCGAGGCCACCACCCTCGCCCGGGTGGCCGTCCGCACCATCGCCCGGGACTCGGGCCGCCTCGGCGCCCGCATGCCCCCGGCGCGGTTTCGCCAGCTCATCGCCTTCGCGGGCGACGGAGCCCTGCGGGCCGATGCCCCTCCCCTTCCCGCGCAGGAGCCCTGGACCGCCCGCAGCGAGGTCTGGCGGGTCGACGTCGCCGCACCGGACGCCGGCACCATGCCTGCCCATGACGCCGCCTTCCTGCCCAACGGCCTCACCGCCGTGGCCCTGGGCGAGGCCGGAGTGCGCCTCGTTTCCCGGGCCGGGAAGACCGTGGCCGAGATCGACCAGCCCGCCCATCGCCTGGTGGTCTCCGATCATGGAGACCGGCTCCTCGCCCTGGCCCACCGGGGGGACGCCTGGCGCCTCGCCCGCATCGACGTCCCCGACCGCCGGGGCGAGATCTGGTGCGACGCCCGCATCGACACCTTCGTGCCCGATTACGACGGCGCCCTCTGGTTCGTGGTATCCGGCCCCGAGCTTCTCGCGGCCGAGACCGCTGCGAAGCGCCTGGGAGGAGCCTGGGGCGTCCCGGACCTGCCCGGAACCGTCCTCTCCCTCGCCCGCTCCCCGTCCCGCTGCTCGCTGCTTCTCGGCGGCGACGAGCCCCAGGTCTGGACCTACGAGCTCCCCAGCCTCACGCTGCGCCGCCGCGACCCGGTCTCCCTGCCCCCGGACTGGCGGCTCCGCGCCCAGCACCTCGCAGTCTCTCCGCACGGGGGACCCGTCGAGCAGTCCATCGGCTTCGACGCCGACCGGAAGCCCGTCCTCCGCCTGCAGGTCCACGGCCGCTTCGACTTGGAGATCCCCCTCCCCGGCGAAAAGTGGGCGAGCGAGCCCGCGGTCACCTCCTCCTGGATCGCTTCCGCCGTCCACTCCGCCGAAGGGACCCGCGTCTACCTCACCCACGTGGAGAGCGCCCGCGTCCGGCTCGAGGTCACCCTCGGCCGCACCGCCCGGGTCACCCTCCGCCTCACCCAGCGGGAGGTCACCTTGTCGGACGACCGCGGCCGGGTGCTCGTGCTCGACCTGGAGTACGGATTGATGCGGCGGGATCTGCGGCTATAGAAAATCCGCTTCCTCCCCAGTCCCGACAGGGGCGGCTCCCAAACCATTCGGTGCAGAGCTCTCGGACGAGCCGCAGATGCTCACCCGCAGATCGTCGCTCCTCCCCCTGGGCGCTGCGAGGCTAGCGGTTGAGGATCGAGAGGTACGCGCGCCAGACACCGACCTCCTGCGTGTACCGCTTTGCCATGACGCGAGCGATCTGGGCGATGTGGTTGAGGTCGTGAACGGCCCAGGTCGCCAGAAGTTGTCGCAGATTGACCGGACCGAGCTCGGGGTGGCGACCGGGCAGTGCCAACTGGGCATCGGTGAGCTGCCAGTTCCTGACGATCTCGAGATTGGCCTGACGAAGCTCGGCGAACCTGTCGAGGAGATGGTCCAGCGGCCAGCCAGCGAAGCGAGTGAACTGGGCGAAGCGGTCAAACGGCTCGAACGGCCGGCCTTCGCCGTGTTCGAGGATGATCCGGGCGCGAGGAACCCAGTCGGTCTCTTCGCCGTGGATGAGATGGCCCACCACGTCGAACGCGCTCCAGGTGTCGGGGCCTTCGTTGAGGTCGTGCCATGAAGCGCTCGTGCCGCGGAGGAGGGTGCCTACCACGGTCGGAGTGCGCCCCAGAATGTCGAGTGTCTCAGGGAGATCGAAGCTCACCTTGGTCCTCTCCTCTTCGTGATGGGGTGAGGGTGTCGGAGTTCCCCCGCGATCGGATCGCGGGGGAACTCTACGCCTCATGGCT
>DASQEB010000045.1:0-2704 GCA_035633875.1 Thermoanaerobaculia bacterium
CCCGAGGAGGAAGAAAGCTCCCCCGTTCCGCCCCTCAATCCGGTATTGACAATTATCTTAATCGTGTGGATACTGCCGACCGCGTTGGGGATAACGGGACACAACTGGAGGAGTTCAGACGTGAGACTGCCGCGTACAGCCTTGATCCTCGCCTTCGCCGCCACCGCCCTGGCCAGCACCCAAGCCGCCCGCGCCCAGTGCGCCCCGCACTACCACTGCCTGTTCGCGGGTTGCTGGTACAGCCTGCTCAACAACGACGGCTTCGAGGGCGACACCTGCAGCCCCAACTGGGTCGGCGCCTCCATCGCGGACTCGACGGTCTGCACGGATTTCCATGGCAGGCCCTACAAGGCGGCCTATCTCAACAGCGCCAACACCAGCTTCTCGCAGCACTTCACGGTCCCGAATACGACGAGCACGTTCGGATTCTCGGTGGGCCTGATCTTCGGCACGGTCGGGACTCCGAGCTGGTGGGACCGCATCATCATCGAGCTCTGGGAGGGCGGAGTCATCAAGGAGACCATCAGCGTCCGCACCGACCAGGGCCCCTTCTACTGCCATCGTGAGGACTTCTACTTCACCGGCAGCTATGCCGGCAAGAGCCTCGACATCAGGGTGAGGGCCAGCATCGTCACCCCCGGCGTCGAGTATCAGCTCGACTCGGTTTTCCTCCACTACTGAGCCGGCAGGGACGCACCGGGTACCGTCGGGGAGCAGGGCTCCCCGGCGGTGACCATCCCGAGAGATCACAGCCGCCCCTCCCTCGCACTGAACAGGTCAGGGGCGGCCCCTCTCTCCCATCCGGGGACGGGAGCGGATGCCGGCCCGGAGGGGGATTTCCATGAAATGCCGTCCGCTGTCCCGCGCCCTGGTCCTGTTCCTTGCCGCCGTGCTCAGTTGCTCTCCGGCGTTCGCCCTGGACGGGCGGACGGCGCGGGGGGAGAGGGGGCCGGATCTCTTCGCCTCGGTATGGCGGCTCCTCGGCTCGCTCTTGTCCGTGGTCGAGAAGGGCCGCAGCACCATTGACCCGGACGGGGCCGCCGCGCCTGCGCCCAACTCGGAGGAGAGTACCTCGGACGACGACTCCGAGGGCCGCTGGACGATCGATCCCAACGGCTAGAGCGGCACTGAATACGCCTTCCCGTACCCACGGGCTCGCGCCAACGTTTCTCTTCCGGCTATAATGACCGCCTGGAGGGAACCTGGAGTTTTAGCCAAAGGAGGGGGCGGTCCATGGACAAGTGGCACATCCCGGAGGAGATGCTCGGGCGGTTTCTCCGTTTGGAAGGGTCGCGGGAGGAGGCGCGGACGGTGGTGCGGCATCTCCTGAGCGGATGTCCGCAATGCCTGGAGATGTCGCGCCGGGCCACATCCGCGGCCGGACTCTTCGCGTCCGGCAGGAGGGCGGCCGGTTGGGAGGAGACCTATGAGGAGGTCTTCGCGCGGGCCCTGGCCTTCGCCAGCGCGGAGGAGCGGCGGCTCGCCCTGGAGAAGCTGCGGGGGTGGGCGCTGTGGGCGGAGCTCGAGCCCCTGAATCCGCCGGCCCGCTTCGCCCGCGTGGAGGCCGAGGCGCGGTTTCACATCCTCGGGCTCTACGAGCGCCTCCTCGAGGCGAGCCGGTGGTACAGCCGCACGGACCCGGCCGAGGCCGTGGACGTGGTCCGCCTCGCGGTCCTGGTCGCCGAGCGGCTCGACGCTTCCCGCCTGGGGGAGCCGCAGCGGGCGGATGTGCGCGCCGGTGCCATGGCGGCCCTGGGCAACGCCCTTCGGATCGCAGAGGATTTCGAGGAATCCCGCCAGGCGTTTGACCGGGCCTGGCACCTCCTGCGGCAGGGCACGGGCGACCCGCTCGAGAGGGCGGGCCTCATCAGCCTGGAGGCGTCCTATCAGAAGGATGTGGGCGAGCTCGAGCTGGCCGAATCCTCCCTGGAGGAGGCCCTGGAGATCTACCGCAAGGCCGGGGACTCCCACCTCCAGGGTCGTATCCTCCTCCAGATGGGTGAGATCATCGGCCACGCCGACCCGGAGCGGGGGATCGCCCACCTCCGGAAGGCGCTGGCCCTCCTGGATTTTTCGAGGGAGCCCCGGCTCGAGCTCTCCGCCCAGCACGCTCTCGCCGGGTTCTTGAGCGACAGCGGCCAGCCGGAGGAGGCGCTCGCGGTGCTGGAGCGCGCCCGGCCGCTCTACGAGCAGTTCCAGGACGAGCTCGTCCAGCTCCGCCTGCATTGGCTGGAGGGGAAGATCGCGGCCCGTTTCGGGGAGCTGGCGGAGGCCGAGAGCATCTTCGCGCAGCTCTGGGACGAGCTCCACGCCCGGGGGCTCCACCAGGAGGTGGTGCTGGTGACGATCGATCTCGCCCAGGTGCTCACCCGCAAGGGGGAGACGGCGCGCGCGGCGGAGCTCGCGAGCCAGTGTTTCTCGATCATGCAGCACTGGGGGCTGCACCGGGACGCGCTGGCCGCGTGGCTGGTGTTCCAGGACGCTCTCGCCCACGGGAGCGCCCTGGGCAACCTGTTCGAGCTGATCGGCGGCTATTACCGGCGGTATTGGTTCAGGCCGGGGACGCTCGCGTTGTAGCCCGGCCGAGTCCGGGCGGGGGCCACACTCTGGCCAAGCCGGAATCAAGGCCGGAAGCGCGCGGCACGGAACGCCTTGTCCTCGGGGCAGACGTCGCCGTCGTCGCTGAGGATGAACAGCTCGTCGC
>DASQEB010000046.1:0-6294 GCA_035633875.1 Thermoanaerobaculia bacterium
ACGTCTCCGAAGGGGGAGGAGCTGGCGGAGTACCTGGACGCCTCCCCGGCGCGGGTGCGGTTTCTCGAACGGACGGGCAAAGCGGGGGGCGACGGCGTGTTCGACCGCGCCGGGCTCCTGGAGCGGCTCGCCCTGCACCAGGCCACCGAGCAGGAGCGGCTCTTCCAGAAGGCGGGCATGAAGACCCAGCGCCAGACGTGGGAAGAGAGCTTCTGGTATCGGCTCGCCTATCACTGCGTCCGCGAGCTCGAAGGGGCGGCCGGGCGCGGCACATTCCATCCGGCGGTGGACGAGACGGACGGCCGCTTCACCTTCACCTTCCACCGGCCGGGGGGCGAGCCGATGGTCCGCTTCGCCGTGCCGCGCGACCGCGTCCGCGCCACCCTCCAGCTCCTCGCCGCCGAGTACCCGGAGCAGGAGGACCTTGCCCTCCGGCCCATCCCCCTGATGTCCATCTTCCGGGTGACCCAGGAGACCGAGCTGGACCTGGAGGTGCGGCCGGTCATCCGCACGCTCCAGGAGAACGGCGAGGAGCGGTTCTGGGAGCGGAGCGATTTCGAGAAGTTCCGCTACGGCAACCTGATCTGGATCCGCGAGCTGGGCGTGCTCGCCGAGCTGGAGCGCGAGGGCAAGGAGCGCAAGTTCAAGGCCCCGGTCTCCATGAAGCTCAAGCGGAGCCAAGTCCCCGGGTATCTCGACGAGCACCGGGAGGCCCTGGGCGAGGGGCTCCTGGTCCTGGACGAGCCCCTGCGCGACCGGCGGATCTTCAAGGAGGTCGATCGCGTGGAGATCTCCGCCCTGGACCTGGAGACGGCCCTGGAGCGGAGCTGGTACTGGCTCGCCGTGGAGTACGGCTTCGGCAGCGAGACGGTCTCCCTCGCCCGCATCCTGGAGGCGCGGCGCGAGGGGCTGCCGTACCTCGAGACCGCCAACGGCTGGATCGATCTCAACGCTCCGGTCTTCCGCGCTCTGGACGGCCTGCTGGAGCGCCTCGGCGCACCGGCGGCCGGGGGCGACCGCTTCCGCCTGGGGGCGAGCGATGTGCTGCGCCTCCAGGCCGAGACGGGCCGGCCCGTGCGCGTGGCGGCCACGGGCGAGGTCGCGGCGCTCCTCGGTCGTCTCCTCGAGCTCCGGCCGGCAGGTGCGGCCGGGGAGATCCGCGGGCTCGCCACCCCGCTCCGGCCCTACCAGCGGCTCGGCCTGGACTGGCTCCTCTTCCTCTGGGAGAACCGCCTCGCCGGTCTCCTGTGCGACGACATGGGCCTGGGCAAGACGCTCCAGACGATCGCCCTGATGGCGGTTCTCCTGGAGCGGGAGGCGGTCCGCGAGCCATTCTTCGTGGCGTGCCCCACGAGCGTCCTCAGCCACTGGCGCAATCAGATCGAGCGCCACGCCCCGGGGGCCCTGAGGCCGATCGTCCATCACGGCGCGGGCCGGCGCCTCCCCGCGAAGCTCCAGGCCGGGAACGTCCTCCTCACCTCCTACGGTGTGCTCCGGCGCGACGCGGAGGCGCTCTCGGCGATCCCTTTCTCCGTCGCCGTGTTCGACGAGGTCCAGAACCTCAAGAACCGGGGCACCCAGGCCCACGAGGCCGCCGATCACCTCGTGGCGGACGTGAAGCTTGGGCTCACCGGCACACCGATCGAAAACTCCCTGGGGGATTTGAAGACCCTATTCGACCTCGTCCTTCCCAACTACCTGGGGACGGACGCCGTGTTCGAGGAGCGCTGGGGACGGCTGGAGGGGAGGGATGGCGAGGATTTCGATCTCGCCGGTTTGCGGCGGGTGATCTCTCCGTTCATCCTCCGGCGTCTCAAGTCCGCTGTACTGGACGAGCTGCCGGAGAAGATCGAGGACCTCCGCACCTGTCAACTTTCGGACGACCAGATCAGGCTCTATCGCGACGCCCTGGCCGGCCAGGGTGCCGACCTCGCCCGGCAGATCGAGACGGCCGCGGACGGCCGCCTCCCCTACATTCACATCTTCGCCCTTCTGAATCTCCTGAAGCGGATCTGCGATCACCCCGCGCTGGCGTTGAAGGACCTCGCCCAGGCAGACAATTACACCTCCGGCAAATGGGATCTCTACCGCGAGATCCTGGAGGAGTCCCTGGGCAGCGGCCAGAAGGTTGTCGTGTTCAGCGAATTCCTGGGGATGATCGAGCTCATGGAACGCCACCTCGAAGGACTCGGCGTCTGCTATGCCCGCCTGACCGGCGCGAGCGTGCGCCGCGGCGAGATCGTCGACCGGTTCAACCAGGACCCGGACTGCCGAGTGTTCCTGAGCACGCTCAAGACCGGCGGCGCCGGCATTGATCTCGTGGCCGGCTCGGTCGTCATCCACTACGACCGCTGGTGGAACGCCGCCCGGGAGGACCAGGCCACGGACCGCGTCCACCGCATGGGCCAGAGGCGGGCCGTCCAGGTCTTCAAGCTGGTCACCGAAGGAACGCTCGAAGAGAAGATCGCGGCGATCATCGAAAGGAAGCGTCGCGTCATGGCGAGCGTCGTCCAGGAGGATGATCCCCACCTCGCCAAGATCTTCACCCGCGACGAGCTGCTCGAGATGCTGCGGGGGGAGTAGCCCCTCACTTCCCTCCCTGTCTCCCAAGCCGCCGGACCCGTGGCGGGTTCCGGCGGCGCCTCGCGTACTCCCCCTGTGCAGGAAGCAGTCCTTCACAGGAGGAGGAGTGAGATGTCAAGACTTCAAAGACCCATCGTGACGATCCTGACGATCGTGTGTTTTACGGCGGTGTACGTCGTCCCACGGGAGGCCTACGCCGCAAGCCTGAGCCCGCAGAACGAAGCGACGACGGCCGGGGAGGCCAGGCCCGCGCGGCGGGTCGAGGCGGAGCTGCTCCGGATGGAGCGCCTCCTCGACCGGATCGACGCGGAGCCGGCCGGTTCCGGTGCGGGCCGCCTGCGCGCGGAGGACCGCGAGGCCCTGCGCGCGGCCCGCGCCGTCGTGGAGGCCGAGGGGAACGCGGTCCTCGCCGCGCTCGCGGCCGTTACCGAGCGGCTCCAGCAGACCGGCGCCCCCGAGGAGGTGCGGGAGCGCAACCGGCTCCAGATCGAACGCATCGGACAGGGGCTCCGGAATCTGGCCGGCGGCTTCGAAAGTCTGGCCGGTTCCGGCGCGGCGGACGAGGCGCAGCGCCTTGCGGATGCCCGCCGGGTGCTGAAAGACTCCCTGGGAACCAATCGCCACAACCCCCTGGACCCGAACCGTCTGCCCTTTCGTCCCCGCTCTGCGCCGGTGCGGACTGAAGTCCCCGAGCCGCTCGCCGCTGCTGCGGGGGCCTCGAGCGTCGTGGCCAAGGCCGCGGCGCCCGCGCCCGGCGATCTCGCCGAGACGCCGGACGTGCGGCTCACGCCGGGCGTCCGGGCCCTGGCCGACTCGCTGGGCGGAGAGCCCCGCGCCATCTACAACTGGGTGCGCCGGACCATCCGTTTCGTCCCCACCTTCGGCAGCATCCAGGGGAGCGAGGGATGCCGACTGAGCCGCGAGTGCAACGCCCACGACACGGCGTCGCTGCTCATCGCCCTGCTGCGCGCCTCCGGCGTGCCGGCGCGCTACGTCACGGGCCGCCTGGAGGTGGATCCCGCCCGGTTCCGCAGCGCCATGGGCGACTTCCAGGACCTGGAATCGGCGGTCCGGCTGGCCGCCAGCGGGGGCGTGCCGGTCACGCTCCTCCTCGACGCGGCCAACCAGCCGGTCGCCGTCCGCATGGATCACGTCTGGGTGGAGGCCTTCGTCCCCTACGTTCCTTCCCGCGGCGCGGCCGGCGGCAACGGGAGCACCTGGGTGCCGCTCGATCCGTCGCTCAAGCCCTCCCGCTTCCAGGCTCCGGTGGACGTGGCGGCGCTGACCGGCGCGAACCTGCAATCGATCGTCGACGAGCTCCAGAACGGCGCCGTGGCCGGGCCTGCCGGATCGTTGACCGGCGCCCCCACGGCGCCGGCGCGACAGCGGCTGCTCGACCTGATCGAAGACCTGCAGTCTTCGATTGACGCCCAGATGCCGGACGCCACGGTCGGCGAGGTGCTGGGCGCCGTCGAGAACGAGGCCGCGACGGTGCCGGTGCTCCCGGCGAGCCTCCAGGAGCGCATCCTGGCGGTGACGAGCCGCACCGCCGCGCTGCCCGCCGCGGCCCGCCACCAGATCGCGCTCGTGGGGCTCGACGAAACCGGATTCGCGGAGTCGTTCCGCTTCGAGCGCTCCCTGCCGGAGCTCGCGGGCAAACGGGTGACCCTGCACTTCCTGCCGGCCAGCGACGCGGATGCCGCCACCATCCGGAGCTTCGGCGGATTGTTCGAGGTCCCGCCCTACCTGGTCCGGCTCCGCCCCACCCTCTTCGTCGAAGGGGAGCCCGTGATCGCCGGGGTTCCCCAGACCATGGGAACCCTCCTGCGCCTCCGCGTCCGTTTCCAGGAGCCGGGGGAGAGCGACGAGGTGGAGCACCGGGTGACCGCCGGGACCTTCGGCGCCCTGGCGCTCGATCTCCAGCAGATCGGCAAGGAGGAGATCACCCAGCGCCGCGCCCGGCTGGAAGCGGTCCGCGACCAACTCGCCGACGTCGCCGTGGACACCGCCTGGGACGACCTCGTGGGCGAGCCGCTCCACCTGATCGGCCAGAGCTACTTCCTCCAGGTCGAGGCCGCCGGCCGGATCGGCAGCCACCAGTCCGACGTCGTCTCCCTGAAGCGCCCGGCCGAGGCGCTGGTGACCTTCGCTCCGACCTTCTCCTACCTGTTCGGCACCGCCGTGGAGCAGGAGGAGGGCGGGTTCAACATCGACGTCCGGCGCTACCTCGTCAGCCCGGTCTCCCGGACCGGCGACGAGGAGCAGGTGCGGGCCTGGGTGCTCGCCACCGGCAGCTTCGGCTCGGCCGCCGAGCACGAGGTCTTCGAGCACCTGCTCGGCGCCCGGTCCGTCTCCTCGATCAAGCTGATCGGCGAGGCCAACGCCCGGGGCATCCCGGTTTTCCGGGTGGATTCGGCGAATCTCTCCCAGGTCCTGCCCCTGCTCCAGGTGCCGAGCCCGATCCGCAACGACGTGATCAACGCGGTCAACGCCGGGCGGCAGGTCCTCGTGCCGCAGCAACAGATCACGTTTTTCGACTGGACCGGCGTGGGCTACATCGTCCTCGATCCGGAGAGCGGCGCCGCCGCCTATCTGATCAGCGGCGGGCTCGCCGGCGGCGGCACGGCCGAGCCGAGCGAAGGCGGGGGCGCCCTCAAGACGATCGGCGATTTCTTGGACTACATCACGGATGGGGCCCGCGGACTGGTCACCGGGCTCATCAAGGCCGGAACGAAGATCGCCATCGGCGCGGACCTGCTCGACCAGTCCGCCTCGGCCGTCGGCGCGATCGCTCTCGTGGTCGGCGCCGTGATCGCGGCCTATACGACCTACCAGGAGACGGGCAGCGCCTGGAAGGCCACGGCCGCCGCCGTTCTGGACGTGATCGGAGGCTTCCTGGTGGGCCTGGCGGTGGCGAAGCTCGCCACCCTGGCCTTCTTCTCCGGGGGCTTCGTCGCGCTGTTCCTCGCGGCCGTCCTCATGTCAATCCTGATGTCCCTCCTGCTCGACCTCATCCTCGGCCTGATCATCGGCTTCCTGCGGTGGAGCCGGAGGCGGGGCGAGCTCCTCGCCTGGTGGATGTCCGACGACGACGAACGTGTACCCACGAACGGACCCTCTTTCTTCACCCCCGGACCGGCCCTGGTCGGGATGACTGCGTGAGGTGGATCATGACCACGAAGCGACTTCGGATCACCGTGCTTCTGCTCCTCCTTCCGCTGGCCCTGGCCGCCCGTCCGGCGGCCGCCCAGCCCGCGGCCCGGGGAGTCGAGTTCCTGCTGGGCCGCCAGGCGGCGGACGGCCGCTGGGACAGCCCGTCCGTCCGCCCGGCCCACGCCACCGCGGAGGCCCTGCTCGCCTTGCAGGCGGTCGCGCCCACCGAAGCGGGAGCGCGCTCCGCCGCCGCCGGATTCCTGGAGGCAGGTGAGATCCTCGACAGCGATGACCGGGCGCGGCGCCTGCTCGCCCTGGCCGGCGAGGGCCGGGACGTCTCCGCTCTCGCCGCCGCGCTGTTCACCGACCGCGACCCGCGCGGCGGCTGGGGCTTGACCGCCGAATTTCGCGCCGATCCCCTCGACACCTCCCTGGCCCTCCTCGCCCTCGACGGGCGGCCCGGGATCGACAACGAGGTAATGCGCCGCGCTCTCGGACGGCTCCTCGGCACCCAACGCCCGGACGGTGGCTTCCCGTGCGTCGAGGCGGGAGACCAGG
>DASQEB010000047.1:0-2319 GCA_035633875.1 Thermoanaerobaculia bacterium
GTCGTCCGCCGTCAGGCCGTAGCGCTCCTGCATCCACAGCAGCCGGTTGACGATGCCCCGGTGGGTGTTCATCGCCCCCTTGGGCTTCCCCGTAGAGCCCGAGGTGTAGATCACGTAGGCGAGGTTGTCCGGGTCCACGGCAACGGGCGCTACCGCCTCCCCCGGGCCGTCCGCTAGCCCCTCTGCGTCGAGCAGCAGCGCCACCTGCGAGTCCTCCAGCAGGTAGGCGATGCGCTCCTGCGGATAGCCGGGATCGACCGGCACGTACGCCCCACCAATTCTGAGGATGGCGAGCAGCCCCACGACGAGCTCGAGCGAGCGCTCGGCGGAGATCCCTACCCGGACCTCCGGCCCCACGCCTTGGCCGCGCAGGCGCCCGGCCAAGCGTCCGGCCCGGGCCCACAGCTCGCCATAGGCGAGCTCCGCGCCCTCGAAGCAGACCGCCACCGCCTCCGGCGTCCGCTCCACCTGCCGGGCGATCAGCTCGTGCAGGCTTGCCTCCAGGTCATAGTCCGCCGCCGTGGCGTTCCACTCCAGGAGCTGGATCCGCTCGGCCTCGGTCAGCAGCGGCAGCTCCGACAGACGCAGGTCGGGATTGCCGGTCAGGCCTTCGAGAAGCGTGCGGAGGTGCTCGGACATCCGGCGGACGGTGGCCGCGTCGAACAGGTCGCGGTCGTATTCGAGGGAGAGCTCCAGGCCGCCCGCCGTCTCGGTCAAGGAGAACGTGAGGTCGAACTTGGCGATCCCGCTCTCCACCTCCAAGAGGTCGAGCCGGAGGCCCGGCAGCTCCAACACCGTGGGCGCGGTCTGCAACACCAGCAGGACCTGGAACAGCGGCGAGCGGCTGAGATCGCGCACCGGCTGCAGCTCCTCGACAAGCCTTTCGAACGGCAGCTCCTGATGGGCGTAGGCGGCCAGGGCCATCTCCCGGGTGCGGCCCAACAGCTTGCGCAAGGTCGGGCTCCCGGAGAGGTCTGAGCGGAGGACCACCGTGTTGACGAAGAAGCCGATCAGGCCCTCGGTCTCCACTCGGGTGCGGTTGGCGACCGGCGAGCCGAGGAGCACGTCGTCCTGCCCGCTGAGGCGGTGGAGCAGCGTGCTCACCCCGGCGAGCAGGGTCATGAACAGGGTCGCCCCCTCCTCCCGGGCTAGGGTCGCGAGCGCACCCGCCAGCTCCCCGGAGTACCGGACCGTGACATGCCCCCCCTGGTGCCTCTGCACCGGCGGACGCGGCCGGTCCGTGGGCAGATCCAGCGCCGCCGGAGCGCCTGCCAGGCGCTCACGCCACCAGGCGAGTTGGCCCTCCAGTCCCTCTCCCATCAGATACTCCCGCTGCCAAGCCGCGAAATCGGCATACTGGACTGCCAAGTCGGGCAGCGGAGAGGGGCGACCGGCCGCGAACGCGGCGTACAACTCGGACAGCTCGCGGAGGAACACGCCGACGGACCAGCCGTCCGAGGCGATGTGGTGGAATGTGAGAACCACCAGATGCTCGCCGCTTCCGAGGCAGCCGAGAGTTGCCCGGAGCAGCAGACCTGCGCCCAGGTCGAAGGGCAGCGCCACCTCGTCGCGCAGCAGTCTGCGGATCACCTCCTTCCGGCCGGGCTCCGGCAGACCCGCCAGATCGAGCATCGACAACGGGAACGGCTCCCATGGCAGGATCCTTTGGACCGGCCTCTCCCCGGTCTCGGCAAAGGCCGTGCGAAGCGATTCGTGGCGGCGGACGATCTCGCCCAGAGCCGCGGCGAAGGCCCGGATGTCCAACTCCCCCGTCAGCCGGACCGCCGCCGGCATGTTGTACAGGCTGCTGCCCGGCTCGAACCGATCGAGGAACCAGAGCCGCTCCTGGCCGTAGGAGAGAGGAAGATCCCCGGTCCGCGGCACTGGCCGGATCGGATCGACCTGGATCCTGCCGGCGCCCCGGAGATCGTCAATCACCAGAGCCAGCCCCGCCACGGTGGGAGCCTCGAAGACCTTGCGCAGCGCGACCTCCACCCCGAACACGCCGCGGATCCGGGAGACGAGCTGGGTGGCGAGCAGCGAGTGCCCGCCCAGGAGGAAGAAGTTGTCCTCCACCCCCACTTGGTCCACTCCCAGGAGCTCGCCCCAGATTCCCGCCAGCAGCTCCTCGACCGGCGTGCAGGGGGCCAGGTACCCCTCCGTCCCCCCCGCCTCGGGCGCGATGCGGGCGAGTACCTTCCGGTCCACTTTGCCGTTGGGCGACAGCGGCATCTCCGGGAGGACGACGAAGGCGGATGGCACCATGTAGTCCGGCAGGGTCGCGGCGAGATGGCGGCGCAGCTCCGCGGCCTCGGGCGC
>DASQEB010000048.1:0-11260 GCA_035633875.1 Thermoanaerobaculia bacterium
CGGCGCCCACTCCTCTCGAAACGTTTTTGCACATCTCTTCAATCTACTTACAGAGAGCTCTGCACTCGCGCCCTACGGAATGGACCGTTGGGCCCGATCAAGGAGAGCTCCATGAAAAAGACGCTCACCCGGAAACTGACCCTCCAGAAGGAGACCCTCCGCAGCCTCGAGGAACCATGGCTCAGGGGAGCCAATGGCGGCAGCGGGGTGGAGACGGATGGTCAGAGGACGTGCGCTAGCTGCGCAAATAGTTGCGACACGGAGACGCGATTTATCTGCACCTTCCACTGCTGATCGCCCCCTGCCGGCCCGGGCCGCCCCGGGTCGGCGCCCTCCCCCGCCGTTGACACCCCCCGGCCGATCGCTTTAGATTAGGTCGTGCACCCCATCGAGTCCCCTCCCCTGTCCCCCCTTGCCGGAGGCACGGGTGTCGTGGGCGCGATCCCGGCCCGGTACGGGTCGACCCGACTCCCTGGAAAGCCGTTGCTGCCCATCGCCGGACGGCCGATGATCGAGCACGTCTACGCCCGGGTGGCGCGGGCCCGGGGGCTCGCGCGGGTGGTGGTGCTGACGGACGACGAGCGGATCGCCCGCGCCGTGGAGGCCTTCGGCGGCGAGTGGGAGATGACCCCGGCCGACTGCGCGAGCGGCACCGACCGCATCGCCTGGGCCGCCCGGCGGTGGGACGCCGCCTCTGTGATCAACGTCCAGGGGGACGAGCCGCTGATCGACCCGGAAGGGATCTCGCGGCTCGCCGAGCACCTGGCCGCCCATCCGGAGGATGCCGTGGCAACCCTGGCGACCCCGGCCGAGGACCACGAGATGGGAAATCCCAACGCGGTCAAGGTCGTTCTGGCGCGGGACGGCTCGGCGCTCTACTTCAGCCGCTCGGCGATCCCCTACCCCCGCCAGGAAGGGGGGGCGGTCCCGTTGAAGCACCTCGGGATCTATGGATACCAGCGGGAGGCCCTGCTGCGGCTCGCCTCCCTCACCCCCACGCCGCTCGAGCGGAGCGAGTCGCTGGAGCAGCTCCGGGCCCTGGAGAACGGGATCCGCATCCGGGTCCTCGTCGTCGGCCGGGGCTCCCAGGGGGTGGACACGGCGGAGGACCTGGAACGGGTTGAACACATCCTGAAATCTGGAATGGCCTGACGGACAGGAGACAGACCATGGCGACCAAGTACATCTTCATCACCGGCGGAGTGGTTTCCTCCCTGGGCAAGGGCGTGGCCGCCTCCTCCGTCGGGGCCATCCTGGAGTCCCGCGGTTTCAGGGTCACGCTGATGAAGTTCGACCCGTACATCAACGTGGACCCGGGGACCATGTCCCCCTACCAGCACGGCGAGGTCTTCGTCACCGACGACGGAGCCGAGACCGACCTCGACCTGGGGCACTACGAGCGCTTCACCCACATGATCGCCTCGAAGCGCCACAACTACACCACCGGCAAGATCTACTCCTCGGTGATCGACAAGGAGCGGCGGGGCGACTACCTCGGCAAGACCGTCCAGGTCATCCCCCACATCACCGACGAGATCAAGGAGGGCATGCACAAGGTGGCCGACGAGAACGACGTGGTCATCGTCGAGATCGGCGGCACCGTGGGCGACATCGAGTCGCTGCCGTTCCTGGAGGCCCTCCGCCAGTTCCGCCAGGAGCTCGGCCGGGGCAACGCGGTCAACATCCACCTGACGCTGGTCCCCTACATCGCCGCGGCCGAGGAGCTGAAGACCAAGCCCACCCAGCACTCCGTCCGCGAGCTGCGGGAGATCGGCATCTCGGCCGACATCGTTCTCTGCCGCGTAGACCGGGCCCTGCCCGAGGAGATGAAGAAGAAGATCGCTTTGTTCTGCAACGTCGATCCCCGGCAGGTGATCGCGGCGCGGGACGTCAAGACGATCTACGAGGTCCCCCTCATGTTCTGCCAGGAGGGGCTGGACGATGTCGTGCTGGAGCTCCTGAACCTCCCACATTACGACCGCGACCTCTCCCGCTGGGAAAGCCTGGTGTCGCGGATCAAGAATCCCAAGCACCGGGTGCGGGTGGGGATTGTGGGAAAGTACGTAGCCTTCCCCGACGCCTACAAGAGCTTGAACGAGGCGCTCCTGCACGGCGGCATCGCCAACGACGCGGCCGTGGAGCTGGTCTACATCGACGCCGAGGAGGTGGAGGGCGGGAGCTGGCCGCGGGAGATCTTCGAGGTGGACTCCCTCCTCGTGCCCATCGGCTTCGGCCAGCGGGGCACCGAGGGGAAGATCCGGGCCATCCGCTACGCCCGGGAGCACAAGGTCCCCTTCTTCGGCATCTGCCTGGGGATGCAGTGCATGACGATCGAGTACGCCCGGAACGTCTGCGGCATCAAGGACGCCACCTCCTCGGAGTTCAACCCGGACACCGAACACGCGGTCATCTACAAGCTGCGGGATCTCCTGGGGGTCGAGGAGCTGGGCGGCACCATGCGCCTGGGCGCCTACCCCTGCCGGTTGAAGGAGGGGAGCCTCGCCCGCAGGATCTACAACGCGGCCGAGATCTCCGAGCGCCACCGCCACCGCTACGAGGTCAACCAGAAGTACATGCAGACGCTGATCGACCACGGCCTGGTGATCTCCGGGCTCTCGCCGGACGGCAAGTTCGTGGAGATGGTCGAGGACCCGGACCACCCGTGGTTCCTGGGCTGTCAGTTCCACCCCGAGTACAAGTCCAAGCCCACGGAGCCGCACCCGCTCTTCGTCTCCTACATTGCGGCGGCCCTCGCGGCGAAGCAGCGGCGGGAGCGGGGCGAGGCAGATGTGGTCACCGCCGGCCCGCGGGTCCTCTCGGAGGGGCCGGCGTCCACCGTCGCCGAGAGCCCGGTGGGGCTCCCCTCCGAGGTCCAGGTGCAGGGCTGATGGCCGTCCGCTCCGTGGAGCTCGCCCCTGGCGTGGTGATCGGGGGGGGCGCCCTGCCCACCCTGCCGGTCATTGCCGGCCCGTGCATGCTCGAGAGCGAGGACCTGGCGATGGACATGGCCCACACCCTGGCCGCCATGGCCGAGCGGCTGGAGGTGGCCGTGGTCTTCAAATCCTCCTTCGATAAGGCGAACCGGACCTCGATCTCGAGCCCTCGCGGCCCGGGCCTCGAGGAGGGCTTGCGCATCCTCCGCCTCGTCAAGGAGGAGACGGGCCTGCCCGTGCTCACCGACGTCCACGAGCCGGGTCAGTGCGAGCCGGCGGCCGAGGTCTGCGACGTCCTCCAGATCCCCGCCTTCCTCTGCCGGCAGACCGACCTCGTGGTGGCCGCCGCCGCGACCGGCCGGGCGCTCAATATCAAGAAGGGACAGTTCATGGCCCCGGACGACATGAGGCGGGTCGTGGAGAAGGCCCGGAGCCGGGGCAACGACCGGGTGACCGTGACCGAGCGGGGGGCCTCCTTCGGCTACCACAACCTGGTGGTGGACATGCGAAGCTTCGCCATGATGCAGGACGAGAGCATCCCCGTGATCTACGACATCACTCACTCCCTCCAGCTCCCCGGCAGCGGCGAGCAGAGCGGGGGCTTGAGACGCTTCGCCGAGCCGTTGGCCCGGGCGGCAGTCGCGGCCGGCGCGGACGGCGTCTTCCTGGAGATCCACCCGGACCCTGCCCGAGCCCTCTCCGACGCCGCCGTCCAGCTCGACCCCGAGCGGGCGGAGCGGCTCCTGCGGTCGCTGATCGCGTTGCGAAAGACGCTGGTGGATCATCATGCAGACTGACGCCCTCCCCGCCCAGACCGTCCGCTCTCCCCGCGAGGTGGCCGCCGAGGTCCTGGAGACCGAGGCTGCCGCGATCCGGGGTCTTCTCCCCCAGCTCGACGAGCGGTTCGACCGGGCCGTGGACCTGCTGCGCTCCTGCGCGGGCCGGGTGGTCTGCACTGGAATGGGCAAGAGCGGTCTCGTCCTCAAGAAGATCGCCGCGACCCTCTCCTCCACCGGCACTCCCGCGTTCTTCCTTCACCCGGCCGAGGCGGTCCACGGGGATCTGGGGGTGATCGTGCCCGGGGACGTGGTCCTCGCGGCCTCCTATTCGGGGACGACCGAGGAGCTCCTCCGGCTGGTCGAGACCCTGAAGCGCCTGGGCGTGCCCCTGGTGGTGATGACGGCCAACGCCTCCTCCCCCCTGGCCCGCCACGCGGACCTCCACCTCCCCGTGGCCATCGACCGGGAGGCCTGCCCGCTGGGGCTCGCGCCCACGGCGTCCACCACGGCCACCCTGGCGATGGGGGACGCCCTGGCCATGGCCCTGCTCGAGGCCCGCGGCTTCACCCGGGAAGACTTCGCCCGGCTCCACCCCGCCGGCCAGCTCGGCAAGCGCCTCCTCAACGTCGACCAGCTCATGCATGCGGGCGACGACCTCCCCCGCGTTGGGCTGGACACCCCGATGCGCGACGCCATCTACGAGATGTCGCGGAAGAAGCTCGGCATCACCGCCGTGCTCGACGGCGAGGGCCGCCTCGCCGGCTGCATCTCCGACGGCGACCTGCGCCGGCTCCTCCAGCACGACGACGGGTCGATCCTCCAGAAGACCGCCGGCGAGTGCATGACGGTCAACCCGCGGACCATCCCCGGCGAGGAGCTGGCCGCCGCAGCCTTGAAGATCATGGAGGACCACCGCATCACCTCTCTGTTCGTCTGCGACGAAGCCGGCCGGCTCGAAGGGGTAGTGCACCTCCACGATCTGTGGAGGCTGGAGTTGTTCTAGTCGTCTGATGAGGGGGAAATCTGGACAAACGAGCTGAATTTTTAGAGCCCCTCAGGGGCTCTGGGGTGTAGCCTGGGGTGGAAGCGCCGCAGGCGCTGGAACCCCAGGGAAGGATCCCCCCATTCGTGAGAGCCCCGGAGGGGCGCAGGGAATGGCCGCCGAGTTCCCTGCGCCCCTCCGGGGCTCTGAAATTTTTTTAGCCGCCAACCTGGGGTTCCCGCGCCTGCGGCGCGTCCACCCCGGGCTACATCCCGACGCCCCTGCCGGGGCTGATACCCGCTTTCTCGTCGGTTTGAGGCCGGAGGCTTCGCTAGAAGAGACCTGCGCCCGGTATATAAATAGGCCGCATGCCGCTGCCTGACGACCAGCTCGCCCAGCGCGCCCGCGCCCTGGAATGGCTCCTCCTGGACGTGGACGGCGTCCTGACCGACGGCCGGCTCACCTATGGGCCCGGCGGAGAGGAGTGGAAGGTCTTCCACGTGCGGGACGGCCTGGGCCTCAAGCTCCTCCAGAAGGCGGGGGTCAAGGTGGGGATCCTCACCGGCCGCGGCAACGCCGCCCTGGAAACCCGCGCCCGGGAGCTCGGGGTGGATGTCCTGATCCAGGAGCGGTCCGACAAGGGTATGGCCTTCACCGAATTCCTCGTCGCGCAGGGGACCTCCCCCGACCGGGTGGCCGCTATCGGGGACGACATCCAGGACCTGCCCATCCTCCGCCGCTGCGCTCTCTCCTTCGCCCCGGCCGACGCCATGGCAGACGTGCGAGAGCGGGTGGACCGGGTGCTCACGCTCCGCGGGGGGGAGGGAGTCGTCCGGGAGCTCTGCGAGATCCTGCTCGAGGCGCGGGGAGACTGGGAGCGGTTGACCGCCCCCATGCTGGGAGAGCCCTGACGTCTCCATGCCCCGCCGCCGCAGCCCCTTGAAGCGCAAGATCGAGCCGGCCCTCCTCAAGGCCGCGCTGGGAGCCCTCACCGGCACGCTGGGCCGGCTCCCCTGGCGGACCGCCCAGCGGGTCGGCGCGGGGATCGGCACGCTCGCCTGGAGCCTCTCCCGGCGGGACCGGCGCCGCGCGCTCGACCACCTCGCCCTGGCCTTCCCCGACATGCCCGAACCGGAGCGCCGCCGCCTCGCGCGGGACTGCTTCCGCCACCACGGCACGACTCTGGGGGAGTGCCTCCACCTCTTCCACGCCGACTGCGAAGAGATCACCTCCCGGGTGGATGTCCGGGGTTGGGACGAGGTCGAAACGGTCCGCGGGGCCGGCCGGCCGATCCTCATCCTCACCGGGCACTGCGGCAACTGGGAGCTCCTGGCGGCGGTGATCAACTGCCGGGGGCTCGGGATGGCGGTGGTGGCCCGCATCCTGGACGAGCCCGGTCTCCAGCGCATGCTGGCCGGCCTGCGGGAGCGCTTCGGCACGAAGACGATCGCCCGCGGCACCGAGGGTGCCGCCCGCCAGCTCCTCGGGACCCTCCGCCGGGGCGGCGCCCTCGGGATGCTCATCGATCAGGACACCAAGGTGGAGGGCGTCTGGGTCCCCTTCTTCGGCCGCCCGGCCTTCACCCCGTCGGGAGCGGCGAAGATCGCCCTGCGCCAGCGCACTGCGGTGATCCCCACCTTCATCGAGCGCCTCCCCGACGGCCGCCACCGTGCCACCTTCCATCCTCTCCTCGACCTGCCGGACGACCTCACGGAAGCCACCGCCCTCATGACGGAGAAGATCGAGGAGCAGGTGCGCCGCCGTCCCGAGCAGTGGGTCTGGATGCACCGGCGGTGGCGGCGGCAGCCGCCGGCGTGAGCCGGTGTTAGACTCCCCCGCCGTGCGCAGCGCCGTTCCACTGATCCTCCTGAGCCTCTTCGCCTTCGGTCTCGGCTCTTGCGAGCGCACTCCGGAGGAGCTCCCCGGGGAGCAGGTCGATCTCGTCCAGCTGCGGCCGGAGATCGAGGCCCGGCCCGCGGCCGGCACGAGGGCGCGGATCGTCGTTCCGCTGACCTCCTACCTGGGCTCGGAGGAGGTGCGGGATCTCCGCGTCGTGCCGGCCTGGCAGCTCGCCCGGAACCCCCGGCGGACGTCCGGACAGGTGCGGGCCCTGCAGCAGCGGGCCGCCTCCCGGGTGCGGTGGACCCTGGAACCCGGTCAGGAGGCCTACCTCTCCTTCATTCCCCTAGGGACCGAGGCGGTGTGCCCCTGCACCTACGTGGTGAGCGTGCGGGAGGAGGGAGGGCGGGTCGTCGAGCTCCACCGCACTCCGGTCCGGCCGGTCGCCATCCTCGCCCCGCGCGCCGTCGAAATCGACCTCTCCCGCTACGCGGGCCGGACAATCGATCTCCTCTTCCAGGTCGAGGGTCCCGCCGAACGCCTCCGCGGGCGGCCAGCCCCGTCCGCCCTCTGGGGGAGCCCTGCGATGTACAGCCGCAAGGCCGCCGAGACGCGGAGAGCGGAGCGGGACGGCTCCAGGCCCAACATCCTGCTCGTCGGCTTCGACACTCTCCGCGCCGATGCCCTGGGCGCCTGGGGCCGAACCCCCAGTCTCACCCCGTCCCTGGACGGCCTGGCAGCGGAGAGCGACATCTGGCTCGAAGCCTACAGCACATTCAACGTCACCAATCCCAGCTTCGTCTCGATCCTGACCGGGCTCTACGGAAAGAACCACGGGATCCACGACCTCAGGACGCCGCTGCCCCCGAGCTACACCACCCTGGCCGAGTTGCTCTCCGGCGCCGGCTACGACACGATGGCCCTGATCTCCGCAAGCCATCTCGGAAACCACAACTCGGGGCTTGGCCAGGGTTTCGGGCGGATCCGGCGGTCGACCGAGCACTACGCGGCCGAGCTGCCCGTGGACGTGGCCATGGACTGGATCGCGGCCCAAACCGGCAGCCCGAAGCCGTTCTTCGTCTGGCTGCACCTCTTCGATCCTCACACCCCGCACACGCCTCCGGACCCCTTCGCCCTCGGGCTCCGCCCCGCGGCTCCGGCCGGGCTCGGGCCGGTGCGGGAGTGGGCCCCGTTCCGAGACGCGGGCCCCCGGACGTTCGAAGAGCTGTCCCTGGGCGGCCACCGGGACCTCTACGACGGCGAGGTCGCCTATCTCGACCGCCAGGTCGGCCGCCTCCTCGCCTTCCTGAAGAGCCGGGGGCTGCTGGAGGACACCCTGATCGCCGTGGTCGCCGACCACGGGGAGAACCTGGGGGACCACGGCATCCTCTACCGCCACGCTGGCCTCTGGGACACGACCACCCACGTGCCGCTGATGATCCGCTGGCCCGGCCGCGAGCGGGAGGGGCGGCGCATTCGGGGGCTGGTCCAGACGATCGACCTCTTCCCCACCCTGGTCTCCGCCGCCGGGCTCGAGGTGCCGCCCCAGGACGGCGTCGACCTCCGGGAGCTGACCGGCGAGGGCCGTAACGGCCGCCGGGTGGTCTTCGCCGAGCACTCGGACCGGCTCGGCCTCATGGCGCGCACTCCCGACCACAAGTACATCCTCAGCCAGGGCAACAACTTCGTCCCCGACGGGGCCTATCTCTACGACCTGAGGTCCGATCCCCGGGAAGAGAGGAACCTGGCCGGCCAGGGCCTCCCTGCCGAGAAGCGGCTGGCGGACCTTCTCACCCGCTGGCTCGCCGACCGGAAACGCCGCGGCCCCGACCCGAAATCCCGGGAGCTGACCGACGAGGAAAAGGCCCGGCTGAAGGCGCTGGGGTACGGGTAGCGGGGACCTACTCCGCCTCGGCCGCTGCCGCCCGCCGGCTGCGCACCCGCTGCACCACGAACGCCGCGCCGATCCCCAGGAGGTAGAGGAAGAGCGCCGGCACCGCGAACAGGCACAGGTTCACGATGTCGGGTGTCGGGGTGATGATCGCGGCGACGATGAAGATGATGATCACGGCGTGCCGGAAGTAGCGGAGGAGGAACATGGGGGTGACCACGCCCATGATCGAGAGGAGCAGGATCACGATCGGCAGCTCGAACATCAGGCCGAGTCCCAGGATCACCGTCAGCAGGAAGCCGAAGTAGCGCTCGATCGTGATGACCGCCTGGAAGCTCTCGCCCATGCTGAGCAGGAACTGCACCGCGTAGGGGAAGGCGATGTAGTAGGCGAAGGCGCCGCCCGCGAGGAAGAAGAGGGTCGCGAAGAAGACGAACGGCAGGGCATACAGCTTCTCGCGCCGGTAGAGACCGGGGGAGACGAAGGCCCAGAGCTGGTAGAGCAGGAAGGGGGAGGCCAGGAAGACCGCCGCCAGGGCGGCCACCTTGAAGTAGAGGATGAACGGGTCCGTGAGCCCCAGGAAGGCGAGCTTCTGCCCCGGCGGCAGGGCCCGCTGCACCGGCTTCGCCAAGAAATTGAAGATGGGCTCGACGTAGATCCAGCAGGGGACGATCGCGACCGCCAGAGCGATCACCGTCCGGAGAATGCGATTGCGCAACTCCTCCAGGTGCTGCAGGAGCGACATCCGCTCCAGGTCTTCGGAAGCGGGAACCGGTGCGAGTTGGGGGCGTGCGGGGCTCATCGGGACGTCGGACGGGAGGGATCGACGGACCTACTTCGGCTCCACCGGCTGCGGCTCGTCGATCGTCTCGAAGGCCGGGGCCGGGGGTGTCCGCGGCTCGGTCTCGGCAGGGGCCTCCCGCGGCTCTTGGAGCGCCGCCGCCACCGAAGGCTCGGCCTGGGCCTGCCGGAGCTGGGAGCGGACCGACGCCGGCATGGGGTTCTCCTCCAGCGCCAGCTCGGCGTTGACCGTGCGCTTCAACTCGTTGGCGGCCTTGCGGAACTCGGTCATCCCCTTGCCCAGGGTCCGCCCGATCTCGGGCATTTTCTTGGGCCCGAAGACCAGGAGAGCCAGGACGAAGATGAAGGCGAGCTCGGGAAGACCCAGGGAACCCATCGTCGAAACCTCCAGGCCCGATCATCGAGCCGGAGAGGGGCAAAGTCAAGGAGACCGGCGTCGGACCCTGGGTGTTCCCATGGAAAACCCGTGCCACGGGAATACGCCCGGCACCTCGGATGGTACACTGGAGGTATGAGACGTTCATGGCGGATCGCGGCAATCATTCTGTTCGTCCTCTCGCTGACCCTCGGTGGCCTGCTGGGGGACCGCCTGCTCGCGCTCACGGATGACGCGCGGGATTCCCTCCGGCTCTATACCGAGCTGGTCAACGTGGCCCACGAGCGCTATGGGGCCGACGTGAGCTACAAGGACCTCGTCTACTCCTCGGTCAACGGCATGCTCCGGGCGCTCGACCCCCATACCGCCTTCCTCCCGCCCGAGGCTTACGAGGGAATGCGCGAAAAGCAGCAGACCAGCTTCTACGGTCTCGGCATCTTGGTGGGGGTGAGGAGCGGTCAGCTCACGGTGATCTCTCCGCTCGAAGGGACCCCGGCCTCCCGCCTCGGCATCCAGGCAGGGGACGTCATCAGCACCATCGAGGGGGAGCCGACCGACACCATGACCCTCGACGAGGCGGTCGGCAAGCTCAAGGGACCCAAGGGTACCCAGGTGAAGATCACCATCGTGCGTCGGGGCCTGGACGAGCCCCTCCCGATGTCGGTGACCCGGGCCGAGATCCCGCAGACCACCGTGCGTCTCGCCTACATGCTGACCCCCACCACCGGCTACATGATGATCACCGAGTTCTCCCGCGGCACCGGCCGCGAGGTGGCGGACGCGATCGACAAGCTGAAGCGGGAGGGGATGCGGCAGCTCATCGTAGACGTCCGGAACAACGGCGGCGGCCTGCTCGACCAGGCCATTGAGGTCGCCGACCAGTTCCTCCCCGAGGAAAGCGTCATCGTCCAGACCAAGGGTCGGACGCGGGACGCCTTCCAGTCCTACCGGGCCACGGGCAAATACCCGGCCCTGGACGCTCCCGTGGTCGTGCTGGTCAATGAGGGCACGGCCTCGGCCTCCGAGATTCTGGCTGGCGCCCTTCAGGACCACGACCGGGGCATGGTCGTGGGCACCCCGAGCTGGGGCAAGGGGCTGGTCCAGACCGTCTACAACCTCTCCTACGGGGCGGGCTTGGCGCTCACCACGGCCAAGTACTACACCCCCTCCGGGCGGCTGATCCAGCGCGACTACAACGACTACTTCGACTACTACACCCACGCCGATGCGGGCTCGCCCGAGGCGAATGGCAAGGCGGTCAGCGAGGATGAGATCTTCTACACCGATCTGGGCCGCAAGGTGTACGGCGGCGGCGGCATCACTCCGGACGTCAACGTCAAGGAAGAGGAGATGTCGCCGTTCGAGCAGTTCCTGCTGGCGCGCAACGCCTTCCTGAACTTCTCGATCGATTACGCCAAGCGCAACAAGATCACCCGCGACTGGAAGCCGGATCCCACCAAGGTGGTCAACGAGTTCCGGGACTGGCTGGTCAAGGAGAAGATCGCGCCTCCTGAGGAGATCGCCGAAGCCATGGCGAAGCAGGAGGTCCGGGATGGCTCCCTGCTCCAGATCCGGGCCGAGCTGCTCAACGCGGTCGCCGGCCAGGAGGCCCGTCACCGGGTCCTCTCCGAGGGCGACAAGCAGCTCCAGTCCGCCCTC
>DASQEB010000049.1:0-4258 GCA_035633875.1 Thermoanaerobaculia bacterium
CCCGAAGGGGGCGACATTTGAATAGCCCGGGCGTTAGCCCCGGGAACGGGAACACCCCATCAAATCAGAGCCCCCGCAAGGGGGCGACACCAGACGCCGAGAGGTTGGGTGTCGCCCCCTTCGGGGCTCGGTTCTCGGTACCCGTCGATCCTGCTATGACAGACCTCTAAGCCGCCGCGTCCTCCGTCCCCATGTCCAGGAAGAAGTCCATCAGCTCCGACGACGACGTCTCCATCTCCGCGTTCAGCCGGTCGATCCGGCCGCTCAGGTAGTTGTACATCCAGGCGGCGGGGATGGCCACGAGGAGCCCGAGGGCGGTGGCGGCGAGGGCCTCGGCGATGCCCTGGGAGACGGTGGCGAAGCCTCCGGCGCCGCTCGCTCCGGCGATGTCCTCGAAGGCGTGCATGATGCCGATCACCGTGCCGAAGAGGCCGATGAAAGGGGCGGTGGTGGCGATGGTGGCGAGACCTCCCACACCCCGGCGCAGGTCGGCGGACGTCCGCACGGTCGAGCGCTCGAGCGACCTCTCCACGGCGTGGAGCACCTCGGCGTTCGAGAGCGTGGGCTTCGCCCGCTTCTTCTGGAAGGTCAGGAGGCCCGCCGAGACCACCCGGGCGAGGTGGCTGTGGGGGAACTTGCCGGCGGCCTGCATCGCCTCGTCCACCCAGTCCGGCCGGTGCTGGCCGGCGAGCACCCGGGCGAAGGCGAGGGACTGGCGCCGCGCCCGGGCGAAGGCGATCAGCCGCTCCAGGGAAACCCCCAGCGACCAGACGGACAGGAAGAGGAGGATGACGACCACCGCCATGCCGACGGCGCTCATCTCCCCGAGGCCAGGAATGGAGAGACCGGACAGATCAGGCATGCGTTGTTCTCCTTCGCCGGGTCCAAACTCCGGCGGCATCGCAGGTTCGTCCGGGAGCGCTCCCTCTGCTCCCTTAGAAGGGCGGGGAGGCGATTTGGTTCCGCGGCGGGAAGCCTGCGTCGGCCGCCTACCGCGACCGCTTCTGCACGAAGCGGGCGATCTCGCGCAGGGGATCGGCCTTGCGGCCGAGGGAGGCGAGGGATTCCACGGCGAAGCCGAGGAGCTCGGACTCCAGGGCCTGGGCGCCGGGCACGCCCAGGAGCTTGACGAAGGTCACCTTGGAGGCGTCCTTGCCCGTGTCCTTGCCCGTCTCCTCCGGGGTGCCGAGGACGTCGAGGAGGTCGTCCGCGATCTGGAAGGCGAGCCCGAGGTTCTTGGCGTAGCGCGCGACCACCTCGAGGTCGCGCCGCCGGGCGTCCGCCGCCATGGCGCCCAGCTCGCCGGCGGCCATGAACAGGGCGCCGGTCTTGTGGCTGTGGATGTACTCCAGCGTGTCGAGGCTCAGCTCCTCGGGTTGCGCGAGGAGGTCCAGGGCCTGGCCGCCGATCAGGCCGTCGCTGCCGATGGCCACCGCCAGGTGATGGATCATGTCCTCGGCCGTGTAGCGGCGCAGCGACAGGCGTTGGGCGCCCTCGGCCACCAGGGCGTAGGCGCGATTGAGCAGCCCCAGGGCCGCCAGCAGGGCCACGCTCTCGCCGAAGGCCCGGTGGACCGTGGGCCGGCCGCGGCGGAGCTGGGCGTCGTCCATGGAAGGCAGGTCGTCCAGCACCAGCGAGCAGGCATGGACCATCTCGACGGCGCAGGCGATGTCGAGCACCGGATCGCTGCGCTCGCCGAACAGCTCGGCCACGGCCAGGGTGAGCACCGGCCGCACCCGCTTGCCCGCTCCGGTCAGGGCGTAGTGCATGGCCCGGTGCACGGGCTCGGGCCGGGTGTCGGGCCGAGGGAGCAACTCGGGAAGACGGCGGTTCACCCGTCCGGCCAGGGTGGCGAGGGTGCCGGCCAGCGAGGAGGGGGCCTCGACGGTCTGGCCGGCGTTCATGCTGTCACCGGGCCCTGCGAGGCGTCCGCTCCTCAGAAGGACCGGATGGCCTCCTCCTCGTTGTCGTAGACGTCGAAGACGGTGATGAGCTGGGTGATCGTCAGAATGTCCGTCACCTTGGCGGGGAGGTTCACCAGCTTGAGCTTGCCGCCCCGGTTGGTGGCGGTCGTGTAGGCGCTCACCAGCTCGCCGATCCCCGAGGAGTCGATCGTCGAGACGTCGCGCATGTTGATCAGGACCTTCTGGGCCCCGCTGTCGAGCACACCCTGCACCGCGTTGCGCAGGGCGACCTCGCCCGAACCGATCGTAATCTTGCCCTTCAGGTCCAGGATCTTGACGTCGCCGCTCTGCCGGACGTTCACGTTCATTCGATGTCCCTCCTCCTCAGCTTGACTGGGGTCTGCCTTCGGTCCGGCGAGCCGTTTGCGCAGCGTCACCAGCGTGCCGCCGCCGGGCGCGGAACCGTAATGGATGTTGTCCATGAAGCTTCTCATGTAGAAGATGCCGCGGCCGTTGGGCCGGAGCAGGTTTTCCGGCGCCAGGGGATCGTGGACCCCGTCCGGGTCGAACCCCGCCCCCTCGTCAGCGACCCGGATCACCAGCTCTTCGCCCTCGACCGCCAGGTCCACCTGAACCGTCTTGGCGGGGTTCTGCTCGTTGCCGTGCTTGATGGCGTTGGCCACCGCTTCGCGGACCGCGATGTCGACCCAGTGCCGGGCGTCCTCGTCCATCCCCAGACGCAGGAGCGCGTCCCTGAGCACCACCTGGACCAGCTCGATGTTCTCGAAGCGGCTCCCGATGGAGAGATGGAAGCGGTTTTCTTCCGGCATCGCACGATCCTCGGGCGGGAGTCTAGCAGAGAGACACTGCCGCCCTACAACGCCATCCCCAGGAACCCCGCCACGTCCGTCCCCTGGGGGCCGACCAGGCGCAAGGCCGAGGGGACGACGATCAGGAGCTGGACCGCGTCGAAGAGGGTGTGGGCCGCGATCGCCGCCCAGATGTTCCGCCGCCAACGCACCAGGAAGGCGTAGATCAGGGAGAGCAGGGTGATCCCGACGAGCATGAACGGCTGGCCGTAGGAGAAGTGGGCGAGGACGAAGAAGGCCGTCGACAGGGGAATGCCGATCCGCGGCTGGAGGAATCCCCGGAAGAACGTCTCCTCCACCACGCCCGCCGAGAGGCTGATCAGCGCCCGGATGGCCAGGGGGAGCCCGGCGATCCAGGGGATGAGGGCGGGCGGCTGCTTGGGGAGGACCTCCTCCCCACCCATCGCCACGATCAGCAGGGCCACCGCCAGGATCGTCACGAGCACCACCACCCAGGCCCCGGTCCCGAGCAGCACGCCGAGGCCGATCTCCCGCCCGACGCTCGGCGCCAGGAACCCGAATTGGGCCAGGAACTGCCGGCCGAGGGACACGGGGGCCGGCGGCGGCGCGGGCGGCGCGATCTCGGACGCCAGGGGTGCCCCGCTGTCAACGCCCTCCCCCACGGGCGGGACGCCCTCCGCCAGGACGGCGTCCGCCTCCGGGAGCGGCGCGGCCAGCTCCGGCGCCGGAGCCGGCGTCCAGGTTTCCACTCTCCGGGGGACGGCGAAGCCCAGCAGGAACCAGACCGCGAGCACCGTCACGAACATCATGTGGAGCTGGAAGAGCCGCAGGGTGGTCAGCCGGGAGAGGTCCGGCTCCACGTCCATCCCGATCATCCCCAGGGGGGCGAAGACGCCGACCAGCAGGATGCCGGCCACCAGGAAAAAGGCCAGGGTCCGGCGCCAGGGCTCCCGGAAGCCGGGCGGCAGGAACCCCCGGGCGGCGCACATCCGGTCCAGCACGTACGAGGCCCCGAAGGCGAGCAGGGCCGGGATCGCGAAGCGAAGGAGGCTCTCGTAGGGCATCAGGTCTTGAACTTCTGTCGGTAGCTGCGGAGCATCAGGAGGGCGGTGTTCAGCCGCTGGAGCCGCCGCTGGCGGAGTTGGATGGCCTGGATGTCCTCCAGGGCGGGTTGATCCCCCCGCAGCTCCCGCATGTGGCGGTCGATCTCGAAATTGAGCTGGTCGAGGTCCGCCCGGGTCATGGTCCTGAAGGTCCGCTCGGTCACCGCGAGGTACCCTTCCGCCACATCCCGCGCCATCGCCCACGCGCTGCCACCAGGGATCGGCATAGCGGGGGGATCATATCCCGCATGCCCCCCGCCCGGGAGCCCTCACCCCGACCCTCTCCCGGAGGGAGAGGGAGAAAAACTAGTTTGTCGGGTTCCTCGTTGAGCAGGCCACACCCCCCCTCTTACCAGCTTTTCACCCTCTCCCTCCGGGAGAGGCCGGGGTGAGGGCCCGGGCGGCGAATCCCCCCGGCGCC
>DASQEB010000050.1:0-4015 GCA_035633875.1 Thermoanaerobaculia bacterium
CCTTGACCTTCCAGAGCGGGGCCACCACTCCCGCCGCGCCCGCGACGAGGAACGCCGCCGACATGCCGCCGTAGTCACCCAGAATGCGGTTGCCTGACCCGACCTGGCAGGCGTTGAGGAAGACGAACGGCGATCGCCCGAGTGTGGCCCCCTGCACCTCGAATGGATCGAGAGGCTCCCCGTCGACGAGCATCAGGCCGTCCTGGAGGCCTCCGGGATCGTAGGACCCGTGGACGGCGAAGTGCAGGAGGTCGGCGGGAGGTGTACCGTCCAGGCATTCGAGAACCATGGAGGTCTGAGCGTCGACCTTGACCGCCTTGTAGCGCTGGTTGAGGTCGTCGGCCTCGGCCTCGGCCTCCTTGAGGCGGCTCCAGCCGGGCCGGTCGTAGACGCCCGAGACCACGGCCATGGAGGTGACCACGACCTCGGTGGGAGGCGGCTGCCGGGGGCGCTGTCGAGAGCTCGGAACGCGGTCGCGGTCCTGGCTGGGGAGCATCCAGCGGCCGACGTTGGCCTGGGCAGCCAGGAAGGGCGGGGCCGCGGCATCGAGGAGCGGCTCTTCCATCTTCGCGAGCTCCCAGGGGACATAGGGCTCGGCGGAGAGGATGAGCACGTCCGGAGCGTCCCCGACGCGCGAGGCCACGGCGCGCAGCAGCTCCCAGAGCTCGTCCGGGACGTTGCGGGAGATTTCGACTCCGATTCCGGCGAGGCGGTTGTACACGCCCACCTTGCCTTCCTTGGCGTTGACCTTGTCCACCAGCTCGCGGGCAAACCCCCGGGCGTCGCCGATGTCGGTCCGCAGCACCTCGTCGGGCAGGTCGATCCCGGCATGGCGGGTGGCGAAGGTCCAGAGGAGGCGGCCGTCGTGGTCCGGGTCGATCAGGATGCGGATTTCGAGGTCCGCGGCGACCGCATCGCTCGGAAGGGAGAGGTCCACCCCCGGAGCCCCGGGGAGCTCGGGGACGTGCGACGGCTCCCCGGCCTTGCGCAGCACCGCCAGCGGGCGAACCGCCATCCCGAGGGTCTGGCCTGCCACTTCGTAGAAGGCCTGGAGCGACCGGGCGCGAACATCCGCCTCCTGAGCCTCGGGGATCAGGTGGAAGACGGCCACGGGATAGGGAGCCTCGGCGGTGACGGGCAGCTCCCGCCGCCAGGTCTCCCCTTCCCGCAGACGGAACCCCTCGGCCACGAGCTGGACCGTCAGTGAATAGGGGCCGACGCTGCTCTCGGGCCGGGTCATGGGTCCTCCCACCACTCCGGGCGTGGGCTTCTCGGCCAACCCGACGCCGACCTCGATCTCCTCCCCCATCACGGCTGTCTCCGGAGCTTCGAGCCGGGCATAGGCGGTGCGGGGCGGGTCCGGCTCGGGGGCTTCCTCCTTCGGAAATGTCTCGAAAACCGAAAGGTCGATCGGCTTCACCCCGAAGTTGTAGGCGTTGACGGAGCTGTACTTGGTCAAAAGGACAGAGCGCTCGTCCCCAATCGGTCCCCAGCCCTTGCCCCGCGAAGGGGAGCGCGAAGGCTCGCGCCAGGCATCCATGCGCTCGGACCGGTAGAGAAGAGTGCGAAGGAGCTTCCCGTAGCCCTCCCCCGTGTCCACTCGATCCAGCACGGAGCCCTGGAGCGGCTCGGGAATGGATCGGACCGGCAGTTCCTCGAAGAAGACGAGGAGCAGGCTTTCCGGGAGGGGAGCTTCGAGACTCTCGAGGACGCGGGTGAGAAAAGGCTTCGCCAGAATGAGGAGGCTGAAGTCCGCCTCCACGTCCTGATCCGAAACGCTGTCTGTCAGGCAGTCGAAGCCGTCCCCCCGCAGGCGATCAGCGAGCGCGCGGACCCGCTCGACATGAGCGTCCGAGTCGTCGCTGTAGACGAGGAGGATTTTCGGGCCATCAGGTGCCATGTTCTTGAATGCTATCACCCAGACGGAAAGGGAGGGACAGAAGCCCCTCCCCTACACCATCAGCTCAGAACAGAAGGATCGGTCCTACCCCCCCGTCGTCCCGATCACGATCTCCACGCGCCGGTTCCTGGCCCGGCCGGCGTCGGTCGAGTTGGGGGCGATCGGGTTCTGCTGGCCGTGGGCGAAGACGCGCACCCGGCCCTCGGGGAAGTTGGCCGGGGATTGCCGCTCCAGCCACTCCTTCACGGCGAAGGCCCGGGTCTCCGAGAGGTTCATGTTGCTCTGCGGATTGCCCACGTTGTCCGTGTGGCCGTGGATCTCGACAGCCGCCGAGGAGGCCACGAGGAGGTCGCGCAGGAGCTGCTCCATCTGGCGCTCGGCCTCGGGCGTGAAGGTGGCGCTCCCGGTCTCGAAGTTGATGTTCCAGGCGCGGCGGCTCACGACGTTGCGCACCGGCGCGGCGGCCGAGAAGGTGGGAGTCTCCGCGGCGGCCACCTGGGTGCCCTGCGACTGCATCCGCGAGGCCACGGCCTGGACGTAGGAGGTGTCCAGGATCTGGTCGACCGGCGGGTAGGACGGCACGAGGTCCGGGTACTGCTGCTTCACGATGTCGCCGAACACCGTGTAGGTGGCGCCGAACAGGTTGGACCCGCCGGGCGTCAGGCCGAAGAGGACCATGTTGTCCGCCAGGTTGTTGACGGAGGAGCCGCCGAGCTCCACCCGGAGGCCCTGCTTGTCCCGCTCGGTGACGACGTCGAAGTACTTCTCCCAGTAGTCGGCGTCGGCGCCAGACTCGTTGTAGACCGCGGCGCTGATCTCGGCCGCCTTGCGCAGGGCCTGGGGGTTGGACCTGACGGCGTCGCTGCCCTCGAAGATGGCCTGAAGCATGCCCTCGACCGTCTGGCGGTTGTCCTTCATCCATTTGTCGATGCCGATGATGACGTTCGGCATCTGGGAGGCGTACTCCTTGGTGGAGACGACCGAGACGAGGCCGCCCCGCTTCTCGGCCACGATCACGTCGCCGGGGGTCCAGGTGACCACGCCGTTGACGCAGACCCGCTGGCGCTCGCCGGTCCGCCGGCCGCTCTCGACCACCGGACGCTCCTCGCAGTAGTTCGCCACGTACTTCTCGGAGGCGTCGATGTAATCCGACGCGGCGACCCAGTTGAGGCAGTTGGGGTCGTAGGTGGTCTCGTCCGGGTTGTTGCAGAGGCCGTTGTCGCCGAGCCACTTCTGGGCGATGTTCCAGTCGCCGTCGCGCAGCACGCCGGCCACGAGGCCGCCCTTGGAGGCGGCGGGGTTCTGCTTCCAGTCAGGGGGCCCCATGAACTTGTCCTCACCGCGGGAGTAGCCGCACGAGCCCACGACCTTGGCCGTGTACTCGGGACCCAGGCGGGCGAGAGTGTCGTTGACCCCCTTCAGGAAGGCGGCGCCGCCGTCTCCCATGATGGTGACGAAGTGGACGCCCTGCGAGGGGTTGGGGTTGCCGTTTTTCAGCTCCTGGGCAAAGGTGATGAGCCCCTCCTGCATGCGGCCGACATCATCCTGGCGGATGAACTTGAGGTTCACGTTGTTCTTGCACATGAGGCTCCCCTGCGTGGACTGGGGGCCGCCGTTGGCGAACATCGCGCCCATGTGGGCGTTCCAGGCCCAGTGGTACAGCCGCACCTCCGGCAGGTTCGTGCAGCCCGGCCCTTCCCCCGGCATGGCCACGTTCCGGTTGGAGGCCGCCACCGCCGCCGAAGCCGGCAGGTCCGGCAGATCGGCCCGCTCGGGCACGACCGCCTCCCGTCCCTTGGCCGCCGGGACGATCTTGTCCAGCAGACCCGGAGCGAACTGGCGAACGCTGAAGAACGCTGCCACGAGCAGCGCTATCACGATGATTGCCTTCCCCAGAGGGGTGAGTTTCATTTCTGTCCTTCTCCTTTCCCCGCAGCCGTCGATGATACACCGGCGTCCCCCGGGCAGGGCCCAGGTGCGGGGAGTCGTATGATGTCCTAGGGGTTCATTGAAGCAAGCGTCTTACTGCCTGTCAAGAAAGAGTGTCGAGGGGACGAGATTCGTTTCAGGGAGACGCCCCCGCCCGAGAGCCCTCACCCCGACCCTCTCCCAGGG
>DASQEB010000051.1:0-16909 GCA_035633875.1 Thermoanaerobaculia bacterium
TCTCGCCGGCCTGACTGAGGCAGTAAGCCGGCGAGACGCCGGCGCTCCCAGGCGCTTGAAAATCTTTCCGCACAGGGAGGAATGCCGTGGGTGAGATCCGGGTGGAGCGACCTATGGAGGCCCGGCAGGAGACCGTCCTCACGCGGGAGGCCCTGGAGTTCGTGGCCGCGCTCCAGCGCAACGCCGGGGCGGCGCGGGAGGACCTGCTCGCCCGGCGCCTCCAGCGGCAGGCCGACTTCGACGGCGGAGGCCGCCCCGGATTCCTGGAGCAGACCCGGGCGATCCGGGAGGAGGACTGGCAGGTGGCGCCCGCCCCTCCCGACCTCAACGACCGCCGGGTCGAGATCACCGGCCCCGTCGAACGCAAGATGATGATCAACGCCCTGAACTCGGGGGCGAGCGTGTTCATGGCCGACTTCGAGGACTCCCTCTCCCCCACCTGGAGCAACGTGGTCGAGGGACAGGTAAACCTCATGGACGCCGTGCGGCGGCAGCTCGACTACACCAGTCCCGAGGGCAAGGAGTACCGGCTGCACGAGCGGACCGCGACCCTTCTCGTCCGCCCCCGCGGCTGGCATCTCCCCGAGCGGCACGTCCAGGTGGACGGCGTACCCGTCTCCGCCAGCCTCTTCGACTTCGGTCTCTACTTCTTCCACAACGCCCGGGAGCTCCTGGCCCGGGGCAGCGGCCCCTATTTCTACCTGCCCAAGCTCGAGAGCCACCTCGAGGCGCAGCTCTGGAACAGCGTCTTCGACATGGCCCAGGACTTTCTCGGGATCCCCCGCGGCACCATCCGCGCCACGGTCCTCATCGAGACGATCACCGCCGCCTTCGAAATGGAGGAGATCCTCTGGGAGCTGCGCCACCACGCCGCGGGCCTGAACGCCGGCCGCTGGGATTACATCTTCTCCATCATCCGGAAGCTCCACGCCGGCGGCACCGTCCTGCCCGACCGCTCCCAGGTCACCATGAGCGTGCCCTTCATGCGGGCCTATACCGAGCTGCTCGTCCGGACCTGCCACTCCCGCGGCGCCCACGCCATCGGCGGCATGGCGGCCTTCATCCCCAGCCGGCGCGACGCGGAGGTCAACGAGCGGGCGCTCGCCAAAGTCCGAGAGGACAAGGAACGCGAGGCCCGGGCGGGCTTCGACGGCACCTGGGTGGCCCACCCCGACCTTGTCCCCGTGGCCAGGGAGGTCTTCGACCGCGTCCTGGGAGACCGGCCCCACCAGAAGCACATCCTTCGCGAGGACGTCAGCGTCGTGGAAGACCAGCTCCTCGACTTTCGGATCGAAGGCGGGCAGATCACCGAAGCGGGCGTGCGCACCAACATCGCCGTGGCGCTCCTCTACATCGACTCCTGGCTCCAGGGCACCGGCGCCGCCGCCCTCTTCAACCTGATGGAGGACGCGGCCACGGCCGAGATCTCCCGCTCCCAGCTCTGGCAGTGGGTCCACGGCGGGATCACCCTGGCCGACGGCCGCCCGTTCACCGGCGACCTCTACCGGCAGATGCGCGGAGAGGAGCTCGACAAGATCGGCGGCCCCGGCCGGGGCCGCCTGCGCGAAGCGGCCGACCTGCTCGACCGGCTGGTGCTCTCGCCGGACTCCATTCCGTTCCTGACCACGGAAGCCTACGGATCTCTGGACTGAGGGTCCTCCTTTCCGCTCTAATCCCCACTCCTACACCTAGAGGGTGGACACGGCGCCCGGCCATCCCGGCCGGCTCTTCGCCGTCCCCGGAAAGGATTCCTGATGTCCCGTTCCAAACTTCAGCGGACTCTCTGCGTCCTCGTCGCGGCCTTCCTCCTCGCGCTGCCCCTGGCGGCCCAGACCCCGAGGGAGGAGAGGGCGACGTTGATGGAGCGGCTGCTCTCCGCCCTGTGGGAGCGGCTCGCCATTCCGCTCGCCTCCCTCCGGAACGACGCCACGACCGCCTCTCCGAAAGGAGCCCCGGCGGACTCGACCGACTCCACCACGGCCGACGACTCCGGCGACGACACCGACGGTCGGGCCCACATCGATCCCAACGGATAACCCGGGTGGGAAACAATTCGCCCCGTCCTGCGTTGTAAATTGGATAGGGGGGGCGACCATGCACCTGACGGATGACACAGTCGAGCAGCTTCTCAAGGCGGAGATCTCCGGGAGCGAGAGGAAACAGGCGATCCGGCACCTCCTGCTCGGTTGCGAGGAGTGCCAGCAGCGGGCCCGGTCCACGGCCCGGCGCCTGGGTGTGACCCTCGCTTCGGACTGGATGGGGGAGGAGGCGGAGATCGCCTACGATCGCGTGTTCGAGCGGGTCGTGAAGACCGCCGTGGCAACCCTGCGGCGGCTCCAGGATGAGAAATCCGTCGCCGCCGTGCTGTGGGCCTCCCTCCAGGAGCACCCTCCGGCCCGGCGCCTGGACGTCGTCGCCAGCGATCCCCGGATGCACACCTGGGGGCTGTACAACCGGCTGATGGAGATCGCCCGGGAGATCACGCCGACCGAGCCGGAGCGGGCCCTGGGAGTCTCGGAGCTCGCCCTCGCCGTGGCCGACCGCCTGGACCCCGCCGCCTATACCGAGGCGCGGGTCTACGACTTCCGGGGGGCCGCCCTGGCCGTGCGCGGCAACTGCAAGCGCGTCCTCGAGAACTTCGACGGCGCCGGGGCGGACCTCGACCGGGCGTCCGGGCTGCTCCGCCAGGGCACTGGCGATCCGCTGGAGCGGGCGGCCCTCCTCAGCTACCAGGGCTCCCTCCTGACCGACATGGGCTCCTACGAAAAGGCCTGGAGGGTCCTCGACCGGGCCGCCCGCCTCTACACCAAGGCCGGAGACGAAGCCAGGATCGGCCGGACCATGCTCCAGCAGTCCACCGCCGCCGGCTATGTCGATCCCGCGAAGGCGGTCGAGATCCTGGAAGAGGCCCGCCCCTTCATCGACCCCGTCCGCGAGCCTTTTCTCGAGCTCTCCCGCCGGCACAGCCTGGCGCTCTTCCTCAACGACGCCGGACGCACGACGGAGGCCCTGGAGGTCCTGGAGGACAGCCGGGAGCTCTACCAGCGCTTCCCCGAACAGGCTCTCCGCCTCGCGTGGCTCGAGGGCAAGATCGCGCGCAACCTCGAGAATTTCGACGAGGCCGGCAAGATCTTCGAGCGGGTCGCCGCCGATTTCCTCGCCCGCAGCCAGTTCCAGGAGCACCTCCTCGCCAGCCTGGACCTCGCCGAGGTCTGCTACGCCCAGGGCGACCGGGAGCGTACGCTGGAGATCTGCACCGGCCTCCAGCACGCCCTGGAGTCCTGGAACATGCACGCGGAGGGCCTCGCTACGATGATGCTCTTCGTGAGCTCGCTCCGGGAGAGCCAGGTCGAGCAGAGCGCCTTCCTGCAGGTGGCAGAGACCCTGCGCCGCGGCTGGAACCGGTCGCAGAGATTGTCGTAAACCACCCCGGCAGGCCTTTTCCGTCCTCGTAGGGGCGGCCACATCGGGCCGCCCCTACACACCTCTTCTCAAACCTCGCCGGGCAACTCCCGTATAAGATCCGCGCCCTTTTCCGCGGAGGCATGGCCATGGCCCGATTCCCCGTTCCCGTCCTTTCCCTCACCTTGACGCTCCTCGCCGCCGGACCCGTCGCGGCCCTCGACTGGCCGCAGTTCCGGGGAGTGAACCGGGATGGCGTCTCGGTCGAGACCGGCCTGCCCCGAAGCTGGCCGGCGGAGGGGCCGCGGGTGGTGTGGAAGCGGACGATCGGAGAGGGCTACTCCGGGATCAGCGTTGCCGGAGACCGGCTCTACACCATGGACTCGGACGGGACGACCGAGTACGTCCTGGCTCTGGAGGCCGGCACGGGCAGGGAGGTCTGGCGCGTTCCGGCCGGTCCCAAGCTGATCGACGACATGGGCAACGGGCCGCGGACGACTCCCACCCTGGATGGCGGCACGGTCTACGCCATGGGCTCCCACGGCAGGCTCCTCGCCCTGAAGGCGGCCGACGGGGCGAAGATCTGGGAGGTGGATCTGGTCCAGACCTTTGGCGCCAAGCGGCCGACCTGGGGATATTCGGGCTCCCCGCTGATCGACGGCGACCTGCTGATCCTGGAGGTCGGAGGGAAGGACGGCCGGGGCGTGGTGGGCTTCGAGAAGGCCACGGGCAAGGTCCGCTGGGGGGCTCTCGACGGCGACGCGGCCTACTCCTCGCCGGTCGTGATGACGATCGGCGGTGTGAAGCAGTACGTGGTGCCCCGCCGGGCCGGCACGCAGACCGTCTCGCTGCTCCCCGACGGCACGGTCCACTGGACCCACCCGGGGCCGTTCTCCGTGATCGCCACCGCCCTGTTCATCCCGCCGGACAAGGTCTACGTCTCGGGCGGGGACGACGCCGGGGCGGTCCTCATGCGCATCAAGAATGAGGGCGGGAAGGCCACGGTGGAGGAACTGTGGAAGACCCGCATCATGAAGAACCACTTCAACAATGCGGTCCTCGTGGGAGACCACCTCTATGGCTTCGACAACGCCACGTTCAAATGCCTCTCGGTCGCGACCGGCGAGCAGACCTGGGCGCAGCGGGGCCTGGGCAAGGGCTCGCTCCTGGCCGCGGACGGGGACCTGCTGATCGTCCTCTCGGACAAGGGCACCCTCCTCCTGGTGCAGGCCAGCCCTGAAGAGTACAGGGAGCTCGCCCGGTTCCAGGCCTTGGAGGGCAAGGCGTGGACCGCTCCGACCCTCGCCAACGGCCGGCTCTACCTGCGGGACCAGGACGAGATCGTCGCGCTGGAGATGAAGTCGACAGGCGCCGTGGCGGCCTCTCCGTCTCCCGGTCGGGGCAAGGGGCAGGAAGAGAAGAAGGTGGCGGGCGAGCCCCGAGCCCCGCAGTCCGTCGAGGAGATCGTCGCCCGCTACGAGGCGGCCCGGGGTGGCCGGGAGCGCTGGCGAGCCCTGCGGTCCATCGAGATGGCGGGCACCTTCACCAGCTTCAGCGAGGAGGCGCCCTTCACCCTGCGCCGCAAGCGTCCGAACCTTTACCGGTTCGACTCCAGGATGACCGGCAAGGAGATGACCGTCGCTCAGGACGCCCAGGGTCCCTGGTGGATCTACCCCCTCTACGGGATCGAGAGCCCGCAAAAGACGCAGGAGCCCCCGGCGGTCATGACCGCCCGCGACGCGGAGATCGAGCCGGCCCTCCTCGGCTACAAAGAGAAGGGCCACAAGGTCGTCCTGGCCGGCCGAGGCGACGTGAGCGGCCAGGAGACCCTCCGCCTCGAGCTGACCCGGCCCAACGGCTGGGTGGAGAGCTGGCACCTCGATCCCCGAACGTACCTGGAGGTCGCGGTCGACTCCAAGGTCTTCGACTACTCCCAACTCCCCCAGGAGATGCAGGAGCGGGCCTACTTCTCCGACTTCCGGACGGTGGACGGCCTCGTCATCCCCCACCGGATCGAGAAGGAGTACGGCGCCCGGCACACGGTGACAGTGGTCGACAAGGTCCGCGTGAACCTGGAGATGGCGGACGGGGTCTTCGCGATGCCTACCACGTCATCCGGTACAGCATCCAGTACACCACCACCCCGGTGATCGAGACGTAGAGCCAGATCGGCAGCGTCCACCGGGCGATGCGGGTGTGCCGGTCGTACTGCTTCCGGTACGCCCGCCACACCGTGATCACCGCCAGGAACGGCACGGCGGCGGCGAGGACGGTGTGGGTCAGGAGGATGGTGAGATAGACCGTCCGCACCGTCCCGGTGCCCTGGAACCGGACGGACCCCACCTGGGCGTGGTAGACCAGGTACGAGGTCAGGAACAGCACGGAGCAGACCAGGGCGGCGATCATCACGTTGCGGTGGGCGATGGGACGCCGCCAGCGGATGAGGACATAGGCGATGACGAGCAGAACGGCCGCGAGGGCGTTCAGGCTCGCATTGACCGTAGGAAGGTCTCTGACGTCGAGCATGGCGAGGGGATTCTATCCCCCTCCAGGCTCTCCCTCTCCGGCCCCCTCTCCCGAGCCCTTCCGGCGGCTCTTTAGAACTTTCCGGCAGCGGGTAGACGGGCGGCGCTGCCTGTTAAGCCGCAACGGAACGCCTTCCTCTCGATCGGCCCGTCTTGAAGCCGGCAGGACCGTCTTCCAGGCTCTCCGACTGCGCCTCGAGCTCTCCGTCCACCCTTCGAACTCGTCAGCCGGCGCTTCAGGCTCTCCGACCGCCATTCAAGCCCGCCTCGCGCTCCTTCAAGCTCGAATGCGCCGGGGCAAGCTTGAATCGCGACCATCCAAGCTTGCCCCGCGCCTTTTCAAGCTCAAATGCGGCCCTGCAAATCTGAAACGGTTCCCTGCAAGCTTGAATCCGGGCCTTCGAGTCTGAAACAACTCGCTCCAGGCTTGAACCGCTGCATTCGAGCTTGAAAGACCGCCTTTCAAGCTTGGAGCGGCACCTTCCAAGCTTGCATCCAGAGATTCAAGCTTGAAGCGGCATCTTTCGAGCTTGATGCGCTGCATTCAAGCTTGAACCCAAGGTTCAGCGCCAATACCGAGAGCCCCTATCCAACTCCTGTTTATAACAGGGCGGGGCGCTTGAAATGCCAGACTCTGCGCTCAAGACCCTTCGGGTCTCCTGGTGGCATTCGAGCGAATTGACCAGGATCTTCAAGGAGCGTAGGATCGTGTAACTGGCTGAACCCGATAATCCTGATACTACTGATATCGATGATGAGGAGGTACGCGTGAAAAAACTCTATCGCACCTTTGCTCTGCCGCTTGCTTTCGCCGTGACCAGCTTTGCTGCCACAAGTCGCCCTGGTACGGCGAGTTACGCTGGAAATTGTATTGTTCGGTGTGTAGACGAGAGTGCTAGCTATGAATACTTCTTGGATGTCAACAGTTGTTGCAATCTGGAATGGAATTCTCCTTGCACCTATGGGGCTAACATTTCATGGTATCCCGTCTATCCCGAGGACTCCACGCCTGCTTGCTTCCTATGCCCGTGTGGATGATCAAATGAAGCCCTGAAGAGGCCGCGAGAGTCGGCCTCACAGCAGAGAGTTCTCACGGCCTTTCAGGCAAGGAGTACAGGGCTCCCGGGCGGGAGCCCTTCGCGGTCAACCGAAGTAGAAGTCAGAAGTCAGTTCCCCTCTTCATCCCCCGCCGGGTTCGTCCCCGGCTTGGCCGCGCCGGACGGAGTGGCCGGCTCGTTGGTGTCCGCGGGGGCGGGCGGCAGGGGGGAGACGGCGGCGGGGTTGGGCTTGGGGGCGTTCTCGGCCAGCCACCTCTGGTAGCCCGCCTCGTCGTGGATCGTGTAATAGCCCTGCATGCGGTAGTGGGTGATGCCGCAGAGCTGGGCGCAGGCGATCTCCCAGCAGGTCTTGGTCCCGGCGCAGGCGGGGAACTGGGACTCCGGCGGCGTCACCTTGGAGGGCGTGAAGTAGACCGGGATGACCTGCCCCGGAATGGCGTCCTGCTTCACCCGCATCTGGGGGAGGAACAGGCTGTGGATCACGTCCTTGCTGGAGAGGTAGATCAGCGCCTGCCGGCCGACAGGCAGGTGGAGCTGGTTGATGGTGGTGATGTCGTCCGCGGCAGCCGGATCGTTGCGGTCGAGCCCCAACGGGTTGGTGCCCGTCTGGATCAGCTTGGGGTCGGTGCGGCCGAAGACGCCGTCTGCGCCGGGGTAGTGGACGTTCCAGGCGAACTGCTCGGCTACTACCCGCACCTGGATCGCCTCCCTCGGGGAAGGGACGTTGCCGACCCGCTTGGCCCAGATGGGCACCGCGAAGGCGGAGAGCAGGACTACCTCGATGAGCACCACGCCCGCCTCGCCGTAGGTCGAAAACTTGCCCTTGGCGCCCGCGTAGCTCGCCACCGGGTTGGCCTTGCGACGGAAGCGGATCAGGCAGTAGACGAAAAAGATGCCCCAGCCCACGAACAGGACGAGCATGAACCAGTGGACGAGGGCAGACAGGTAATCCAGCTCCGCGCCGTGGGTCGATGCGTTCGGGGGGAAGTTCAAGGGGAGACCGAGGTGCTTCTCCATCACCGTTTCTCTCCGTGGATGAGGCGCAGCCGCGGCCGCACCGAAGCTTTCTCCGCGAGTTTCTTGGAACGCTTCCTGAAATCCCAGATCAACCGGCCGACCCCGGCCCAGACCAGGCCCACAAAGCCCAGGAGCACGAGGATGCCGTTGTTCATCCCCTTGGTCATGGCGTCGTTCGGGTCGCCGTAGCAGGTGGCGCACGCCGCGGCAGCCTGGGGCAAGGCAAGCCAGAGAGCCGTGACGGCGAATGCGAGCAGGCGCACGGTCGACTTCATCGTTCGCCTCCTTCTCTAGTCCTCGGGCTCCAGGTCCCGCAGCTTCCGGCGGACCCGGAGACCGTAGAGGACGAGGACGAAACCGAGGGCGAAGAACAGCGCACCCAGGGCCAGGTCTCCCAGGCTCCGGGTGTCCATCCAGCTCTGGACGCCCCACGCGCCGACCCAGACCGCCAGCAGGACCGAGACGGCGATGAAGAACAGGTGGAACGACCGGAGCGACAGGCTCATGAGACTCTCGGGATCTTTATACCGTCCCACTCGGTCAGGAGCGGGATGAACATCAGGAAGAGGAAGAAGAGCACCGTCAGGATCAGGATCCAGTAGATGGCCTTCCTCTCGTGGGACAGATGCATGAACACTGCCGCCACCAGCGAGCCCTTGAAGCTCGCGATGATGAGGGCCACGATCACCGCCAGGACCACCGGCATGTGGAAGTAGGAGACCGCCACCGTGAGGACGGTCAGGACCATCAGGGCCACGAACACCCCGATGTAGGTCCGGGTCTGCTTGCGGATCGATTCGGCGTCGCTTGCGCTCATCGTACCTCCAGCCGCTACAGCAGGTAAAGGGTCGGGAACAGGAAGATCCACACCAGGTCCACGAAGTGCCAGTAGAGGCCCGCCACCTCGATGCGGTTGGTGAACCGCTCGGGCTCGGCCTTCCACATCTTCGCGCCCGGCCCCCAGAAGTAGCCGTTGACCACCATGCCGCCGAGCACGTGCAGGCCGTGCAGGCCGGTCAGCGTGAAGTAGACGGCGAGAAAGGTGTTGTTCGACGGCAGCAGGGGGGGCTCGTGCATGAACTTGGAGCCGTACTCGATGGCCTTGACGATCATGAAGCCGAACCCGGCCAGGATGGTGAGCCCCATCCAGAGCCGGAACTTCTTGAAGTCGTTCAGCTTGAGCGCCGCCCAACTGAGCACCATGGTCACCGACGAGCCGATGAGGATGATGGTGTTGAGCGTCGCCAGCGGGACGTTCAGGATCTCCCGGCCGAGGGGCCAGGAGGGCGCCCCGGTGCGCAGCAGCACGTAGGAGGAGAACAGGGCGCCGAAGAGCATCACCTCGGAGGCGAGGAAGAGCCAGATGCCCAGCTTGGCGTTGTAAAGGCCGGTGTCCGGCCGCGGCTCGACGTTGTACGGAATCTCCATGGCTCAGGCCTCCTGGGGCAGCGCCTGGTGCTGCGGAACGAAGTCCCGCGGCGCCCCCGGCACGCTGTAGTCATAGGGTCCGCGCACCACGGTCGGGACCTCGACGAAGTTGCCGTGGGCAATCGGCGGCGAGGGTGCCGCCGCCCACTCGAGGGTGGTGGCCTCCCACGGGTTCGAATCCACCTTCCTCCCCTTCCAGATGCTCCAGAAGAAGTTGAGGATGAAGGGGATCTGGGCGAGGCCCAGGAGCCACGCGGAGACCGACATGAAGACGTTCCACTCGAGCACCGGCTGCGCGTGCGAGTAGGAGGCGCCGCCGTCGTAGAGCCGGCGCGAGACGCCCGCCAGGCCCTGGATGAACATCGGCATGAAGACGCCGTTGATGAAGATGAACGACAGCCAGAAGTGGATCTTCCCCAGGACGTCATTCATCATCCGGCCGGTGATCTTGGGGAACCAGAAGTAGATGCCGGCGAACATCGCGAAGATGGTGCCGGGCGCCACCACGTAGTGGAAGTGGCCGATGACGTAGTAGGTATCGTGCAGGTGGATGTCCGTAGGCGCCAGGCCCAGCGGCAGGCCGGTCAAGCCTCCGATGGCGAACATCGGCAGGAAGGCCAGGGCGAAGAGCATCGGCACCGTGTACCGGATCGAGGCGCCCCAGAGCGAGATGATGAGCGCCGTCAGGACGATGACCGACGGGATCGAGATGATCATCGTCGTGGTCTGGAAGAAGGTGCTCATCACGGTCCCCATGCCGGTCATGAACATGTGGTGGGCCCACACGATGAAGGACATGAAGCCGAGGAAGGTCACAGCCCAGACGAGCGACCGGTAGCCCCACAGGGGCTTCCTGGTGTTGTTGGCGATCACCTCGGCGATGATGCCGAAGGCCGGCAGGATGAGGACGTAGACCTCCGGGTGGGCCAGGAACCAGAACAGGTGCTGCCAGAGCAGCGGGCTGCCGCCGCCCGAGACCTCCAGAGGCTGGCCCGAGATCACGAGGCCGCTCGGCAGGAAGAAGCTCGTGCCTGCGAGGCGGTCCATCATCTGGAGGACCGCCGCCGCCTGCAGGGCCGGGAAGGCCAGGAGCAGCAGGAACGAGGTCACGAACTGCGCCCAGACGAAGAAGGGCAGCCGCATCCAGGTGAGACCCGGAGCCCGGAGCTGGACAATGGTGACGATGAAGTTCGTCGAGCCCAGTACCGACGAGATGATCAGGGCGAGCATGCCGAACAGCCACATGGTCTGACCCGGAGGGGCGATGTTCGACAGCGGCGGGTAGGACGTCCAGCCGGACTGGGCCGCGCCGCCGGGCATCCAGAAGCTCGAGATCATCAGGACGCCGCCCAAGAAGTAGGACCAGTAGCTCGCCATGTTGAGCTTGGGGAACGCCATGTCCGGCGCCCCGATCTGGAGGGGCACCAGGTAGTTCCCGAAGGCACCCACGGCGAGGGGGACGATCCCCAGGAACACCATGATCGTGCCGTGCATGGCCCCGAGCGCGTTGTAGCCCTCAGGGGGCATCACCCCGCCCATTTCCTTGAAGAGGAAACCGAGGAGAGGCAAGGGCTTGCCGGGGTAGGCCAGGGCCCACCGCATCATCATCATCAGGGTGAACCCGAACAGCAGGAAGACGAGTGCGGTGATCCCGTACTGGATGCCGATGACCTTGTGGTCCTGGGAGAAAACGTACTTGCGCCAGAAACCCAACTCTTCATGATGGGCTTCGGCGTGCCCGTGGGCGAGCTTATCGTCCACTAGTGTCGCCATTCATGGCCTCCTGGTGGCGTGATCCTTGAACAGGGCAGAGCCCACCCCGGGCACCCACGACGCCGCGCCTCGTCCTCCCGTGGGAGCCGCCGGGTTGTTCTGCCCAGCAATACGCTGCATCTGAGACTTCATGCCGCAACGGCTTTTAAAAAGACGCCCGAGTGTACGACAGGGGTGTGCCGACCGCAAGACGCGGGGCGACAGGAGAGGGAGAGCCGGAGGAGCCGGCGGTCAGTGCGACGTATCCTCGAAGACGCCTTCCAGGGACCTGGCGGTCAGGAGCCGGTCGGCCCAGACTTCGAGCTGGTCGTCATCGGCGGTGCGCAACCGGGTCAAGATGTGCGGACCCAGAGGACCGAACCGCTTCTCCAGAAGCTTGAGAAGCAACTCCAGCCGGCCCTCCAGCCGGCCCTCCTCTCTCAGCTCGCGGTTCCATTGCTGGACGGTTTTTTCCAACATGTTCCGAAATTCCTCCAGACCGAGTTGATCCGGTATCTCGCTTTCATCGATCCGGCCGAACAATGCGCCCTTGATCCAGACCAGGAAGGCGCTCCGCAGTTCCCTGTCTTCCGGGGCCTGCAACAGCTCTCCGAGCCGTCCGCTCCCCTGCTCGATCTCCGCGCGTTGGCGATTCCTCTCCAGGCGGAAGAGCTCGGCCACCGCGCTCCGGCGATCCTCCAGATCCTCGAGGCGGTAGCTGCTCTCGTCGATGATCCGGTAGCGCAGCCGGGGCAGGTAGGCGTCCGCCTCCTGTCCGACCCTGGCAATCAGCTCCGACAGCTCCCGGGCGGCCCCCCAGGGCTCCTCTCCATTGTAGAGGACGATGGGGAACACCGGCGGCAGTTTGTCCGACTCGAGAAGCTCTCCGCGGTCGATCAGGTCCTGATAAAGAAGCCCCAGGTAGACCATCAGGCGCACTGCCATGAACCGCTGCACGTCGGACTGGAGCTCCAGGAGGACGTAGACGTAGACCGTTCCGCCCTCCCGCAGCCGGAGCCTCCAGACGAGGTCCCCTCCCGGTTCTTCAGGGTCCTGGAGACATAGGACGCATTGACCCGCTCCAGGGTCGAGAAGTCCAACCGCTCGATCCACCCCTCGTCCACGAACTCCTGGAGAAGCTCCCTCATCATCCGCGGCTGGGAGAACAGACGGCGATAGCTGAGGTCGTGGACTCCCAAGATTTCTCGCGCTCCGATATCGGCTCTGGCACGCGATTCTGCCATAGAGCACTGCGATCTGAACATCCGGAGTTGAGAATTTATCCTGAAGAGTGTCGCCGTCGCCCCCTCGCGGGAAATGGTCGGCAGAGCGAGGGAGCGCTCGCTCGGTGAGATTTGCTCGATCAGCCGGCCAGCGCGTCGAGATCCCGCTCCAGCCGCTCCATCGACTCCTCATCGAACGCGTCGTAATAGCCCCGGATCCTCCCCTCCCCGTCCACCAGGACGAAGCGGGTGCTGTGGACGATCGGCTCCGGGGCGTTCGTTCCCGGCGGCAGTTCCACGGCGACGCCGAGCTTGAAGCCCTTCTCGGAGAGGCGAAGGATCTCCTGCCGGTCTCCGGTGAGGAAGAGCCAGCGGTCCGGCGCCCCGAACGACTCGGCGTAGCGCGCCAGGACCTCAGGGGTATCGTGCTCCGGGTCCACGGAGAAGGAGACCAGGCGGACGGGCCAATCCGCCGGAAGGTCCCGGTTCAGCCGGGCCATGCGGGCCGTCATCATCGGGCAGGTGGCCGGGCAACGAGTGAAGATGAAGTCCGCCACCCAGGGGGCACCGGCGAGGTCCCGAAGGGTGACGGTGCGGCCATCCCGGTTGGTCAAGGAGAACGGGGGGACCGGGCTGAGCACGGGCGGCGGCTCCGGTCTGCGGACCTGTTGGTAAAGGGCGGCCGCCGCCACCGCCACGAGGGCGGCCACCAGGAATCCCCAGAGCAGGCCGCGGCGGAGCGAGGCGCTCACTCCACCCTCCCCCCGCGGGTGACGAGGAGCCCCGCGGCGAAGCCGGCGACCCCCAGAGCGACCGTCATCCCGAGGGAGAGCGCCGGGCCGGGCAGGGCGCTCCCCAGGGAGGCGGACGGTCCATAGAGCACCCACCGCAGGGCCGCCACCCCGTAGGTCAGCGGGTTGATCCGCATCAGCGCCGAGAGCCACCCGGGCGCGCCGGAGAGGGGAAAGAAGGCTCCGGAGAGGAGCCACATGGGCACCAGGACCAGGTTCATGATCGCGTGAAAGCCCTGGACGGAGTCGAGCCGCCAAGCGAAGACGAAGCCGAGCGCGGTGAGCGAGACCGCCAGGACCGCGAGCACCCCGGCGGCGGCCAGGGCCGAGCCGAGCGTGAGGCGGATGCCCGCGGCCGGGGCCAGCGCCAGGAAGACCATCCCCTGGAGCCACGCGAGCGTGGCCCCGCCCAGGACCTTGCCGGCCACGATCGCCGCGCGGGAGACCGGGGCCACGAGCACCCCCTGGAGGAACCCCTGGTGGCGGTCCTCGATCACCGAGATGGTGGAGAAGATCGCCGCGAAAAGGAGCACCAGCACCACGGTGCCGGGGAAGAAGTACTCCAGGAAGTCCAGGTCCGCGGGCCCGCCCGGCAGCCGGAAGGAGCCGGAGAGGCCGCTGCCGATCAGGATCCAGAAGACCAGCGGCGAGCCCGCCGCCCCCGCCACCCGGCTCGGCTGGCGGAAGAAGCGAACCAGCTCGCGCCGCCAAAGCGTGAGAGCGGCGCTCACTCCCGGACCTCCTCGTCGTACAGGCGGTGACCGGTGCGGCGGAGGAAGACGTCCTCCAGCGTGGGCCGCGCCACGGTGACGGCGGACACCCGGCCGGGGAAGGCCTCCACCAAGCGGGCCACCATCTCGTGTCCCCGCTCGCGGGTGAGGAGGACGGCACCGTCCCGCACGGATGGTGCCGCCCCGGGAAAGCGGTCCGCCAGATCCCGGGCGAGCCCCTCGGGGTCCGGACCCGTGAGGGTGACCACGTCGCCGCCGATCTCCCCCTTGAGATCCGCGGGCGCGCCCTCGGCCACGATCCTTCCCCGGTCGAGGAGGGCCAGCCGGTCGCAGCGGTCCCCCTCCTCCATGAAGTGGGTCGTGAGGAGGACGGTCACCCCCTCGCCGCGCAGGGACTCCAGGGTGTCCCAGAGGTCCCGCCGCGCCCCGGGATCGAGCCCGGTGCTCGGCTCGTCGAGAAGCAGCAGGCGAGGCTCATGCAGCAGGGCCTTGGCGATCTCCACCCGCCGTCGCAATCCCCCGGAGAGCTCCAGCGCCCGCTGGTCCCGCCGGTCTGCCAGCCCGAAGCGCTCGAGGGCGCCGTCGATGCGGCCGGCGAGGTCCCGTCCGCCCAGGCTGTAGAGGTGACCTTGATGGACGAGGTTCTCCCGCACGGTGAGCTGGAGGTCGAGGCTGGGGACCTGGAAGACCACGCCGAGCCGGCGGCGGACCTCCCGGGCGTGGGTGCCGAGGTCGAATCCGAAGACGCGGAGCGAGCCGGCCTCGGGCCGGGCCAGGGTGGCCAGGATGCGGAACAGGGTCGTCTTGCCGCCGCCGTTGGGTCCCAGGAATCCGAAGATCTCCCTCACCCCGACCTGGAAGTCGATCCCCGCCAGGGCCTGGCGGCGCCCGGAACCGCGCCGGCCGGGGTAGGAGAACGCCACCCCCCGGGCCTCGACCGCGGGCTCCGTCCCTCCGGCCACTCTCTAGGAGACCACCCGGTCCAGCAGCATCACCAGCAGCAGGGCCGGGAAGTAGACGAGGGAGGCCAGCATCAGCCGGCGCGCCCCGGGGTTCGAGCGGGCACGGGCGAAGCCGATGGAGAACCCCAGATAGACGAGGCCGAAGGCCAGTGCGCCCACGAAATAGACCTCGCCCATGAGCCCCAGAAGGGAGGGCAGGAGCGAGACCGGGACCAGCGCGGTACCGTACAGCACCGACTGGCGCCCCGTTCGCGTCCCCTCCGGGTCGAGGACCGGCAGCATGGGGAACCCGCCGCGGGCGTAGTCCTCCCGGCAGAGCCAGGCGATCGCCAGAAAGTGCGGGAGCTGCCAGAAGAAGAGAATGCCGAAGAGCACCCACGCTGCAAGGTCGATCTCATTGCGCACCGCGCTCCAGCCCATCATCGGAGGGATGGCGCCCGGCACCGCGCCGATCACCGTGGCGAGCGAGCTGATCCGCTTGAGCGGGGTGTAGACAAAGACGTAGCCGGCCAGGGCCACGGCCCCGAGCAGAGCGGTGAGCAGGTTCACCGCCAGGGCGAGCTCGACGAGACCCGTCACTGAGAGCAGGACGCCGAAGAAGAGAGCCGTGTCGGGGTCCAGGCGCCCCGCCGGGAGGGGCCGGTCCGCCGTTCGCCGCATGAGGGCGTCGGCATCCCGCTCCAGGATCTGGTTGAGCACCGAGGCGCCGCCGGAGACGAGGCCCGTGCCAATCAGCGTGTGGACCAGGAGCCAGAAGGAGAACGCCTCCCCCTCCGCGAGCAGGAAGCCCAGACCCGCCGTGAGCACCACCATCAAGGTGATGCCCGGCTTGGTCATCTCACCAAAGTCGGAGACCCGCACAGAGATCGGGAGGGAGGGCCTCTCGACCGTCTCGGGGATCAAGACACCACCCCGCCCACCGCGGCAGATAAAGGACGTAGAGTTCGTGTTTTCTTCATGTGTTGCAGGAAACTCCGCCCGGAGGCGGCGGGAGCCCGGGGGAGTTTAGCGCGAAGCGGGCGGGGATGCACGGCTACCGCGTTGACGCCGTCCAGCCAGTCCGCTAAAGTCCCCTGCATCTCAGCAACGAAAAGTTGCCGCGCGGCGCATGCATCATGATGCGGATGCCCGGCCGTTCGAGCTTCGCGATGTCTGACGTTCCGCCCTCCCGCTCCCGCCATGCTCTGGTCCGCCTGGGCGTGCTGCTGCTCGCGGTCTCCCTCGTGGCTTCCTGCGGGGTCCGGCGCAAGGTATCCCGGATGTTCGGCGGGGATGTCAAGGTGGAGGTCACGATCTCGTCGCAGCTCAACGACAACGCTCCGGTCCCGGTCGAGGTGGTGTTCCTCTACGACCAGGGGCTGCTGGAATCGGTGCTCCAGAAGTCGGCCCGGGAGTGGTTCGCCAACCGGGAGCAGTTCATCAAGGACAACTCCCCCAAAAAGAGCTTCGACTCCTGGAAATGGGAGTGGGTGCCGGGACAGACGGTAGAGCCGTTCAAGCTGTCGTATCGGATCGGGGCCCGGGGCGGTGTCGTCTTCGCGGGCTACGCCTCGACGGGGAACCACCGCCAGGCCATCGATCCCCAACTGAACATCGCCCTCGATCTGGGCCCGACGGACTTCACCGTCCGGCAGAGCAAGTAGTCCTATGAACGAACCCGTACGTTTCCCCGTCCCCGTCTCTCCCCCCACCCCCGCACCCCGGACGTCCGGCGCGCCCGCCCCGGTCCCGACGCCGACCGGCTTCTGCCTCGTGGACCTCTTCTCGGAATTCTGGGACGAGGTGGTCCGGCAGAAGCGGCAGATCACGTCCACCACCGGCGCCGAGGTCTCCTCGCCGTGGCAGGTCCTGCTCGGGACCCTGGAGCGGCAGGCCACGGCCGCGCAGAAGGCGGAGTCGGCGGCGCGGTACGGCGAGGCCGAGTACGTGATGGCCGTCTTCGCGGACGAGGTCTTCCTGGGCATGGTCTGGCCGGGGCGCCAGTCCTGGGACGCGAATCCGCTGGAGACGGCGCTCTTCG
>DASQEB010000052.1:0-2031 GCA_035633875.1 Thermoanaerobaculia bacterium
TCCGTACTCGCCGTTCTACAGCGACAGGGCGCACCCGACGTTCGTCGAGCGCGCCCTGGGCCTCGTGGACCGGAGCCTTGCGCGGGTGACCGAACCCGGCGTGCGGACCTACCTCGCGCTCTCCCAGGAGTACCTGGCACGGCTGCACCGGGTCGGTGCCGGGCCGCTCGCCGAGATCCACGCGTCCGAGCCGATCGTAGGGAGCGCCTTCGACGAGCGGGGGCTGCTCCTGCTGAGCCGCTCCGGGAACCTCCTGCGTGTCATGCGTGAAGATCTGGACGAGGTTCTGAGCCGCGGGCGGCCGGGTGTGGCAACGGTTCGCCCCGAGCTCAGCACCCGCGAGCCGGGAGCGCTCAACACCCACTTCGCCGCGTTCGTGAGCCTGCCCGGCCTCGGACCTGCGGTGCGGGCGGGGGAGGAGTGGTTCGCCCCGCGCGACGGGGCATGGCGGCCGATCTTCGGTCCCGCCGCGCCTGTGGCACTGAGCGGGGAGGCGGTGGTGGCCGGGCCTGACACCTTCGTGCTCGCCCTGGACGAGCGCCTGCGGGCGTTCCGGAGCGGCCGGGAATTGGCGCGGGCGTCATTGGCGGAACTTGCCGACCGCGTCCACCGGCGGGGCGGCCCGCCCGGGGCGGAGCTCTCGCTCGCGGCGGTCTCCGGGGACCGGGTCTACGTCGTGGTGCGCACCAAGGCAGACCTGGAGCTCCGCCTGGCCGGGGTGGCCGCTCTGTCGCTCGACGGTCTGGAGGTGCTGGAGTACACGCCGCTGCGGCTCGACAAGCCCTGGGCACGGGAGCTGGCCCGCCGCGGCAGGGCCGTTGTCGCCCCAGGCGAGCGGGGCGCCGAGTGCTACCTGATCGATACGACGTTCGTCTACTCCGCTGCGCACCAGGAGCCGTACGAGCTTCAGGTCTGGCGCGCCTCATCCACGGAGCCGCCGCGGCTCCTCGCCAGCCACCGGCTGGTCGCCGACAAGCTGGACCCGGGCGACGAGCCGTCCCGGTGGTACAGCCGCTCGTCGGTGCTCGTCATGGACGCGGCCTGGATGTCGGACCTCGGGATTGCCATCGACGTCTTCATGGACTCGACGTATTTCTTCGACCTCGCCTCCCGTGAGCTCTCTCTTCTGTTCCACCCCGGCGGCTCGACCATGGCGGTGGGGCGCGGCGAGGTCGCGCTCTGCGGCCGGGGTGGCTTCAAATGCTACGTGGTTCGAACGAAAGGAGGATCCTATTCATGAACGCACGCTCGCTCCTGATGCGCCTCTTCTTGGTCATCGCCGGGTTCAGCCTCTGGTTGTTTCTGATCCGCTCGGAGCCGATCCGCTTTGGTGCCCACGCCGTCCCCGAGGAGCCCGGGCTCGGCGCCCTGGTCTTCGGTTACCTGGTCACGGTCGTTGGCGTCGTCCTCGGATCCTTCTACCGGGAGCTGAAGCGGCGGCAGGAGCAGGGGATCACATCGATCGACAACTTCCGTGCATACGCCAGCTCGGTCGTCCGCTCGATCGATCTTTGGATGGGCCTCTTCGCATCACCGCTCGTCTATGCCCTGATCCTCAAGACCACCGACGGCGCATCTCTGTCGGGGGTCACCATCATCGGGCTCGAGAACGGCTTCTTCTGCACGTTGGTGCTCGAAGCGGCGACCCGCCGCCAGCAGCAACAGCATCAAGTGCCGACGGAAGGGTGACGAGCTCCCCGATGGCGGCCGTCCTGGGGTCCCGCAGCCATGCATGGTCCACGCCCGGGTGCATGGGAATGTCCGGGATGTACGGCCCCGCGGAACGAGAGCGAAAGCATCGCTACGATCCACGCGGCGAATATGCCGGCGCGAGTGGAAGCAAACGAAATGAACGCTCCTCCAAGGTGAGGGTTCGATCGAAATTTAACAAAGCAGAACTAGACGATAGGCAAGACGGATCAATGTATTCCCCCGTGCTGTGTCCGGTACAGAGCGGTGGGGCTGTTCTCGAAGCTTACCCAGACGAGCAGTTGTCCGGACGCGTTGACATCGGCCACAGCAGCGCCTGTC
>DASQEB010000053.1:0-13504 GCA_035633875.1 Thermoanaerobaculia bacterium
TTCGAGACGACCCCGGAGCAGGAGAACGCCCGCGGGAGCCACTACCTGGGCGTGGTCGGCCGCCTGAAGCCCGGGATGAGCCTCGAGGCTGCCACCGCGCAGCTCGTGACCGTGGCGGCCCGGATCGAAAAGGAGCATCCCGCCGAGCAGACGGGGCGGAGCGTGCTGGTCCAGCCTCTGCGGGAGACCCTGGTGGGCCGGGTGCGGCCGACGCTCCTCATCCTCTTCGGCGCGGTCGGGCTGGTGCTCCTCATCGCGTGCGCCAACGTAGCGAACCTCCTCCTGGCCCGGGCCGCGGTACGCCAGCGCGAGGTGGCGGTCCGCCTCGCGCTGGGCGCGAGCCGCGCCCGCCTCGTCCGGCAGTTCCTCGTGGAGAGCCTGGTCCTCGCCTTTGCCGGCGCGGCCCTCGGCCTGCTCCTCGCGCGGTGGGGTCTCGACGCCCTGGCGCCCCTCGCCGCCGACGCGCTGCCGGTCACCGGGGAGTTCCCCCTGGACGGCCGCGTCTTCGGGTTCCTCCTCGCCATCGCCGCGCTCTCCGGGCTCGCCTTCGGCATCGTGCCGGCGCTCCAGTACTCCCGGGGGGACGTGCGGGACAGCCTCGGCGAGGCCGGCGGCAAGACCACGGGGAGCGGCCGCCAGCAGCTCTTCCGCAGCACCCTGGTGGTCCTGGAGATCGCCGTCTCCCTCGTCCTCCTGGTGGGCGCCGGCCTGCTGCTGCGGGGGTTCGTCCGCCTGAGCGGCACGGAGCCGGGGCTCGTGGCCGACAACGTCCTCACCGCCCATCTCCCCATCCCGTTCGCGCAGCTCGAAGGCTCGACACCCCGGATGTTCCGGCCGGCGCTCGAAAAGATCCGCGCCATTCCGGGCGTGCGCTCCGCCGCGCTCGTCTCCATGCTGCCGATCCAGAACGCCTGGACCAACAGCGGCTTCGCCATCGAGGGCCGTCCGGAGCCGGAGCCGGGCCAGGAGCCGATGGCCGAGATCCGCATCGCGAGCCCGGAGTTTTTCCAGTCTCTCGGGATTCCCGTTCTTCGCGGCCGTGACTTCGCGGAAGCGGACGGCGAATCGGGCCCCCCGGTCGCGATCGTCAACGACGCGCTGGCGCGCCAGCACTTCCCTGGAGAGGCCCCCCTGGGCCGGCGGCTGCGTTTCGGCGACGAGGCCGTCACCATCGTGGGAGTGGTGGGAAGCGTCCGGCAGGCCGGGCTCGACCGGGACCCGCTCCCCGAGATCTACTTCCCCTACGCCGCGCCGGACGCCATCGGCTGGCTCGGCGACGCCGTCCTGGTGGTCCGGACGGCCGGGCCGCCCGAGAGCCTGGCGGACGAGCTCCGCGCCGCGGTCCGGAGCGTGGACCCCGCCCTGCCGCTCTACGACGTGCTCACCATGGAGGCCGTGATCGAGGAGTCCCTCGCCGGCCGCCGCCTCAACCTCTGGCTCCTCGCCCTGTTCGCGGGGATGGCCCTCGTCCTCGCGGCGGCGGGGCTCTACGGCGTGATCTCCTATCTCGTGGCCCAGCGTACGCGGGAGATCGGCGTGCGCATCGCCCTGGGCGCCCAGACCCGGGACGTCGTCGGGCTCGTGATGCGCCAGGGCGCCGGCCTGACCGGGGCGGGGATCGCCCTGGGCCTGCTGGGCGCCTTCGCCTTCACCCGGGTGCTCGAGAGCCTCCTCTACGGGGTGAGCGCCCGCGACCCGCTCACGTACGCCACGCTCGCCGCCGTGCTCGCCGCGGTCGCGCTCGTCGCCACCTGGCTGCCGGCGCGGCGCGCCTCGCGGGTGGACCCGATCCTGGCGATCCGCGCCGAGTAGCGTCAGCCCTTCGGGTCCCCGTCCTCCGACGCACGGTTCTCCGGCACCTTGAAGCCCAGGTAGGTCCCGGAGCTGATGCCCATGAGGCCGAGGAGCGTGGCGCTGAACTGCGGCATGGTCAGCCGGCCGTAGACGTCGGCGACGAAGATGATCCCGAGCACCAGGGTCCAGACGAAGAGCTGGAACCGATGGAGACTGATCCCCTGTTCGTCCGACAGGATGTCGCGCAGGAATCCCCGGGAGGCGACCGGCGGCTGGGCCGCGGCCGGGGCCGCGTTCGTCCTCGCCGGGTCCGGCGAGGACGGATCGGTCGCCCCGGCTTCCGTGTCGATGAGCCGCGCCCCCAGGGCCGTCCCGGCACCGATTCCGAGCAGCGCGAGAACCGAGCCGGTGATCGTGTCCAGCTCCCCGGTCACCATCCAGATGAACAGATACGCCGAGATCACGAGGAACGACCAGAAGGCGAGTTGAAAGCGCGACAGGCTGTAGGGCGAGAGCTTGCCCGGCGGCAGGCCGAGCGAGTCGCGGTCGCGCAACAGGTTGGAGCGCCGGGCGAGATACACCAGGACGCCCAGCAGGAAGGCGAGACCGGCGAGAGTCCCGAAGAACTCGGCGCTCGGCAGGATCTCCAGCCGGAACTTCCGGACCTGCGTCGGAAACGCGAGGCTCCCATCCGGCCCCAGGCTGACCCGGATCTGCCTGGAAAACCCGAGCGGCTCCTCGAGGAGCACCTGCCAGGCCGCGCTCGAATCCGCGGTCCGGGCCAACTGGAAGTACACCGTCCCCGAGTAAGGATCGCACGAATCGGGCTCGACCCCCTTGATCGCCATTCCGTCCAGGAAGAGGACCAGGCTCTCGCAGCGAGCCTCGGAGTTGGCGAGCCAGCTTTCGAGCCCCTTGACCTGGATCGCGATCCGATCCCCGAGCCTGGCGCTGTTCGGGTCCTCCCCGGTGAGCGACTGGACGCCGATCACCTCCAGCGGGGGGCCCTGGGCGGGAGCCGCTGCGGGAGCCGCTGCCGGAGCCTGCTGCTGCGGCGGCGCTTCCGCCCCCGCGGTCGGAGTGGCCTCCTGGCCCGCGACGGGTAGGGCTGCTGGCATCACGACGAGGAGCACGAACACGACCCTCCAGACGAAAGAAGATCTCCGGACCATGGTCCCTCCCCGGAGGAGCTCCAGGAGCTCCCTCCAGAATCAGACTGCTCTTTAGATTGGCAAGAACTATAGCACAGCCAGCAGACCTTCGAGGTCCAGGGGGTGGGTGTACATGGCCAGGGCGCCGTCCTCGGTGCGCGGCCACACCTCCCGCGGGCGATCCCAGTAGAGCTCGACGCCGTTGCCGTCCGGGTCCCGCAGGTACAGGGCTTCGCTCACGCCATGGTCTGCGGCGCCGTCGAGCGGGATGCCGGCGGTGGCGACACGCCGGAGGGCATCGGCCAGGGAGCGCCGGTCAGGATAGCGAATGGCGAGGTGATAGAGGCCGGTCGCTCCCGGGGCCGGAGGCGAGCCGCCGCGGCTCTCCCAGGTGTTGAGCCCGATGTGGTGGTGGTAGCCGCCCGCGCTCAGGAAAGCGGCGGACGACCCCATCCGCTGCGTGAGCTCGAACCCGAGGACGTCGCGGTAGAACCGCAGAGCCCGCTCGATGTCCGCGACCTTGAGATGGACGTGGCCGATCGAGGTCCGGGGATCGACGGGCTCGTCCGCCATCGTCTAGTCCTCGTCCTTGTCGTGGCACATGCGCTCGAGGACGACGGCGCAGGCGAGGAGCAGGACCTCGTCCTCCCCTTCGGCCACGTCGATGGCGTAGGTGTCCCGGACGGAGATCCACCGCTTGGAGATCGCGGCCACCCTCTGACCCCCGCGGGTGATCTCGTATTCATGGTCCAGGATGTCCCCCTGGGCCTCCAGGTCGCCGGGGCCCGGCACGTCGACGCTGAACTTGCAGCGGAACGGGGAAAAGAGCGCCTTCGTCACCGTGGCGGCGTGGCGGCCGTCGCGGTGGATCTCGTAGGCCGGCCGGAGGGAGACCAGCTTCTTGCGGATGGTGGCGAGCTCGCGCCCGGCGAGGTCCTTGACGGCGAGCTTGTCGCCGATGGCGAAGACCTTGCCGTCGACCCGGAGGACCTCCCGGCCGCTCTCGTCGCGGATGGTGTAGTCATCGCCCAGGGCGACGATTTTCTCGTTCATGAGGTATCTCATGGCGGTGCTCCCCCCTTCTCCCTCCACGACGGAGCAGAAACGGTGCCAGCTCCTGCTGGCTCTCTGCCAGACCATCGAGGGGGGGGCGGCAGTGCAGCGGTACTCTGTGGTAGCATCCCCGGATCAGCAGCGCTTGGCCGGCCGGCCCGGAGGTGACATGCTTTCCGAGATGGCGACGAGCACCCCTGTAGAGCGGCGTCAGCGCAAGAGCCTTGGCGCCTTCTACTCGCCAAGGGCTCTCGTCGATCCCATGGTCACCTGGGCAGTCACCAGGCCCGATCAGTCGGTCTTCGATCCGTCCTGCGGCGACGGAGTGTTTTTGAGCGCCGCAGCCCGCAGGCTCCGCGACCTGGGAGCTCCCCCTGAAAGCGCGGCCCTTCTTCTTCACGCGGTCGACCTCAACCCCAAAGCCGTCCGGGTGACCCGGGAACGGCTCACCGGCGAGCTCGGCCTGCCGTTTGACAACGTCCGGGTTGACAGCTTTTTTGCTTTGCCTCCTCCGGGCGTGCTCTGCGGCCCCCCGGACGGGGTCGATGCGGTGATCGGCAACCCGCCCTATATCAGATACCAGGAGTTCGCCGGGGTCGCTCGGCTCGAGGCGTTGGAGAGAGCCGCGCATGCGGGAGTGCAACTCAACCGGCTGGCCTCTTCGTGGGCCCATTTCGTCGTCCACGCGGTGGCGTTCGTGCGGAGAGGAGGCCGGCTTGCCCTCATCCTCCCGGCTGAGCTGATCCACACCACGTACGCAGCCCCACTCCGAGAGCACTTGCGCCGCTCGTTTTCGGAGGTCCATGTCGTCTCCTTCCGGCAGGCGGTCTTCCCCGAGGTCCAGGCAGAAGTGGTCCTGCTCCTCGCAGCCGGAAAGGAGATGGGACCGGGCTGGCTGGGGCTGGCCGAGGTCGAGACCGGCGCGGATCTCGCTGACGTGGCGACCGTCCTGGCCAACGCCGAGGTCTTCCCGCCGGGAAAAGAGCCGGAGAAATGGATTCCCGGCTATGGTGGCCCTCCCGGAGCCGTCACCCTCGAGGGTCTCCAGAGCCGTGGCCTCCTGGGGGCGCTGGGGGAGGTGGGCAAGGCGAGCATCGGCTTCGTCAGCGGGGCCAACGAGTATTTCATCCTGACCTCCGAGGAGGCGACCCGCTGGCGCCTGCCCGAGTCCTCCCTTCGGCCGGCCCTGATCCGGGCTCGCCAGATCCCCGGTCTCCGGATCACGTCTGCCGAGATCCGCCGGGCACGGTCCCAGGGAGAGCGTTGCCTGCTCTGGCTTCCTGGCGAGCGGCTGACCCGGGCCGAGCAGATCTATGTACAGCGGGGAGAGGACCTGGGCTATGCCGAGCGGTACAAGTGCCGCGTCCGGTCGCCCTGGTTCCGGGTCCCTGGCGTCGTCACGCCGGAGGCGTTCCTGACCTACATGAGCGACATCGTGCCTCGCCTCTGTCTCAACCGGGCGCGGGTCACCTCCTCGAACACGCTCCTCACCGTCCGCTTGCCGGGGATTCCCGCAGCTCTCCACAAGGCATTCGTGATCGCCTTTTACAACTCCGCCACCCTTTTGTCCTGCGAACGGGTCGGGCGGAGCTACGGTGGGGGTGTCTTGAAGCTGGAGCCAAGCGAGGCGGACCGGATCCTGGTCCCTTCAGCCGACCTGCTCACCCGGCACAGGAGCTCCCTGCTCAAGCTTGAGGCCCAGGTGAACGAAGCCCTCCGCAACGGACGCGAAGGCTGTCTGGACGCGGCCGTAGCCGCTGTCGATTCCATCCTTTTCGCCGGTGAGGACATCGCGCGCGGGGAGTTGGCCTCTGCCAGGAATTCCCTCCATGAGCGGCGTCAGGCCCGGTCTCGTCCCAGCCGGGCATCCCGAGCCGCCTCCTCGTCCCGCCGTGACTCGTAAGACCAGTCCCCGCGTCGCCGCGAGCCCGGGTTGCCGGGCGCTTTTCGAGATGTACCAGTGGGCTGTCGCCGCCAGGCCGTCCCGCTGGACCCAGGTCGAGGAGCGCTTTCTCTCGGCCATGTGGGAGTTTGACCAGGGCTTCGCCGCGGGCCTCGCCAATCAGGGAGACAACCAGAACGGAAAGGGCGACTTCTTTACGGATCTGATCGCTCTGCTGCTGGAGAACTTCCACCCCACCTGGAGCTCGACCGCGTCCTGAGCCGCGTCTGCACTGCGCTGCGTCTCCTCCCGTAGCTCGGGCCCACCTCAACTCCCACGATCTGCCGCGCCAGCTCCACCGCGGACAGCGGCGCGCAGCCCTCGGCGTTGTTGTTGATCGTGCAGAGGAAAGGGCGGCCCGCGGCCAGGGCCTCCCGGGCGAGGTCGGCCACGGCCCGGCGGGTCGCGGGGTCCGGGGCGGCCATGCGGTTGAACGGAGCGTAGCGCCGGCCGGCCTCCTCGTAGGTCATCCCGGCTCCGAGGAGCCAGCGGAGGACGGTCCTGGGGCCGCGGTGGGTGCCGGCGAGGCGGGCCTGGGCGCGGACATCGGGCATCCGGGGGTGGACATTGTGGCAGTGGCAGGCGCCCACCGCGGCCAGGGCGTCGCCGTACTCGGCCGTCACCAGCTCGCGGTTGCGCAGCTCCACGGCATAGACCGGTCCCCGGGGCAAGGCGGAGAGGAAGGCCTCCAGCCTTGCGGCGAACTGCACGGGCGTCCCCAGGCTCTGGGGGGCGAACTGGAAGAGGAGGGCGCCGGACCCGGTCCCCATCCCTTCGACGAAGGGGGCGACCACCTGCTCCGCCGTGTAGGCGGGGTCGAGGAACAGGGGGTTGTCGTGGCCGCGCTGGGCGCCGTAGCGGGCGTGGTCCGGGAAGCGGGCCAGGGTGCAGACCTCGTGGGCCTTGACCAGGAACTGGAAGCCCTCCGGCACCTGGGCCCTGTACGCCGCCAGATCCTCGGCAGGGACCGGCATGTAGTGGGTGCGGTCGAGGCCCACGGCCCGGAACAGGGGATGCCGGGCGTAGGCGGCGAGCCCCTCCCGGGCCAGGCGCGACGGCGAGTGCTCGCGGTCGTAGACGAGCCCCGCCCAGCCGGGAAAGGACCAGGTGGAGCCCCCGAGGCGGATCTCCTCCGGCAGCTCCCGGCCGAGCGCCTGGAGATCTTCGGGAAAAGGCGCCGGTTCCACCCCTCGCCGTCCGCCCTCGGACGGCTCCTCCATCTGGAACAGCGTGAGCTGGTCAGCCTCCTTGCGTCGCGCCATCCCGAGAAGTTTAGTCGGAAAGGCCGGACGGCGCCACACCCCGGGTGGCGGAAAGGGAGAACCAGTTTCACGTGTTCTCGTTCAGGTGTTCTTGAGGAATTCCACCGTCGGCGGCAGTCCTTCGTCCAGGCTCCGGGGCCGCCAACCGAGCTCGGTGCGGGCGCGGGAGTCGTCGAAGGCCCAGTGGCGCTCGACGCTCGAGATCTGGTCGGGCGAGAACGGAGGCCGGCGGCCCCGCATCCGGTAGAACGGTGCGGCGAGACCCAACCCCACCCGGGCCAGGCCCAGGGGGATGGAAGGCGGGGGCCGGACGCCGCCCAACCGGCAGACCCGGTCGACGACGTCGCGCAGGAGCATGACCTCGCCAGAGAGAAGATAGTTCCTGCCGGGCGGGGCCTTCTCCATCACCCGCAGCATGCCGTCGACCACGTCGTCGAGGTGGACCCAGCTCATCTTCCGGTCGCCGCCCACCATGGCGGGGATGCGGCCCTTGAGGAGGTGGCGCAGGAGGGCGTTCGACCCGCCCTTCTTGCCGGGCGGCCCGTAGACCAGGCTGGGGTAGACGGTGTTGACCCGCAGCCCCCGTTTGGCCCACTCCTGGATGGCCCTCTCGCCGGAGTGTTTGGTGGCGCTGTAGAGGCTCGGGAACGGCTCCTGGGGGGGCGTGGTCTCGTCGGCCAGAGAGCCGTCCGGCGGGCTGCCGCCGAAGTAGGCGATGGAAGAGACGGAGAGGAGGCGGCCCACGCCCAGCTTGTAGGCCAGGGAGGCCACGTTCTCGCTCCCCTCGATGTTGGCCTGCCGCATCCGCTCCGGCGGCGCAGCGAAGTCCAGGTCGGCGGCGGCATGGAGGACCCAGTCGGCGCCGGACATCCCCTCCCGCAGGGAGAAGCGGTCGCCGATGTCGCCCACGAAGGTGGCGATCCCCAGCTCCTGGAGCGGCTCCACATGGCTGGTCGCCCGCACCAGGGCCCGGACCTCGTGCCCCGCCTCGACGAGCCGCCGGGCGAGGACCCGCCCGATGTAGCCGGTGCCGCCGGTCAGGAAGATGCGCACGGGGGAAATCCTACCGCCTGCGCCGGCTCCACGGGGCGGGCGCAGGTAGAGCGGAAATCACGAGGAGGATGGTCACAAATGGGAATCCCCCATCCTCCCTCCCCTGTTGTACACGGTGCGGACGGGCCTCGGGAGTTGAGCCCGTCCCGGAGACGCACAAGCTCCGACAACCACCTCAGCTCCCTCTCCTCCCCCCGCGCTGGCTCCCTCCACAGCGCGGGGCTTTTTTTGGCTCCGGCTCATGGGCCGGCCGGGCCCGGTGCCCGTCCCTCCGCCCTCTCATACAACGCGAACAGGTCTGCCCTGGGGCCGACCGCTCCGATCAGCTCGCGACCGAGCCGTTCCGAGCTCACGACCTGGTACCCGCGCTCGGTTCGGCGGGACGGTGGAAGCACCTCGACGATGCAGGCCAGCAGCCGCGTCGGGCCGGGCCAGGGGCGGACCAGGGTCGTGTCCGGATGAGGGCTCGGATCGATCAGTCCTTGCCGTACCAGGCGGTCCAGAGGCTCCGGGCCGGTGAGATACACCTGGATCTCCTGCACCGCCAGAAAACCGAAGCCGTGGGCGAGGCGCATGGCCGTGTCGAGGGCGAAGACGCCGTCCTGTTTCAGGGCCTCGACCACGGCGGCCCGCTCGGCGCGGAGCACGTGGGCCAGGATCTTTCCTTCCAGGCGGAACAGGACGGGGACGATCCTGGCCATCCGGTGCCACCGGGGGCCGGCGATCTGCCGCAGCAGCCGCTCTCTGCGGAGGCGATCGCGGTCCCGCTGCAACGCCGCGAGCCGCTCCTCCGCAGTGGCTCCCCGCTTTCTGCTTTCAGCCATGGATCCGATCCAGAAGAGAGAACAGTTGCTCGAGTCCGATCTCGGCCTGCTTCAGCACCGGAGCGTATCCTTCCGCCCCGGCATCCGAAAGGTCGGATCTTTCTCCAGCGACAGCAAGGCGCTCTGCGCTCCGGCCCGGACGTCGTCGAGCCGGACCGGGCCGGCGCTTCGGAGGAAGCGGGCGAGCCTTGGCGCGATCGGACATGCCCCCCTTCCCTACCCCCGCAGCAACTGCCGCAGCACGTAGTGCAGGATGCCGCCGTGGCGGTAGTACTGCACCTCCTGGGGGGTGTCCAGCCGCACCCGGGCCTTGAATTCCCTGACCGAGCCGTCATCCTTTCTCGCGCGGACGGTCACCTCCCGGCCGCTGGCGAAGTTGCTCTCGACCCCGGCGGCCAGGCCCTCGACGTCGATCACCTCGTGGCCGGTCAGACCCAGGGACTCCGCGTTGTCGCTGCCAGTGAATTCCAGGGGGGCGATGCCCATTCCCACCAGGTTGCTCCGGTGGATGCGCTCGAAGCTCTCGGCGAGGACGGCGCGCACGCCCTGGAGGAGCGGACCCTTGGCGGCCCAGTCGCGGGAGGAGCCGGTGCCGTACTCCTTGCCGGCCAGGACGACCGTCGGCACCCCCTCCTGGACGTACTTCATGGCTGCGTCGTAGATCGACAGGGGCTCGCCGTCCGGCAGGTGGAGGGTGAAGCCCCCCTCGATCTCCGGGACCATCCGGTTACGGATGCGGATATTGGCGAAAGTGCCCCGCATCATCACCTCGTGGTTGCCCCGGCGGGCGCCGTAGGAGTTGAAGTCCTTGGGGGCTACGCCGTGCTCGACGAGGTACTTGCCCGCCGGGCTCGCCACCTTGATGGAGCCGGCCGGCGAGATGTGGTCCGTGGTGATGCTGTCGCCGAACACGCCGAGGACCCGCGCCCCGCGGATGTCCTGGACCGGCGCCGGCTCGGCCGGCATCCCCACGAAGTAGGGGGGCTGGCGAACGTAGGTGGAGACGGGGTCCCAGGCGTAGGTGTCCCCCTCGGGGATGTCGAGACTGTTCCACCGCTCGTCGCCGGCGAAGACGTCGCTGTACTCCCGCTGGAACATCTCCGAGCGCACGGACCTGAGGATCGTCTCCTCCACCTCCCGCCGGCTCGGCCAGATGTCGCGCAGGTAGACCGGCTGGCCATTCCGGCCCGTCCCCAGGGGCTCGCTGTGGAGATCGATGTCGATCCGGCCGGCCAGGGCGTAGGCCACGACCAGCGGCGGGGAGGCCAGGTAGTTGGCCCGGACGTCCGAGTTGATCCGCCCCTCGAAGTTGCGGTTCCCCGAGAGGACGGCGACCGCCACGAGGTCCCGCTCCTCGATCTCCTTGGAGATGGCCGGCGGCAGGGGACCGCTGTTGCCGATGCAGGTGGTGCAGCCGTAGCCCACGAGGTGGAACTTGAGCGCTTCGAGGTCGCCCATGAGGCCGGCCTCCTTCAGGTACTCGGTGACCACCTTGGAGCCGGGGGCGAGGCTGGTCTTGACCCAGGGCTTGACGTCGAGCCCTCGGGCCACGGCGTTTCTGGCGAGGAGGCCGGCGGCGACCATGACCGATGGGTTCGAGGTGTTGGTGCAGCTCGTGATCGCGGCGATCACCACCGAGCCGTGCTGGAGCTGGCCTGCGGTGCCTGCGGCGGTCTCCACCTCGGGTTCGGCCACGGCCACGCCGGCCGCGGTGCCGCCCACGGTCTGAAGGCCGGGACCGGCCGTGCGGACCTTGCCCTGCCGGCCCGTGGCCGTCATGGCTTCGAGCTCCTTCCGGAACGAGGTCTTGACGTCCGGCAGGCGCACCCGGTCCTGCGGCCGCCGGGGGCCGGCGAGGCTCGGCTCCACGGTCGAGAGGTCGAGCTCCAGGGTGTCCGAGTAGACCGGCTCCGGGGCATCCGTGGTGTGGAAGAGCCCCTGCTCCTTCATGTATGCCTCGACCAGGGCCACCCGGTCGGGGGACCGGCCGCTGAAGGCGAGGTACTGGAGGGAGACCTGGTCCACGGGGAAGATGCCGCAGGTCGCGCCGTACTCGGGGGCCATGTTGCCGATCGTGGCCCGGTCCGCGAGCGGCAAGGTGGAGAGGCCCGGGCCGTAGAACTCCACGAACTTGCCCACGACCCCCTTCCTGCGGAGCATCTCCGTGACCGTGAGGACGAGGTCGGTCGCCGTGGCCCCCTCGGGCAGCTCGCCGGAGAGGCGGAAGCCCACCACCTGCGGGATGAGCATGGAGACCGGCTGGCCCAGCATGGCCGCCTCGGCCTCGATGCCGCCCACGCCCCAGCCGAGGACGCCCAGGCCGTTGATCATCGTCGTATGGGAGTCCGTCCCCACCAGGGTGTCCGGATAGGTGTAGGTTCGGCCGTCCACCTCCCCCTCCATGACCACCCGGGCGAGGTATTCCAGGTTGACCTGGTGGACGATGCCGGTATCCGGCGGCACGACCTGGAAGTTGTCGAAAGCCTTCTGGCCCCAGCGCAGAAAGGCGTAGCGTTCCCGGTTGCGCTCGAACTCCCGTTCGGCGTTGATCAGGAAGGCGGCGGCGGAGCCGTACTCGTCCACCTGGACGGAGTGGTCGATGACCAGCTCGACGGGCTGGAGAGGGTTGATCCGCTTCGGGTCCCCGCCCATGGCCACCATGGCGTCGCGCATGGCGGCGAGGTCCACCACGGCGGGCACGCCGGTGAAGTCCTGGAGGAGGACGCGGGCGGGCATGAAGGCGATCTCCCGCGACGGGACCGCCGACGGGTCCCAGCCGGCCAGCGCCTCGATCTCCTCCGCCCGGACCACCTCGCCGTCCTCCCGGCGCAGGAGGTTCTCCAGCAGGATGCGCAGCGCGTAGGGCAGGCGGGAGATGTTGAAGCCGCGCCTCTCCAGGGCGTCCAGGCGAGCAAGATGGACCGTGCGGCCGGCCACCGTGAAGGTGGAACGGCTTCCGAAGCTGTCGATCATGGATCTCTCCTCGTTTCGGGGTGGAGCGGGCCGGCCGGGGGAGGAGCCCCGCGCCGGGGGCTCGGATGCCCGTGCAACGATACCATGACCTCCTTTCTCCCAGGATCGCCCCGGGGTATAAGATGGGGGCATGTCGGTGAGCGATTCCGACCTGACCACCCCGCTGCTGCTGATGGCCATGCCCCAGGTCCAGGACCCGTTCTTCCACCGCAGCGTGGTCCTCCTCCTCCATCACGAGTCCGAGGGGAGCTTCGGTTTCATCGTCAACCGGCCCACCGGGATCAAGATCAGCGAGATCCTCAGGGGGATGGACGTCGGCTGGCAGGGGCACGAGGATGCGGTGGCCTTCTTCGGGGGACCCGTCCAGCCGCAGCAGGGAACCGTGCTCTTCACCCCCGGCGCCCTGGCGAGGAACGGAGACGAGGAGACCTCCACCGAGGTGCTCCCCGGGGTGGCGCTCACCCAGCACATCGGCGACCTCTCCCGGCTGGCGGAGGCTCCTCCGGACCACTTCCGCCTCCTCCTCGGCTATGCCGGCTGGGGCGAGGGACAGCTCATCGAGGAGATCCTCCGCAACGACTGGCTGATCGCTCCCGTGCGGAGCGAGCTGATCTTCGCCCCCGACCCGGAGACGGTCTGGGACGAGGCGCTGCGGTCGGTGGGGGTCGATCCGGCCACCCTCCCCTCCTGGACACCCCAGGGCGGGGACGGCGAGCCCGCGAACTGACCGGCCGTGCCCCGGCCCGCCATGAAGACCGAGCACCACCGATCGGCGGGCGGGCTGGTCGTCCGGGACTCCCTCATCCTGCTCATCTCCACCCAGGAGGGGAAGCGCTGGCAGCTCCCCAAAGGGCACATCGAAGACGGGGAGACCCCGGAGGAGGCGGCGGTCCGGGAGGTGCGGGAGGAGACCGGCGTGACCGGCCGGATTCTCGCGCCCCTCCCGCCGGTCGAGTACTGGTACATCGAGAAGGGGCGCCGCCGGGTCCACAAAAAGGTCGAGTACTACCTGCTCTCCTACGTGAGCGGCGACACCGCGGACTTCGACGCCCGGGAGGTTTCGGGAGCCGACTGGTTCTCCTGGGAGGACGGCATCGCCCGGCTCTCCTTCGAAAACGAGCGCCGGGTGGTGCTGGAGGCCCGGAGGCTGAGGACGCCGGGAGAGCCGGGCGACCGATTCGGATAAGATCTCCCGGACTCGACGGAGGGGCCTCCCATGATGCGCGCGCTGCTGCAGATCGTGTTGAACGGCGTCGCCGTCCTGATCGCCGCCTACCTCATCCAGGGGATCGAATACACCGGCAGCCTGCCCTACCTGCTGCTCGTCGGTCTGGTGATCGGCGTCTTGAACCTGCTCGTCAAGCCGATCGTCACCTTCTTCTCCTTTCCCCTGATCGTCGTCACCCTGGGCCTCTTCTACCTGGTGATCAACGGCCTCATGCTCTGGCTCGC
>DASQEB010000054.1:0-1561 GCA_035633875.1 Thermoanaerobaculia bacterium
GATGGCCTCCAGGCTGCGGATGTAGAGCCGCTGCACGTCGAGCGGCGAGGGCTTTAGAATCACCTGGAACTGGTGGTGCTTGCCGAGCCGGAACGGGTTGTCGCCGTAGCGGCCGTCGGCCGGGCGGCGCGACGGCTGGACGTAGGCCACGTTCCAGGGCTCGGGCCCCAGGACGCGCAGGAAGGTGTCCGGGTGCATGGTGCCGGCGCCGACCTCGAGGTCGAGCGGCTGCTGGAGCACGCACCCCTGCCGCGCCCAGAACTCGGAAAGCTTGAGGATGAGGTCCTGCAGTGTGTGCATACGAAGTGTTCCCCGGCCTCCCTGGCCGTCTCGATCTCGCGTGGAATGATACGGGTTCCTACAGCCTCGCGAGCGTTTGCTGAATGACGTCGTAGCTGCGCAGCTCGTGCTGGAGGAAGTACCGCCGCACCCGCGCGCAGAGGTCTTCGACCTCTTGGAGCGTGGCCTTCCCCGGAGGTGATTCTGCCATGCGGGGCAGGCTTTCGCGCCCGATCCGCAGCAGGAGCTCCAGCGTCTCGGGCTCGACCACGAGCCCGTTGCGCCCGCCACAGTCGAAGCAGAGGAGCGTCTCGCCGTTGCCTGGGAGGACCGCCCCCTCGTCGGAGAAGGGCCGCCCGCAGGACGGGCAGTCGCGCGGCGGCGGGAACACTCCGGCCAGCCGCAGGACCCAGGCTTCAAAATATCGTGCCGCAAGGTTGCGGTCCACCCCCGCGAGCAGCGCCTCCAGGGTGGAGTCCAACAGCCTGTAGAAGAGGTCCGACGCCTCGCCCTCCTGAGAGAACTCCAGCATGTGGTCGGCCAGATAGCTGCCCAGAAGGATGCCCTCCAGGTCCGTCTGGAGGGGATGGGCCGTGCGGACCAGCTCCACCGAGGAGATCCGGGCGAGGTCCCTTCCCTCCTTCTCGAACCAGGTGATCTCCGCCTTGGCGAGGGGCTGGAGTTGGCCGCCGAACCGGCTGTGTTTCACCCGGGCTCCCTTCGCCACGCCCTTCTTCTTGCCGTGCTCGCGGGTCAGGAAGGTGACGATGCGGTCGCGGTCCTGGAGGTCCTGGACATCGAGGATCAGCGCCTCGGCGCTCTGCAAACCCATGGGCTACCTCACCAACAGGTCGATCAACAGGGACGCCAGGCCGAAATAGATCAGGATGCCCGTGATGTCGTTGCTCGTCGTCACCAGGGGGCCGGCGGCCACGGCCGGGTCGATGCCGAGGCGCTCGAAGAGAAGGGGGATCATCACCCCGTTGAGCGAGGCCACCAGGATCGCCAGGACCATGGCCCCGCCGACCACGAGGGTATACCAGGGATTCCGCTGGAGGAGCAGGGCCACGAGACCCGCCACGGTGCCCGTGGCCAACCCCAGGAGCACGCCCACTTTCATCTGCCGCCAGAGATACTGCCAGACCCGGGAGGGCTCCAAATCGAGCCGCCCCGTGGCGAGCCCACGCACGGTGATCGTGGACGTCTGCGTGCCGCTGTTGCCCCCCATCCCCATGATCACCGGCACGAAAGCCAGGAGGAAGAGGGCCTCCTGAAAGCTCAC
>DASQEB010000055.1:0-9062 GCA_035633875.1 Thermoanaerobaculia bacterium
GGCGATCCACGGGCGGTATCAGGAGCAGGCCCTGGAAGGGGACCCTTCGTACCGGCGGGAGGTCCACATCACCCACAGCTTCGAGCATCGGGGCTGGACGGTGACGGTCCAGGGTCGGGCGGATGGGGTGCGGCGGGAGCCGGACGGGACGCTGGTGGTCGAGGAGATCAAGTCCGTGCGCCGCGGGGGGATGCTCCCTCCGCCGGTCCGCGAGATGTACCAGCGCCAGGCCCTGCTCTACGCCTGGATGCTCGGCCAGACGGAGGAGGCCCCCGTCCGCGCCGAGCTGGTGCTGATCGCGATCGGCAGCGACGAGACCGAGCGCGAGAGCCTGGAGCTCGACGCCCGGGTCCTGGAGGCGGCGGTCCGCCGGCGGGTCAACGGCCTCATCCTCGGCTGGGAGGCCGAGCGGCAGCGGTCGGCGGAGCGGCGGGAGGCGGCCGAGCGCCTGGTGTTCCCCTACCGCGAGACGCGGCCGGGGCAGGAGCTGATCCTCGCCGCCGTCGAGACCGCGGTGGCCAACCGCGAGCACCTCCTCCTCCAGGCGGCCACCGGCATCGGCAAGACCGTGGCGGCCCTCTATCCCGCGCTCAAGTACGCCCTGGCGAACGACAAGCGGCTCTTCGTCCTCACGGCCAAGAACACCCAGCAGGAGATGGCCACCGGCGTCTTGAACCTCCTCAACCAGGACGGCGCCTTCCGGTCGCTGCGCCTGCGCGCCAAGGCGAAGATGTGCGCCAACGATCAGATCCTCTGCCACGAGGAGTATTGCCGCTTCGCCAAGGACTACGGCCTGAAGCTGGTGACCTCAGGGCTCCTGCGGCAGATCTACGACTCCCACCCTGCCATCGAGCCGGACGACGTCTACCGCGCCTCCCAGTCCGCCGAGGTCTGCCCGTTCGAGGTGAGCCTGGAGCTCAGCGGGCGGGTCCAGGTCACGGTCTGCGACTACAACTACGTCTTCGACCCGTACGTCTCCCTCTCCGCCTTCGCCTCCGACCAGGACCTCTCGGACGTCCTCCTCGTGATCGACGAGGTCCACAACCTGGTGGACCGCGGGCGCGGCTACTACAGCCCTGAGCTCTCCTCCGGCGCCGCCCGCCGGGCCGCCGAGTCCGCGGGCCGCTGGGGCGAGCCGATCCATATCCGGATCGAGACCCTCTGCCTCAAGCTCGCCGCGCTGATCGACGAGACCGTGGCGGATGCCCTGGAGGAGGGTCCTCCCGGGGACCGGGCCGTGGAGTGGCCGCTCCCGGAGGACCGCTTCTGGCGGCTCCGCCCCGAGCTCGACGCGGCCTTCGTCGACTACCTGGAGCACCAGCGGGAGACCAAGACCTTCCGCCCCGAGGACCCGTTCGTCGAGCTCTATTTCGAGTTCCTCCGCTTCCTGAACGGCCTCGCCGTCTCCGATGCGGCTTTCAGCCACTATGTCGAGTGGAGGAAGGGGGAGGGCCGGATCAAGATCCTCTGCAAGGACCCGAGCCGCTTCCTCGGCGGGGTGATTCGGCGCACCCACGCCACGATCGGCCTGTCGGCCACCCTCTCGCCGCCCGAGTTCTACACCGGCCTGCTGGGCTTCGAGGCCGGCCGCACGGCGTTCGTGGAGATCCCCAACCCGTTCCCGGTGGAGAACCGGCGCGTCGTCATCGACCCCAGCATCGCCACCACCTTCAAGGAGCGGCCGGCCAACTACGACCGCATCGCCGAGCGCCTGGCCGCCTTCGCGGACTCGGTGCCGGGCAACTGCCTGGCCCTGTTTCCGAGCTACGCCTTCCTCGCCGAGGTTTCCGGCCGGATGCGCCTCGCCACCAAGCGCGTCCTCGTCCAGCGCCAGGCGGACGACGAAAGGGCCCGGGAGGTCCTCCTCCAGGCGCTGCGCTCGGCGGTCTTCGGGGACATCCTCCTGGTGGCCGTGGCCGGAGGCGTGTTCGCCGAGGGCGTGGACTACCCCGGGGAGGTCCTGAAGGCGGTGGCCGTCATCGGCCCCTGCCTGCCAGCCCTCACCCTGGAGCAGCAGCTCCTGAAGGATTATTACGAGGAGCGCTTCGAGCGGGGCTTCGAGTACTCCTTCGTGGTGCCGGGCATGACCCGCGTCGTTCAGGCCGCCGGACGCCTGATCCGCTCGCCGGAGGACACGGGGGTCATCGCCCTCTTCGACCAGCGCTTCCTCCACGCCCCCTACCGCCACTATCTCCCCTCCGACTGGCTCCCCGAAGAGGGAGCCGGCGCCCTCGTCGGCAACCCGGCCCGGGCCGCGGAGGAGTTCTTCCGGGCTTTGAGTCTGAAGAGGTAAAGGCTGCGCCGCGAGGCCGGTCCCTTCGGCAAGATCGCCCAGGGCTTCCACCCTGGGCTGACCGTACCGTCGCCCTGGGGGCAATCCATCGCTCCTCTGGAGCGACGTTTGGGAAGCCCAGGGTGGAAACCCTGGGCGGGGTGGGAGACTTTGGCGCGCCCCCCGAAACCTTCCCCCTCCCCTTGCGTATCTGGAATCGAAGTGATATCACTTTGATGTCCAAACCAAAGGGAGGACCAACATCATGATCCGCGAGAGAGAGTTCAACGGCAGGCCGGGGCTGGCGATGGCCGTTCTGTTTCTCGTTCTGCTCCTGGGCTCCATCGGGACGGTGATCTACGCCGGCGACCAGGGGCTGTCGGGACTCGCCATCACCTCGGTTCTGGTGATGCTCGCCTCGATCATCGGGCTGGTCGGGCTGTTCATCGTCAACCCGAACGAGGCCAAGGTCCTGCAGTTCTTCGGGGATTACGTGGGCACCGCCCGCCACCCCGGGCTGCGGTGGGCCAACCCGCTGTACAGCAAGAAGAAGGTCTCGGTGCGGACCCGCAACTTCGAGACGGGCAAGCTCAAGGTCAACGACAACACGGGCAACCCCGTCGAGATTGCGGCGGTGGTGGTCTGGCGGGTGGTGGACACGGCCGAGGCGATGTTCAACGTGGACGATTACATCAACTTCGTCCACGTGCAGAGCGAGTCGGCGCTGCGCAACCTCGCCACCCACTATGCCTACGTGGCGGACCGCGAGGGGGAGATGGCGCTCGCGAGCCACACGTCCGAGATCTCGGTGGGCCTCGCCCGGGAGATCCAGGAGCGGCTGGCCCAGGCCGGGGTCGAAGTGCTGGAGGCCCGCATCAGCCACCTCGCCTACTCGCCGGAGATCGCGGCGGCGATGCTCCAGCGCCAGCAGGCGAGCGCCGTGGTGGCCGCCCGCTTCAAGATCGTCGAAGGCGCCGTGGGCATGGTGGAGCACGCCCTGGAGATGCTCGCCGAGAAAAACGTCATCGAGCTGGACGGCGAGCGCAAGGCGGCCATGATCAGCAACCTCCTCGTGGTGCTCTGCGGCGACCGCCACCCGCAGCCGGTGGTCAACGCCGGCAGCCTCTACCACTGAGGCGGCGACCTTGGCGGAAAGGAAGAGCTTTCTGCTGCGGCTCACCCCGGAGGTCTTCGAAGCCCTCCGGGGCTGGGCCGACGACGAGCTGCGCAGCGTGAACGCGCAGATCGAGTTCCTCCTCGTGCGCGCCCTGCGGGATGCGGGGCGTGCCCCCAAGGGGCGGCGGGGAGGCTCGGCCAGCGAGGAGATCCCGGAAGACGCAAAGGGGGATTGAGCGGTGACCGACCAGGACGTGGTGACCTCGAAGCTCGCGACAATCGACCGCTGCCTGCAACGCATTGCCGAGACCAAGGGCAGGAAGACTCTCCTTCCGGCCGACGTGGAGGACATCACGGCCATCAACCTCCAGCGAGCCATCAAGGCGGCGATTGGCCTCGCCTTCCACATCATCGCCTTGGAGGGATACGACATTCCGGAATCCACCACGGACTCCTTCACCTTCCTGGAGCGAAAAGGGATCATCGATGGGGACCTTGCCGGAAGGCTGCGCCGGATGGTGGTTGTTCGGGACATCACCCTCTATGACTACCAGTCTGTAAGCCCGAATGTCGTAGAGGCCATCCTCGACCGCCACCTCGGGGATCTGCGCGCGTTCGGGGAGCGGATGGAGGATGCCTTTCACCTTCGCTGCAGCGCGGATCGCTGAGGAGAGCCACAAAGGCGGGCATCCCGATCGGGAACCTGGACCTCTGGCGGAGAGACAAATTCCTCGCCGGTCGCCAGGTTCAGTGCTATACTGTCTCAAGGAGAGCAGGATGCACGCCAAGATCGAAATCGACGACGAATTGATCGAGTCTGCCCGTCAGGTGACCGGCCTCATGACGGAGCGAGCGATCATCGAAGCAGCGATCCGCTTGCTGGTTCAATTGAAGACGCAGGGACGATTGCGGGAACTTCGGGGCAAGGTGGCCTGGGAAGGGGATCTGGACGAGTCCAGGCGTAGCCGGTTCCTGGGCGACCAAGGATGATCCTCGTTGATGCAAGCGTCTGGATGGACTACTTGAATGGCCTTCCGACTCCGGAAGCCGATTGGCTTGATGTTAATCTGGAGACTGAACGCCTCGGAATGACAGATCTGACCCTTTGCGAAGTTCTGCAGGGAGTGAAAGGTCGCGATGAGGCGAGACACGTTCGAGAATATCTCCTCGGATTCGAGATCTTCGCCACTGGAGGCACTGAGTTGGCCCTCGCCGCTGCTGCGAACTACCGGTTCCTTCGTGAACGAGGGCTCACAGTTCGGAAGACGATCGACTGCTGGGTCGCTTCATTCTGCCTGCGAGAAGGCCATGCTCTCCTCCAAAGAGACCGGGACTTTGATGGCTTCGAGCAATTCCTTGGTCTCGAAGTCGTACGTCCCGCCTGATCTGAAGGAACACTCCGTCCTGCCTCCTTGTTGAAGACGGAGCATGGAATGCCAGCTCTGTGAACGCGAAGTCGACCGCGTCACCGTCCACCACCTGATTCCCAAGGAAGAGAAGGGCAAGCACGGCCCTCGGGTGGAGCTCTGCTCCGCCTGCCACCGCCAGATCCACGTCCTCTACGACAACACCCGCCTCGCCCGGGAGCTCCACTGCCTGGAGCGGCTCCGGGACGAGCCCGAGATGCGCCGCTTCCTCTCCTGGGTCCGCAAGCAGCGCCCGGACCGGCGGATCAAGGTCCGCGGCCCGCGGCGATAAGTCAGAGCCAGCCCTTCTGCCGGGCGATCCTCGCCGCCTCGACGCGGTTTTCGGCGCCGAGCTTGCTGATCGCCTCCGAGAGGTAGTTGCGGACGGTGCCTTCCGAGAGGTGGAGCTCCGCGGAGATGCGGGAGCTGCTCATCCCCTCGCCGGCCAGGCGGAGCACCTGGCGCTCCCGGTCGGTCAAGGGGTCCGGCTCGTCCCAGGCCGCCGCAGCCAGCTCGGGGTCCACGGCCCGCAGCCCCTGGTGGACCCGGCGGACGGCTTCGGCCAGCCGCTCGGACGGGGCGTCCTTCAGGAGGTAGCCCGCGGCCCCGGCCTCCAGGGCGCGACGGAGATAGCCGCTGCGGGCGAAGGTGGTGAGGATGACGACGCGGGCGTGATCGCCCTGCCGCTTCAGCTCGGCGGCGAGCTCGAGGCCGGTCATCCGCGGCATCTCGATGTCCGTCAGCACCACGTCCGGCCGGGTCTTCGCCACCATCTCCAGGGCCTCCCGGCCGTCCCGGGCGCGGCCCACGACCTCGATGTCCGGCTCCAGCTCCAGGAGGGCGGCCAGCGCTCCCAGGACCATGCCCTGGTCCTCCGCGATCAGCACCCGGATCATCCCGCCACCGTCTGCGCCGTCCGGCGCGGCAGGGCGACGAGGACCGCCGTGCCGTCGTCCATGGTCCGCTCCATCCGGCCTCCGAGGCCCTCCACCCGTTCCCGCATGGCGGAGAGGCCGACCCCCTCCGGCGCGGTGCCGCCCCGGCCGTCGTCCCGGACCTCCAGACGGATCTCGCCGTTCTCCTCGTCCAGGGAGATCCGGCAGGTCCGGGCCCCGGAGTGGCGCATCACGTTGGTGACGGCCTCGCGCAGGGCGAGACAGAGCACGGTCTCTTCCGCCGGACCGAGCTCCACCGGCCGGGCGAAGTACTCGAGGCGCACCCCGGCCGCTTCCAGGGCCAGCCGCGCCCGCGCCATCTCCGCCTGGAGCCCCTCCGAACGGTAGCCGGCGATCGCGGTCCGCACCTCCCGCAAGGCCTCCCGGGAGATCCGCTCGACCTCCCTGATCTCGGCCTCCGCCCGCTCCGGGTCGCGCCGCACGAGCTTGCCGGCCAGCTCCGCCTTGAGGGTGACGAGGGAGAGCGTGTGCCCGAGCAGGTCGTGGAGGTCCCGGGCGATCCGCTCCCGTTCCGCCGTCTTCGCCAGCCTCGCCACCTCCTCCTGGGTGACGCGGAGCTTCGCGTTCGCCCGCATCACCGAGGCCTGGTGGATGTTGACCCCGCCGATCACCACGGAGAACAAGGCCGCCGGGGCCCAGAGGTAGACCGGCAGGTCGAGCCACCAGCTCTCGAGGCCGATGACCAGCAGCACCCCGCCGATGAGGGCCATCGCCAGCCTGGGGGGGTGCACCGAGCCGAAGAACGCGGCGGCATAGATGAAGAAGCAGCTCGCCCCTGGATTGGAGGGGGCGAAGAGCACAGCGAGAAGCAGGATGCCGGCGGCGCACCCGATGATCCTCCGGTCGCGCAGCCAGAACCCCGCGAAGTAGAGGACCAGGAAGACCAGGAGGCCGGCGATGGACAGCGCCCATTCCACCGCCGACGTCTTCCCCAGGATCGGGCCGGCCAGGAAGCTCCCGAGATAGACGAGCCAGACGTAGGGCGTCCAGCCCATCTCGGGGTCTTCCGGCAGGAGGCGGAGCTTTCTCTTAGTCGACACGCTGCAACGTCATCTCGTGGAACTGCTGCCAGGTCTTCCCGTCTCGAGAAAACTCACCGACTTCGTGCCACTCACCCTTTTCGGTCAGCTTGATGGTATACCGGACGCGCCCACCCTGCGGGGTGCGGAACCCCCACTCGAAGCCTCCCGGGACAAGCCTGCCTTCGGACTCTCCGAACCGCCCCAGGGTCGTCCCCGAAAAGAACCGATACCGGCGGTTCTCCTCATCCCAGGAGAGCAGGCCCATGGCCTCGAAGGACGTGACCTCCTGGTCGCTGCCGGGGAGCTTCGAGGTCCCCCGGCCTTCGACGAGCAGGGCCAGGCCGCCGACCTTGCTCTGGACGTTCTCGGTCTGCGTGAACGTCTCCCGCTTCCCCGGAGCCATTTCGACCCAGCCCTGGCCCTTCCATCGGCCGACCAGGAAGTCCAGCTTCTTCATCTCCTCCCTCTGCGCCTTCGTGGCGTCCGAGCCAGGCATCTGGGCCGGCAGCGGGAGGGGCACAACGGCGAGCGACAGCAACAGAACGAGCGTTTTCATCGAGCGTCTCCTTTAGCCGAACGTCCTTCCCTCGTCGCGCCGGTACCCGGCCCGGGCGAGGAAGAGCGAGAGCAGGGTGAAGAGGACGAGGACCGCGAGGCTCCCCAGAGCCGAGCCGCCCCGGTCCTTTCCCAGCACCCCGAGGGCGAGCTGGGAGTAGTGGTAGGGCGGCAGCCACGGCGCCAGCTTCTGGAAGAAGGACGGCAGGACGTCGACCGGGATCCACAGCCCCGAGGCGAAGGCCAGGGGGAGATAGATCAGGTTGATCACCGCCGGCGCCGAGTTGGGACCGGCCATGTACCCCAAGGCCAGCCCGAAGGCCCCGAACGGGACCGCTCCGGCCACCAGCACCGCCGCCAGGGCGGCGAGCGTCCCGAAAGGCACGCTCACGCCGCCGAAGGCGATCCCCAGGGCGAAGAGCGCGACGACCAGGATCGCGCTGAACAGCAGGCACATGGCGAGCTTGCCCACGAGATGGGCGAGCGGCGGCATGGGGGTCGCCCGCTTGAACAGCATCCACCCTTGCCCGCGCTCCACCGCCACCCCCACACCGAAGCCGAAGAGCGAGGCGCCGATCACCCCGAAGCAACCGTAGGTGGCGAGGAGGTAGGTCGCCATCTCGGACGCCGCCGGCCCCCGGCGCATGGCGACCCCGAAGAGCAGGTAGAACACCAGCGGGAAGGCCAGCGTGGGCACCGCGTACATGGGCAGCCGCCACGCCTTCAGGAGCTCGGCCTTGGCCTCCAGGGCGTAGATCCTCCAGACGTTCCTCTCCTGAGCCAGCGTCCCGGTGCTCATGCCGCCACCTCCTTCATCGTTTCCTCCCGCCCGGTGAGCGCGAGGAAGGCTTCTTCGAGATCGGCGCCCCGCACCTCGAGACCGGAGGCGTGCGGGTCCCGGTTCAGCAGCTCGCGGACGGCGCTCTCGGCCTCGGTGGCGAAGAGCTCCGTCACGCCTGCGTCCCGGCGGGCGCTGTGCACCCCGGGCAGGGCCTCGGCCTCGGCCAGCGGCAGGCTCGTCCGGCAGCGGATCTTCCGCCCGGACACCCGCGCCTTGACCTCGGCGGGAGTGCCCTCGGCCACGATCCGGCCGCGGTCGATCAGGACGATGCGGTCCGCCAGCGCGTCCGCCTCCTCCAGGTAGTGGGTCGTGAGGAGGACCGAGCGCCCGGCGCGGGCCTTCCCCTGGATCACGGCCCAGAGGGCCCGCCGGGCCTCGACGTCCAGCCCGACGGTGGGCTCGTCGAGGAACAGCAGGTCCGGGTCGCCGCACAGGGCGAGGGCGAAGAGGAGGCGCTGCTTCTGGCCGCCCGAAAGCTTGCCGAACAATCGGTCCTCCACTCCCCCGAGCCCCGCGGTCTCCAGCACCTCCCGCCGGGACAGGGGCCGGGGGTAGTAGCTGGAGATGAGGTCGATGTGCTCTTTGACCTTGAGCGTCTCCGGCACCTTCGAGATCTGGAGCATGGCCCCGACCCGCACCCGGGCCTCCGGGTCGCGCGGGTCGCGCCCGAAGAGCCGCGCCTCCCCCTCGCTCGGCCGCAGCAGCCCCAGCAGGAGCTGCACGGCGGTCGTCTTGCCCGCCCCGTTGGGACCGAGGAGCGCGAGCACCTCTCCCGGATGGACCGCCAGGTCCACCCCGGCCAGCCCCGTCACCGTCCCGTACCGCTTCACCGCCCCCCAGAGCTCCGCCGGAGGGGCGCTGTCGTCGAACCGTGTCACATGCGTCATGGCCTTG
>DASQEB010000056.1:0-8788 GCA_035633875.1 Thermoanaerobaculia bacterium
GCCGTGACCGACCCCTTCGCTCCTTACCGTGACTCCGCCTGGGACCTCCCCGGTCTCGCCGCCGCCGCCCGTGATCTGCTCCAAAAGACTGGCGTGCGTCCTGAGGATGAGCGGGTCAATGCGCTGCCGGACGAGCGGACCGTCCGCTATTACCAGACCGGCGGTCTGGTGGATCGGCCCCTGCGCTACGAGGGGAGGACCGCCCTCTATGGCTTCCGCCATCTGCTCCAAGTGGTCGCGGTGAAGCTCCTCCAGGCCCAGGGGAGCTCCCTGGCCCAGGTCCAGCGAGCCCTCGCCGGCACGAGCACGGCCGCGCTGGAGGAGGCTGTGCGGACCTCCCTCGGAGCCCCGGCGTCGCCGGCACGCGGTCCCGCTTCGCGCTCCCTAGTGGCTGCCGAGATCGCCCCCGGAGTCACGGTCCTCGTCGATCCCGCCGTGGTCGGCGATCCTGGTGAGGTTCTCTCCCGTCTGTCCGATGCTCTCTCTCCTCTCGGAGGTGTCCGATGATGCCCCTGCCCGTTCCCGTCCCTGTCGAGCCAGCGCCGTTCCTCCCCTCCTGGGTGCCCGATCCCCGCGGACTGGGTGCCCTGATGGCGCAGGACAAGCCCCTGCCCCTGGCCGAGGTGCGAGTCCGCGCCGAGATCGTCGGGAGCTTCGCCCGGACGGTGGTGGAGCAGCGGTTCGAGAACCCCTACGACCAGGCGCTGGAGGTCGTCCACATCTTTCCGCTGCCGCCGGACGGAGCCGTGGTGGAGTTGGAGCTGCTGGCCGGGGACAAGCTGGTCCGCGGCGAGTGCCGGGAGCGCAAGGAGGCCCGGGCCTCCTTCGACGCGGCGCGCGAAGCCGGGCATCGGGCGGCCCTCCTGGAAGCCGAGCGGGCGGACGTCCACACGCTCCGGGTCACCAACATTCCGCCGAAGACGCCGGTCAGCGTCCGGCTCGTGATCGTGGAGGTGCTGACCGCCGTGGACGGCCGCCTGACCTGGCGGTTTCCCACGACGGTCGCTCCGCGCTACACGCCGGGCGAGCCGACGGGCCATGAAGGTCTCGGGGTGATGGCGGACACGGACGCCGTGCCGGACGCCTCCCGGATCTCGCCGCCCCTGCGGCTCTCCGGCGGGACCCGGCTCGACCTGGAGGTCCGGATGGCCGGTCCGGTGACGGGGCTTTCCTCCTCCCTCCACGCGGTCCGTGTGGACCTGGAGGACGGCGGCATCCGCGTGGCCCCTTCGGCCAGGACAACGCTGAACCGGGACTTCGTCCTGGCGTTCACGACCGCGGACCCGGATTGGGCCACTGCAAGGGCCTGGACCGACGGCCGGTTCACGGCGGTGCTCGTCGAACCTCCCGCGCAGGCGATTCTCCGGAGTCTTCCCCGGGACGCGGTGTTCGTGGTGGACATCTCCGGCTCCATGGCGGGGCCGAAGATGGAGGCGGCGAAGAAGGCCCTCCAATCCGCCCTCCACGGGTTGGTTTCCAGCGATCGCTTCCGGCTGATCGCGTTCGACAATGAGGTGGACGTCTTCCGGCCTGGCTTCGTCTCCTACGACGACGTGAGCCTCGCTGAGGCGGACCGCTGGATCGAGGCGCTCGACGCTCGGGGCGGCACGGAGATGCTGCCGGCCGTGGAGCAGGCTTTGGACAGCGAGCCGGAGGCCGGCCGGGTGCGCACCGTGCTGCTCATCACCGACGGACAGTCCACGGACGAGGCCCGCCTCGTGCCGGCCGTGGCCAACCGCCGCAACGGCGCCCTGGTGTTCACCCTCGGAATCGACACGGCAGTCAACGAATCCCTCCTGAAGCGTCTTGCCCGGGTGGGGGGCGGCACCTGCGAGCTCTGTACGCCGCACGACGACATCGAAGCCGTGGTGGCGCGGCTGGAGGCTCGTTTCGGAAGCCCGCTTGCCACCGGGGTGACGGTCGAGGGCGGGGCCGCGGCGCGTCCGGAGCCGGCGGTGCTTTTCGCGGGCCGGCCCGTGACGCTCCTGGTGGAAGGCGCGCCGCCGACGCTCCAGGTGAAAGGGGAGCTTCCCGGCGGGAACCTCTCCGAGCCTGTGGCGCCATCCCGGGTGGAAACTCCTCTCGGTGCGCTGTGGGCGCGGGAGCGGGTAGCCTGGCTGGAGGACCGGCTTGTCCTCCGGCCCTACGAAGAGGAGGCGATCCGGCCGGAGATCCTGCGCATCGCCCTGGAGCACAGGATCGCTTCGCGCTTCACCTCCTTCGTGGCCGTGGACGAGACCATGACCGCCACCGGCGAGCGCGTGGAGGTGGTCCAGCCGGTGGAAGGGCCGGCAGACTGGGATCTGCTGAACAGGGGAGTCGTCGCGGCCGGCGTTCCGCCGTCCCCTGCCCCGGCCATGATGAGGAGGAGGCTCGCGGCCCCGGCTCCGACCGGCTTTGCTGCTCCCGTGGCCCGGGTCTTCGCAGCGGCTGCGGACCTGGCCGGCGCCGACTTCCCGGACTTGGAGATGCTCAAGACAACGAAGGTGGTGAAGGAAAAGAGGGCGAGCGCGATCCTCGCCGATTTCGAGCAGGAGCTCGGGATTACCCGCGGAGCCCCCGAGGAGCCCTCCGATCCCGCGGGCACCCTCGCCCGGACCCAGGGAGCTGACGGCAGCTACGGCGGCGACCTGGCCCGCACCGCCGCGGCCCTGCTGGCGCTGGTGGTGCTCGGCCACACCCGCCGGAGCGGGACCCGGCAGCGGGTCGTCCTCAAGGCTGCGGCCTGGCTGGACGCGAGGCGGAAGGAGCCCCTGGCGGCCCTCGTCCTTGGTGTTCTCAAGACGGCCGAGCAGGGGGAGATCCCGAAGCCGGACAGCGCCTGGGAGCCGCTGTATCGGGCGGGAACGGAAGGGGCGATGTTGCGGCAGGTCGCCCGGGCCTGAGCCCGGGCGGGCCGCTACTTCAGGTGCTTCCCGAGAAACGCCGTGGTCCTCTGCCAGGCGTCCTTCGCCGCTTCGGCGTTGTAGTTCCCGCCGGAGGCGTTGGCGAAGGCGTGGTCCGCGTCTTCGTAGATCTGGACCACCGCGTTTTTGTTCAGCTCCTTCAGGGACTTTTCGAAGGCACGCACGCCTTCCACCGGGATTCCCTTGTCCTTGCCGCCGAAGAGGCCGAGGATGGGGGCCTGGATCGGCGTGAGCTTCCCTTTGTCGGCGGTGACGCCGCCGTAGTAGATGACCACGGCGTCGATCTTGTCCGGGAGGAGCATGGCGGTATTGAGGGACCAGCCGCCGCCGAAGCACCAGCCGATGACGCCGATCTTGGGGGCGCCGTTCTTTTCCAGGAACGCGTAGGCATCCCGGAGATTGTCCTCAGCCGAGGCCCGGTCTTTCGAGACCGCCTCCATCTGTTTCATCGCGGCGTCCGGGGTCTCCGCCACGGCTCCGCCCATGAGGTCCACGGCGAGGGCCTGGTATCCCTCACCCGCCAGGCGCCGGGTCATTGCCCGGATGTTGTCGTTGAGCCCCCACCATTCGTGGATGACGAGGAGGCCCGGCAGCGTCCCCTTGGCGTCCTTGGGCCGGGCGAGATAGCCGCGGACCGGCTTGCCGTCCACGGTGCCGTAGGTCACCTCCTCGGCGGTGACGGGCCGGGCCGGCTCGGCCATGGCGGCAGGGGTGGCTGTCGGCTTGTCGTGCTTGTGCTCCTGGGCCATGCGCTGCATGTGGTCCTTCTCGTCCTCGGCGAGGGCGAAGGCCGGCAGGACGAGGAGGGCCAGGATCGCGGGCAGAGTGATCTTCATGTTCGTTCTCCTTTTCCTGACGCGCTGAGATTATCGCTGTGCACCGCCATCCGCGCCACCGCGGCGACCGCCGACGCCAGCTCCCGGGGCTCGACGGGCTTGGCCAGATGCATCTGGAAGCCGGCTTCCAGGGCGCGCTGGCGGTCCCCCTCTCCCGCATAGGCGGTCAGGGCAATGGCCGGGATGTCGCGGAGGTCGCCGTCGAGCTCCCGGACCTTGCCGATCAGGGAGTAGCCGTCCTCCTCCGGCATTCCGATGTCCGCCACCAGGACGTCGACGTTGCCCTGCCGGAGGGCTTCGAGAGCCTCGATGGCGGAGGCGGTCACCCGGACGCTGGCACCGAACTGCTCGAGCAGATGGGGCAGCATCTCGCGGACGTCGGGCTCGTCGTCCACCAGGAGGACCTGGAGCCCCTGGAGCTCCTGATCGCTGTCCGGTTCGAGGAGGACCTCGTCCCGCGGCGGGGTGATTGGGGCGGACGTCGCGCTCAGAGAGGGGGTGAGCGGGATCTCCACGATGAAAGTGGCCCCCTGGCCCTCGCCCTCGCTCTGCGCTCGCGCCGTGCCGCCATGAAGCTCCACAAGGTGGCGCACGATCGAGAGCCCGAGCCCGAGCCCGCCGTGCGCCCGGGTGGTGCTGCTGTCGGCCTGGCGGAAGCGGTCGAAGACGTAGTTCAGGAAGTCCCTGCGGATCCCGATGCCCGTGTCGGCCACCTGGATGCGGGCCTGCCCCCCGCTGCGCTCCAGGCGCACCTCGACGCTGCCCTCTCCGGGCGTGAACTTGACCGCGTTCGATAGAAGGTTCCAGACGATCTGCTGCAGGCGGTCGGGGTCTCCCTGGACCGGGGGGACTCCCGGAGCAGGCCGGTATTCGATGCGGATCCCCTTGGCGTCGGCTGCGGGGCGGACGGCCTCGATGGCGGCCTCAATGATCTGCTTCAGCTCTACGCGCTGCAGCTTGAGACGGAGCTTGCCCGTGATAATCCGGGAGACGTCGAGCAGGTCGTCGATGATCTGGCTCTGCGCGCGGGCATTGCGCTCGATGATGGCGAACGCCCGCCGCGCCCCTTCGGGATCGAGCTTGCCGCTCGCGAGGAGCCAGATCCAGCCGAGGATGGCGTTCAGAGGTGTGCGCAGCTCGTGGGAGACGGTGCTCAGGAACTCGTCCTTGAGACGGTTGGCCTCCTCGGCCTTGCGGCGCAGCTCCTGCTCGCTCTGGTAGAGGGTCCGCAGCTCCTCTTCCGAGGCGCGGAGAGCCGCGGTCTGACGCTCCACCCGGTGTTCGAGGTGATCCGCGTGCTCGCGCAGCTCGGCCTCTTTCGCGGCGAGGGAGTCGGCCATTGCATCGAAGGCGGCCCCGAGGCGTCCGACCTCGTCGCGCTGCGTCAGCCCCGCCCGGCGGGACATGTCGCCGGCCGCCAGGGCCTGCGCGGCCTGCCCGACCCGCACCAGGGGGCGTGTGACCCATTGCGCGGCGAAGAAGGCGACGGCCGCGGCGAGGGCGGCGGTCAGCCCCGCGAGGAACAGGTCGCGCCGGGTCTGCCGCCTTACGGTCGCCAGGATGGCCTCCTCGGGGCTGAAGACGCCGTAGATCCAGCGGGTGGTCCGGAGGGGAGCGAGGGAGGCGTAGACCACCCGCTCGCCTGAGGCGAGGCGCACATGGGGGTCGGCGTCCCGGTTGTAGAGCAGCCAGAGCGAACGCTGGACGAGGCCGGGGAAGGGGAGGGTCACGCGCACCAGGTCCCGGGTACGGGGGCCGAAGCGCTGCTCGACCTGCAGGCGGGCGAGCACGTCGGGAGCCAGCTTCTCGAAGGCCTGGAAGCGCAGGTCCGGTCGGGTCGGGTGGCTCAGGCGGATGCCGTCGGAATCCCAGAGGACGCCGAACTCGCCCCGGCCGGCGAACCCGGTGTCGCCCTCGATGATGCCGTCGATGGACGCCATCGAGATCCGCCCGACGGCCGTGCCCACGATCGTGCCGTCCGGTTCCCGGACCGGGGCGGAGGCGTGGATGTAGACGCGCCGGTCCTCCGGGTCCCAGCGCGGCTCGTTGAAGGAGGCGTTGCCGGAGATGGCGTTCAGGAACCAGCGCGAGGCCAGGTAGGTGCGGCCGAGGAAGCGCTCGGCGGTGGCGACCCGGACGGTGCCGGCGGTGTCGGTCAGGTAGAGGGCGTCGAACCCGTGGGTGTCCCGCATCTGGACGAGGAAGAGGCTCACGTTCGATTCGAGCTGCGGTTCCGTGGAGCCGGAGAGGAGGCGGATGGTCCCCGGAGCGAGGGCGATGACCCGGACGTCCGAAAGGACGGTTTCGAGGTACCGGTCGATCGCCTGGGCGGTGTTGCGCGCCTGCTGGAGGTTCTGGGCCCGGGTGGCGGCGGTCAGCTCGCTGCGCGCCACCGCGGCGCTGTACAGGGTGACGACGGAGAGCGGGACGATGGCCAGCGTCCCGAGGAGGAGCGCGAGCTTGGCCGCCCACGGCCAGTCGCTCCAGTGGAGCCACCCCTGGCGCTTTGGCTGCATCAGGGGGCTCCTCCCGGTGGTCTGTCAACCCGCACCAGGCTGAAGTCGAAAAGGGGTACCAGTCCGCGCGCTTCCACCTGGGGCAGGCCGGTGACCTCCTTGCGGTACACCGTGACGCGGACGATCTCGGCGAGCGGTGCAATGGGCAGGTCTCGGGCCAGGATCTCCTGAGCCCGGCCGTAGGCCAGGGCGCGGCGGGTGAGGTCCGGGATGCGGGCTCCTTCCGCCAGAGTGGCGTCGAGCTCGGGACTCGCGTAGCCCATGAACTGGAGACTTCCCTGGGAGCCGAAGCGGACGTTCAGGTTTTCGGGATCGGGGCCATGGTTTCCCCCCATCAGGGTCAGCTCGAAATCTCTGATTTGGAGGATGCGCTCGCCCCACTCAGGGTGCGGGAGGACCTCGACCCGGGCCGCAATTCCCACCTCGAGGAGCTGCCGCCGGACCTCGCGGGCGATCTCCACCTGCACCCCGAGGTCCGGCGTGAGGAGCTGCGGCTCGAAGCGGATGCCCCGCCGGTCGGGGACGAGCCCCGCCCTGTCGAGGAGTTCCCGGGCCCGGCCGGGAGCGAACCCGGGGACCACGGCGCGCGGGTTGTAGGCCCAGGGAACCGATGGAGTGTAGAAGCCGTAGCCGGGCGCCCCATATCCGTGAAGGGCGCGCTCGACGAGTGCCGGCCGGTCCAGGGCCCGATTGATCGCCTCCCGCACCCGCCGGTCCGAGAACGGGGAGCGCCGCAGATTGAAGGCCAGATAGGAGCGCCCTTCGCCGGGCGAGGTGAGGACCCGCAACTGCGGGTCCCGCGCCAGACCGGGCAGGCGACCGAGATCGGGACGCACGATGACGTAGTCCGCGGCGCCGGAGGTGAGGAGCGCCGGCCCCTCGTCGGAGTCCGGTTCGAGGATGTAGGTTACACGGTCCAGAGCCGGACCCGGCTTGAAGTAGGCGCGGTTCGCCTCGAGCGTGAGGCTCCGGCCGCGGACCCACTCGCCCAGCTTGAAGGGGCCGGTGCCTACGGGCCTCCAGGAGGGGGAGGAGGGATCGTCGTTCGCGAGGTGCCGGGGGAGGATGAAAGCTCCATTCCATGCCAGGGTGGTCAGGAAGGGAGCCCACGGCTCGGTGAGCCGGATCACGACCGTCCGGGCGTCAGGGGTCTCGATCCTGGCGATCCGCCGGATCGCCTCCGCGGCCAGGGAGCGCCGGCCTTTGAGCGACTCCAGCGTCCACCGGACGTCCTCGGCCGTGAAGAGCTCTCCATCGTGCCAGCGGATCCCATCGCCGAGCCGGAAGGTGTAGACGCGCCCCGCTTCCCCGATCTCCCAGCTCTCGGCGAGATCGGGGAGAAGCTGCGAGTCCATGTCGAGCGCCACCAGGCGGTTGTAGAGGTTCGGGGCCAGCAGGAGGGCGATCTCGTCGCTCGGGGAATTGGGATCCAGGGTTCGGGGCTCGCTCGGGAGGACGACCCGGAACACCCCGCCGCCCCCCTTTCCTTCCGGCAGGCCGGAGGGCTCTCCGCGCCCGCAGCCGGCCGGGACGAGAGCGGAGAAGACGAGGGCGAGGAGCGCGACTCCCCGCCAGAGACTCGGGGCACTGCCTGGCATGACTTCTCGATGGTTCAAAACTGCGCGCCCGGCGTGAGGCAGCGTTCTTATATCATAGGGGTCAGCCATCGAACTGCCCGTGCACATTGGGTATCGCAATCGCGTATGCTCCCCGCGGCGGGCTGCGACCCGCCCCAGCCGGAGGTCGGCCGATGAAGATTTTTTTTAAAGCCCTCACCGCCCTGCTGCTCGTATCGCTCGCGGTCTGGGCCATTCGTTCGGACTCCCAGGATCCCGGTGTGGTGAGCGCGGCGCCGCTCGCGGCCGCCGCCCCGGTGGGAGGGGACCCGGGCTGGAGGCATTCCGCGCTCTGGGACGACGGCAAGGCGGAGTTCTGCGCCTATGACGTGATCTGGGCCCGCTACGGCCACCGCTTCGACGGGCGCGCCCTGCTGGTCCTGGTCAAGGAGCCCTGGGCCCCGGACCTCGATGTCAAGGCGGATACCCCGCGCAAGGACAGCTTCGACGTGCTGAAGCTCAACCACATCCGAGACGTGACCACCGGAATCTACACCTACCACCAGATGGCGAGCGTCTTCACCCACCGCGGCTCCGGCGCCCTGCGCAAGATCGCCGCGACCAGCTCCGAGGCCTGCGGCGTCTCGACGGCCGACATGGTCAAGGGGCGTCTTTCGACCCGCTCCTACTTCGACGGCCAGGCGGACCGCTCGATGCCCTGGCCCTCCCGCGCCCTCCCGGAGGACGGCCTGCCTGCCTCGCTCCGCGACTACGTCGCCGGCCCGGCGCCCGAGACCCTCGATGTCTTCCCCTCGCTCCTGGCAGGCCGCTTTGCGGATCTGAAGCCTGCGAGCTACAGGGTGGAGAAGAAGGACGCGGGCGAAGTGGAGACCGCCGCCGGCACCTTCCCGGGGATCGAAATCCGCCTGACGAACGGTGCGTCCGTCCTCACCTACATCTTCGAGAGGGAATCC
>DASQEB010000057.1:0-7899 GCA_035633875.1 Thermoanaerobaculia bacterium
TACCGCAAAGCGAGGCGACGCGTCGAGGAGATCGCCCTGCCGGGCATGCCTCTGGGCGGCCTGGCTTTCGATTATCAGGAGACGGGGACCCGGGTGGAGCCCGGCGATGCCATCCTCCTCCTCACGGACGGCCTCCCCGAGCTGCAGAACCTGGAAGGCGAGCCCCTCGGCTATCCCCGCGTCCGCTCTCTCTTCGAGGGGCTCGGGGACAAGGCCCCCGAAAAGATCATCGCCGGCCTCACCGAAGCCGCCGAGTCCTGGGCCGGCGGGCAGGCGGCCGGGGATGATGTTACGCTGGTAGTGATCAAGGTCCGCTGAGTCTGCTGCGGCGTTTTCCTACCTTGGGGGCTGTGGTTCCAGCCGTCGTCCGGTACAATTCTAAGCATGGTCAAGAGTTACACCGCGAAATACACGAAGATCGACTCCGGCTATCTGGGACAGCTCATCGAGTGGCCGGAGGTGGTCACCGAGGGCGGCGACATCGAAGAGTGTCGGTCCATGCTTCGAGATGCCCTCCGGGAGATGCTTTTGGCGTACCAGCAGCAGGGTAAGGAGATTCCCTTGGGGAACGACCTCTTCGAACAAGTGTCCGTCGAGCTGGAGAATGTCCGTCAAACGGCGTGACCTGATCCAGTACCTGGAAGAGAATCGGTTCCGCCTCCTCCTGAAGGGGCGAACCACTCCATCTACACCAACGGTGCGAAGACCATCCCGGTCAAGCGGCACAAACAACTCGACCGGATCACGGCCAACGAGATCTGCAAGCAGGCGGGACTGACGCCCAAGTTCTGAGCTCCAACAGAGCCCGCGCCCGGGGCCTCACCTCCCCGGCCTCCTCTCCTATCCTCCCGCCCACCGCCGGGAGAGGAGGGAGACAACAAAAACAGACAGCCTGAAGCCCCTCTCCGGCAGGAGAGGGGCGGGGTGAGGGCTCCCCCCGGGCTCCTATGGGCCGCCCCCTGCGGTAGTGGGCTACAATCCCACCCCAACATGGTCACCGAGCCGCTCTCTCAGCAGGGCCGGAAGGCCTCCGGCGCCGGCTGCCTCGTCCTGTTCTTCGGGCTGTTCCTTGTCATCGGGGGCGTGATGACTTGGTTCGTCACCATCCGCCCCGTGGCCGGGCTGGTGGCGGCGCGGTCCTGGGTGGAGACGCCCTGCACGATCCTCGCGAGCCAGGTGGCCGAGAGCTCGGACTCGGACGGCACGACCTACAAGGTGGACGTCCAGTACTCCTATGTCTTCGCGGGCGGGGAGCACAGGTCCGGCCGCTACGACTTCTTCGACGCCTACTCCAGCGGCTATCAAGGCAAGGCGGACGTCGTCGCCCGCTATCCGCCGGGCGCGCGCACGGTCTGCTACGTCAATCCCGCCGATCCGTCCGAGGCCGTGATCGACCGGAGCCCCGGTCCGAGATACCTCGTCGGTCTGGTCCCCCTGATCTTTTTCTTCATCGGCCTTGGCGGCGTCGTGTTCGCGCTGCGGCAGAGAGGCCGGGCCGCGGCCGTGGCCGTGGGGGCTCCCTCGTCCGACGCCTGGAGCTCGACACCCACCCGCAGCGCACTGGCTCGGGCCTCGTTCCCGACGGTCGAGACCGGACCCCGGGAGCTGCGGCCGGACGTCTCTCCCCTGGGCAAATTCGTGGGGCTCACGTTCCTCGCACTGTTCTGGAACGGGATCGTCTCCGTGTTCGTCTGGCAGGCCGTCCAGGGCTGGCAGGCGGGTCAGCCGGATGGCTGCCTCACGCTCTTTCTCATCCCCTTCGTGCTCGTGGGTGTCGCGCTCGTGGGGGGCGCCTTCAAACAGCTCCTCGCGCTGTTCAACCCGCGCCCGCGGCTCACATTGAGCCCGGGTGTCCTGACCCCCGGGGGAGCGGCGTATCTCCAGTGGAAGATGGTGGGCCGGGCGAGCCGCATCCGGCGGTTGCGAATCGTCCTCGAAGGGCGCGAGGAGGCCCGCTACCGGCGCGGGACCGACACGTACACCGACCGCGAGACCTTCGCCACGGTGTTCGCCGTGGATACCGATCAGCCCTTCGAGATCCCGGCCGGCTCGGCCCATCTCTCCATTCCGGAGGGGACGATGCACTCCTTCGCGGCGGACAACAACAAGATTCTCTGGATCCTCAAAGCCGAGTGCGAGATCCCGGGATGGCCCGACTCGGTGGACGAGTACGAGATCCAGGTGAAGCCCCTGGGGGCAAGCGTGTAATGGAGTGGATTCAGGTTGACACTGCGGACGGCCAGCTCTCCTTTCTGCCGGGCGAGACGGTGGAGGGAGTCGCATCCTGGCACCTCGACGCTCCTCCGCAGACTGTCGAGGTACGCCTCTTCTGGTACACGGAAGGCAAGGGAGATCAGGACCTCCAGATCGTCCAGACCGTCTCCTTCGGCCAGCCGGAGGCGGACGACCGCCGGGCGTTCCGGGTCAAGCTTCCCGCGGGACCGTACAGCTTCTCGGGGAAGCTCATCTCCCTGACCTGGGCCCTGGAGGTGGTGGCGGAGCCAGGGTCCCGGGCCGGGCGGGCTCTCCTCGTGCTCTCTCCAACGGGACGGGAGATCCTCCTGCATCCAGGGATTCACGGTGCGGGCCCGGGATAACCCCTTCGCCGCCCAGCGGATCCTCCGGCTGCGGTACCGGCTCTCCGGCACCACCTGGGAGGAGGTCCTGGAGCGCCTGGCCGTCCTCGAGCACCGGGCGGCCGTGGTCGGCCCGCACGGTCGCGGCAAGACCACCTTTCTGGAGGATCTGCGGGACCGGCTGGAGGATCGCGGGTTCCGGACCCGTTCTGTCGTGCTTCATCGCGGAGACCGTCGGCTCACGCCCCTTCAGGAGGAGTCGCTCTTCAGGGGGCTCTCTCGCGAGGACATCCTTCTCCTCGACGGCGCCGAGCAGCTCGGCCGTCTCGCCTGGCTCCGGGTCCGCCGGAGGAGCCGCGCTGCCGGGGGGCTCGTCGTCACCTCCCACCAGCCCGGCCTCCTGCCGACCCTCTTCGACTGCCGGACGACTCCGGATCTGCTGGATTCAATCGTCCGCGACCTCCTCGGGCCCGAGGCGGAGACCCTGAGCCCGACCTCGGAGGAGCTGTTCGCCCGCCACGGCGGCAATCTGCGCAGTGCGCTGCGCGAGCTCTACGACTTCTACGCTGCCAGGTTTTAGCCGTTCATCTGCTGCCAGAAGAGGACAGAAGTAAGCTTGGTTCGAGTCGAGGTTGAGCCGGCGTAAGCTTGGTTTGGCACGGCGTAAGCTTCCGCAGACCGAAGAAGACTTGGCGCAGTCTTCGGGAGGGTGTCCTCTCCACGGGGGCTGTCGAGGCCAATCAGCCCCCCATCTGCTGCCAGAAGAGGATCGCGGCGACCAGCAGACCGATGACCACCACGGCGGCCCGGGCCTTCTCCCGGCCGATGCTGCGGGCGAAGCGCGCCCCGGCGTAGCCCCCCAGGGTGGCGCCGGCGATGAGCACCAGGGCCACCGGCCAGACGACCGCACCGCGCAGGATGAAGTACGCGGCGGCCACGCTGTTGATGCACAGGCCGAAGAAGTTCTTGAGCCCGTTCATGCCGTGGATGTCGGTGAGGCCCAGGAAACCGAGCAGTGCCAGCATCAGGATGCCGATCCCCGCGCCGAAGTACCCGCCATAGACCGAGACCCCGAGTTGGAGGAGCACGGCCAGTGCCCAGCGCCTTGCGGAAAGGTGGCCCGGCTCGACACTGTCACTCGCCTTTGCCACGAGCCGCCGGGAGACGGCCCCCTGGACCATAAAGAGGACCGTGGCGAAGAGGATGAGAAGCGGAGCGAGGTCGGCAAAGGTCTCCTCCGGAGTGCGCAGGAGGAGCACCGAGCCGAGGGCACCGCCTGCGAGGCTCGGCAGGAAGAGGGTTTTCAGCCATGGCCGGTGATCCTGAACCTCCCGCCGGTAACCGAACAGGCTGGCCGCGGCTCCCGGCAGAAGGGCCACGGTGGAGGTCGCGTTGGCGGTGATGGCCGGCAGGCCCAGGAAGACCAGGGTGGGGAAGGTGAGGATCGTCCCACCCCCGGCCATGGCGTTCATCACGCCAGCGCCGAACGAGGCCGCGACGAGCGCGAGGGCTCCCAGGGGATCCACGACAAGGGGGCAGGGCTCAGTCGCCCTGCCGCTCGCTCTTCTGGAGGGAGACCTCCAAGGCCTCGGCCGCTTTCTTGTCGTCCGGGTTGTCCTTCAGCAGCTTCGCCAAATGGACGGCCGCCCGCCGGTAGTCGCCGCGCTCATAGTAGGTCCAGGCGAGCCCGCGTGTGCCGTCGTGGGCCAGATGCGGATAGACGCGGCACATCCTCTCCCAGACGGCGATGGCCTCGTCGACCCGGCCCTGCTCCTTGAGGGACCTGGCGAGGCCGTTCAGGGAGGTGACCTCGTCGGGCCAGAGCTTCAAGACCTCGCGGAAGGTCTCCTCGGCCTTCGCCTGTTGTCCTCGCTTGAGGGAGGTCCACCCCAGCCCCCGCAGACCCATCTGGTCCTTCGGAGTCTCCCGCAGGGCCCGCTCGAAGGCGGCCGCCGCTTCCTCGAGCTTGCCCTGCTCGAACAGGCGCCAGCCCTGGTCAGCCGCGGGGAGGGCTTCATGGAGGCGGGTGGGCTGGATCCGCCGCCGGAGCTCCTCGTCAAGCTGGTGGGAGGCGGCCGCCCGTTTCATCTCCTGCACCAGTTGCTGCCGGGCCACCTTGCCCTGCGCCTTGTCGAGGACCTGGGCCGCATCGTCGAACCGCCCCTCGAGGAGGTAAAGAGCAGCGAGCTTCTCCTGATAGCTGCCGACCCCTCGCAGCAGGGGCTCGGCCCGCTCGAAGTCCCCCTTCTCGAAGTAGAGGTTCCCCAGGCTGTACCGGGCCAACGGATCGTAGGGTTCGAGCTCGAGAGCGCGCCGGAACGCCTGCTCGGCTCCCGGCTCCCCCTTCTCCCAGTGGATCCATCCCAGGCCGATCCAGGCGGAGGCGCGGTCGGGATCGAGCTCCAGGGCCAGCTCGAAGCTGGCGTTGGCTTTGTCCAACTGCATGGCACGGAGCTGTTTCCAGCCCAGCTCGCTCAGCTCGTCCGCGCTTCCGATCTCCGCCCGCGTCGCGGCGGCGCCGGAGGAGGCGGCCCGCTTCGCTGCGGGGAGGTTTCCCGCCGGTCCCTTGAAGATCACCCAGAGGAGCCCCGCCTGCAAGGCGAGGATCGCGAGCACCCCCGCGAGGGAACGGAGATGGAGCCGGCGCCGCCGGCGCTCGTCCTGCTGGAGCGAGGCGGCGAGGCTCGGATCGGATTCGAGGACGAATTTCTGGAGATCCTCCGTGTCCCGCGACCTCCAGCGAAAGCTCCTTCCGAGGAGCTTGAACCCTCTGTGCTTGTTCTCTCTCAGCTCGCCGACGGCCATGACGTCACCTCTTCGTTCGAAGAGAGGATTGCTGGTGCAAATCCGAATCCAAGGGTAAGACCACCTCTCGGGAGAGTCAATCGAGACGGGGCCGGGCCTCCCTGAGAACGGACGGCGAAGGTGGAGAGGACTGGAGCCTCCGTGCTGTCCGCTCGAGGAGCTGCAGGGCCTCCTTGTCGTGGGGATTGCGAGTCACGGCCCGGGCCAGGTAGGGCAGGGCCCGATGGTCATCCCCCTGTTCCGCGTAGAGGGCGCCGAGCTCCCGGAACGCGCCGTGCTGGAAAAGGCCGGGGGTCAGGGGATCGTAGCGGACCAGTCGCTCCCAGATCTTGACGGCCGCCTGGGTCTGCCCCTCACCCCGGAGGCAGAGGGCCAGGCCGTCCAGGGCGCCGGGGTGCTCAGGGTAGATCGTGAGGAGGCGCTCGAAGTAGGGTCTGGCCAGAGTGATCCGGCCCTGCCGGAGGGAGGACCATCCCAGACCGTTCAAGGCCGAGACATCCCTGGGATCCCCCGCCAGGGTCCGGCCGAAGGCGGTGCTGGCCTCGTCGAACCGGCCGTTGTAGTAGAGCCTCCAGCCCAGGGCCGCGTCGTGGGAGCGGCTCACGGGATCTTCGGGCCTGAGCTGCCCGCGCTCCTCGGAGGTGAGCCGTCGGGCGCGGGCCATGCGGACCATCCTCTGGACGGCGGTGTCGTCCGGCCGTTCCTTCAGCAGGGGCTCCAGGAGGGCCGTGGCCTCGTCGAAGCGGTCCTGGAGGAGGTAGAGACGGCCGAGCGCCCTGCCCGCGCCGGCCCGCTTCCAGTACTGCTCGGCCCGCTCGAGGTCTCCGGTCAGGAAGTGGAGGTCGCCCAGCCCGTGATAGGCCCTCTGGTAGTCGGGATCGATCTCGAGACAGCGGCGGAAGGACCTCTCTGCATCCTCGACCTGCCCGCCCAGGAGCAGGGACATGGCCCGGCCGTCCCAGGCGTCCACCGAGTCGGGGGCGAGCTCGGTGGCCAGGCCGAAGGAGGCCCAGGCTTTCGCCATCTCTCGTGCCAGGTGGAAATGCCAGCCCTGCTCGATGAGGAGGCGCGCACCCTCCTCGGATCTCTCCGGAGGAGCGCTGGCGGCGCTCTCGGGAGAGTCGGTCTGCCACAGCCAGGACCCCAGCCAGATCCCGCCACCCCCGGCGAGCAAGCCGACGACTAGGCCTGCCACGGCAAGCAGGATTCCGCGGCGCCGCCCTTCCTCGTCGCGCAGGGACGAGAGCAGCTTCCGGTCGGCGGCATCGCCGAGAAAGCGGTCCAACTGCTCCGTCCCGGCCTTGTCCTCTCCTCGACCTCCTCCCCGCAAGAGCTTGAATCCCATAGCGTCCGTATGATCCAGAGCCTCGAGGCCGCCGAGTTCACCGGAGCGGCCGAGGCTGTGTTAAGTCAACGGATACGGGGGATGAAAGTTTCACGGCGGGCTCGCCGCCGGCGGGCAGGGTCAACCGGGAGGCTCGACGACTCCTCGAACGGTCCATCCGGGAGATGGACGCGCCGGGCCTCCCGAGGAAGGTCGCGCCTCAGATCGCCTTGATCAGCCGGGCCGCAGCCTCGGTCCTCTCGCGGCCGCCGGCGAGCTCCTCCGCACCCTCGTCGCTGCTCTCCATGATCACCTGCCGGAGAACCTCGATGATCTTGTCGAGCCGCGAACGGACGGTCGGGTAGGAGACACCCGCCTGCTCGGCGATGGCCTTGAGATTGCCGCTGGCCAGCACGAACATTTCGATGAACCGCTGGTGCTCGATCGGCAGCCTCGCCAGACGCTGAGCGGGAAAGCCGGCCTCCACGGAGATCTTGCAGGACGGGCAAGTCATCCGCGTCACCTGCATGGCCTGATCGCAATAGGGGCAGTGGTTGGTAACCGGTTCAGGGACCATAGTTTTCCTTATGGTTCTCGATCTGGGGAAATCCTAACCCCAATTCCCCCGAATGTCAATCTCTTTGAGAGGATGCCCGGGTAGGAACTCGACCTTTGAGAGGACCGGGCTCTTTCTGAGAGCACTTTACTGCTTTTTTTTCTTTTCCGCCACCCCCCTTGCCGGGGAGGTGAAACGAGGGCGCGGGCGGCGCCTCGGCCGCCCGCCGCGAGGGCTCACTCGTAGCCCGGGGAATCGATGTTCTGCACCGCCACGTTGAGGGCCTCGACCACCCGAGCGTCGTATGGGTATCTCTGGACCAGCCGGGCGAAGTAGAGGGCCGCCTGGTGGTAGTCCCGCATCTCGTAGTAGGTCCAGGCCAAGCCCGGAGTGCCGTCGTTGACCTCCGGATAGAGCTCGGACATCCCATTCCAGGCCGCGATGGCCTCCCCGATTCTCCCCTCGTCCTTGAAGGACTGGGCCAGGCCGTTGAGGGACAGCATGTGGTCGCCGTCGAGCCGCAGGGCGCGCCGGAAATAAGGCCTGGCCTCCCCCGGCCGGTTCATGCCAAGGAGGGCCTTGCCCATGCCGCTCAAGGCGTTCACGTCGGACGGCACGACGGCGATGGCTTTTCGGAA
>DASQEB010000058.1:0-8311 GCA_035633875.1 Thermoanaerobaculia bacterium
TCACCGCCGGCAGCCGGAAGCGCACGTTCTCCGGAGTAAGGAGGAAGGGAATCCGCGCGTCGTCCAACGTGAAGAGCAGCCGCTCCTCGGGGTAGCTGGGATCGAGCGGCACATAGGCTCCGCCCGCCTTCAGGATGCCCAGGATTCCCACCACCATCTCCACCGAGCGCTCGACGCAGAGGCCCACGAGAACGTCCGGCCCCACCCCGAGCCGGCGCAGGCGGTGCGCCAGCCGGTTGGCCCGGGCGTTGAGCTCGGCATAGGTCAGCCGCCAGCCCTCGAACACCACGGCCACGGCGCCGGGAGAGCGCGCAACCTGGGCCTCGAAGAGTCGGTCGAGGCTCTCCACGGTCTCGAAGGACGCGCCGCGGTTGGGCTCCAGGAGGAGCTGGCGCCGCTCGGCCGCGGTGAGGAGGGAGAGCGCGTCCAGGGGCCGGTCCGAAACGGCAGCGGCGGACTCCAGGAGCGTCCCCAGGCCGCGCAGCATGCGGCGGACCGTGGCCGGTTCGAAACGCCCGCTGTACGACACCCGCACCCGCAACCGGCGCCCCGGAAAGATCGCGGCGGTCAGCGGGTAGTCCGCCTTTTCGGCGAGCTCGAAGCCCTCGGCCTCCAGGCCGGCGGTGGCCGCGGCCAGGGCCTCCCGATCCACGGGATAGTTCTCGTAGACCACCAGGCTGTGGAAGAGCGGCTCGCCGGGCGGCACCTCGCTCCAGCGCTGGACCTGCGCCAGGGGGTCGTGCTCGTGCTGCATCAGCGCGAGCTGGCCCTCCTGGACACCCCGCAGCCACGCAGCCAGGGGAGCCGCCGGCTCGATCCGCACCCGCGCCGGCAGGGTGTTGATAAACAGGCCGATCATGGACTCGATGCCTGGAAGCTCGGCCGGGCGGCCCGAGACCACGATACCGAAGACCACGTCCGGCCCACCGCCCCAGCGCGACAGCAGGAGCGCCCAGGCGCCCTGGAGGACCGTGTTCAGGGTGAGAGACCGGGACCGGGCGAGCTCCTCCAGGGCCGCGGTGGTCTCAACCGAGAGCGCGAGCACCTCCTCCCGCGGCTCGGCGAAGGACGCCGGGTTCTCCGGCCTGTCGAAGGGGAGCGGGGTCGGCGCGTCGAAGCCCGCGAGGAGCTCCCGCCAGAAGCCTTCGGAACGGGCGGGGTCCTGGCCCGCGAGCCAGGCGATGAAGTCGCGGTAGGGCCGCACCGGCGGCAGGGCCGGCTCGCGGCCCTGGCGGAACGCCTCGTAGCTCACGAACACGTCTCGCAGGAGGAGGGGGATGCACCAGCCATCCACCAGCACGTGATGGAAGCTCCACACGAAGCGGTGCTCGGCCTCGCCCGTGCGCAGGAGGGCGGCGCGCATCAGGGGCGCCCGCGCCAGGTCGAGCCCCCGCGCCCGGTCGCCGGCGAGCCAGCGGTGGAGCCGCGCCTCGGGGTCCGCCTCACCGCGCCAGTCCTCCTCGCTCCACGGCAGCTCCACACCCCGGCGGACGACCTGCAGCGGCCGGTCGACCTCCCGCCAGAGCAGGGCCGTCCGCAAGGCCGAATGCCGGTCCACCACGGCCTGCCAGGCGCGGCGGAAGGCGGCGACGTCGAGAGGCCCCCGCAGGGTCCCCGCGAGGTGCTCGAAGTAGAGCCCGGCCTCGGGGGAATACAGCTCCGTGAACAGCATGCCCTGCTGGATGGGGGTCAGGGGATAGAGGTCCTCGACCGCGCGGTCCGCGCCGAGGAGGACGTCGAGCCCCTCCTGATCCAGCCCGGCCAGGGGGAAGTCCGAAGGGGTGAAGCCCCCCGCCTCAGGGGATAGGCAGTGCTCGACGAGCCCGGCGAGCGCCTCGGCGAACCCTCGCGCCAGAGTGGACATCGCCTCCTCCCGGAAACGGGAGGCGTCGAAGGCCCAGCTCGCGTGCAGCCGGCCCCCCAGCACCCAGGCGTTCACCGTGACGGCGTGGTCCAGCGGCGCCCGCGGGCTGCGGGCCGGTCCCGGGTCCTCCGTGGCCGGCGTCCAGCGCGCCCCCTCCCCCAGGGAGCGGTCGAGCTGCCCCAGGTAGTTGAAGGCCACCTCCGAAGCCGGCAGCGCGCCGAGGCGGGCCTCCGTCCCTGTGTCTCCGGAGAGATACCGCAGCAGGCCGTAGCCGATCCCCCGCCGGGGGACCGACCGCAGCGTTTCTTTGATCCGGCGGATCGCGCCTCCGGGACCGGCGGCCCCTTCGAGGTCGAGCACCACCGGGAAGATCGACGTGAACCACCCCACCGTGCGCGACAGGTCGAGCCCCGGCGCGATCTCCTCGCGGCCGTGGCCCTCTAGGTCGACCCGCAGGCGGGGCTGCCCCGTCCACCCCTCGAAGGCCCGCGCCAGGGCCGCGAGGAGGAGGTCGTCCACCCGGGCGCGGTACGCCTCCGGCGCCTCCCGGAGCAGGCCCGCCGTGACGCTTTCCGGAACCGAGACCGACACCGCGCCCACCCCGCCGGCGCCTCCGGCCGCCTCGCGAGGAAGGGGCGGCGCGCCGTCTCCGGCGAGGGCCAGCCAGGCGTCCAGCTCCTCCCGCACGGCGGCCGAGCGGGCGTGCTCCGCCAAGCGCTCCGTCCAGCGCTTCCAGGAGGTCGTCTTCGCCGGCAGGGCCAGCCCGCCGTAGGCCGTCTCCAGGTCTTCGAGGAGGATGCGCCAGGAGACGCCGTCCACCACCAGGTGATGGGCCGCCAGGAGCAGCCGCACCGGCCCGCCTGGGTCGTCGCCCAGGGAGAAGAGCGCTCCCAGCAGGAGCGGCCCCCGGGCCAGGTCGAACGCCATCTGGAGCTCCGCCGCCGCAGCCTCCAGCGCCCCCCGCCGCCGCCCGCCTTCCAGACCCGAGAGATCCACATGGAGGAAGCTCGCGCCCTCCTCCTCCGGCGACGCATGGACCTGCCGCCACTCCGCGCCCTCGCGCAGGAAGCGGAGCCGCAGGGCATCGTGGTGCCGGGTGAGGGCCGCGAGCGCGACGGCGAGCCGCCCCGGGTCCACGGCCTCGCGGGCGGCGAGCAGGAGCGTCTGGTTGAAGTGGTGGGGGTCGACGGGCTCGTCCGCCAGGAACGCGCGCTGGATGGGGGTGAGCGGCGCCTCGCCCGCGACCGGGCCCTCCTCCGCCTCCGCCCCTGTCGGCACGGCCACCGCCGCCAGGGCCGCCACGGTGGGATTCTCGAAGATCTGGCGGGGGGTGACCGCGAGCCCCGCCTGGCGCGCCCGGGCCACCACCTGGATCGACAGGATGGAGTCGCCCCCCAGGCGGAAGAAGTTGTCGTGCACCCCGACCCGCTCCACACCCAGCAAGTCGCGCCAGACCTCCGCCAGGGCCCGCTCGACGGCAGTCCGCGGCGCGGCCGTCCCGTCCTCTCCCGTCTCGCCCGACCGGTCCGGGGGCGGCAGGGCACGCCGGTCCAGCTTCCCTTGCGGCGTCAGCGGCAGCTTCTCCAGGACGACGAAGGCGGCCGGAACCATGTAGGAGGGAAGCTGCCGCTCCAGGAGCTCCCGCAGCTCGGCCGCGGCGGGGGCGGGCCCGCCGCCCACGGCCACCCAGGCCGCCAGGCGCAGCTCCCCGCTCCCCACCTCCCAGGGCAGCACCGCCACCTCCCGCACCGCCGGATGCCGCGCCAGAGCGGCCTCGACCTCCCCCGGCTCGATGCGGAAGCCGCGGATCTTGACCTGCGCGTCCACCCGGCCGGCGAACTCCAGCGTGCCGTCCGGCAGGCGCCGCACGAGGTCGCCCGTACGATAGAGGCGTTCTCCCGGCCCGCCGAACGGATCGGGGACGAACCTTTCCGCGGTGAGCGCCGGCCTATTCAGATAGCCGCGGGTGACGCAGCCCCCGCCCAGGAACAACTGGCCCGGCGCGCCGATGGGAACCGGCCGGAGACCGCGGTCGACGACGTAGGCCACCACGCCCGGCAACGGCCGGCCGATGGGCACCTCGCGGTCCGGCGCCACCCCCGCCGCCGTCCGCGGGTGCTCGTGGACCACGGACGCGATGGTCGCCTCGGTCGGACCGTAGGCATTGACCAGGCGGACCTCCGCCGCACGGCCCCTCCCCCAGCTCGCCCAGCGCTCCGGCAGGGCCCGCTCGCCGCCCATCACCACGAACCGCACCTCCGGCGGAAGCTCCAGCCCCTCGGCTTCGAGGGCCGCGGCGACCTGGTGCCAGTAGGCCGTGGGCAGGCTCAGGTGCGTGAGCCTCTCCTCGCCGCACTTGCGGAGGAACGTGGCCACGTCGTCCACCCCCGTCCGCAGAACGAGGAGAGCCCCCTGGGACAGACCCGTGAAGATCTCCTCCACGCTGGCGTCGAAGCTGATCGAGGCGAACTGGAGGAGCCGGTCCCCCGGGCCGATTGCGTAGAGCTCGTTCGTCGCCCGCACAAGGGTCACGGCGGACCCGTGCCGCACCATCACCCCCTTGGGGAGCCCGGTGGAGCCCGACGTGTAGATCACATAGGCGAGGTTCCCGGGAGCCGCCCCGCCCGCCAGATTCCCGTCACTTCCCTCCCCCTCGCCGTCCTTCCGCGCCAGCTCGTCCAGAACCAACGTCCTCGCCCGCGTCGAAGGCAGAGCGGCGGCCAGGGAGGCCTGGGTGACGAGGAGCGGCGAGGACACTCCGGCCAGGGCGTCCTCCAGCAGGAAGGCGAGCCGCTCCGCCGGCACCTCGGGATCCAGGGGGACGTAGGCGCCTCCGGCCTTGAGGATCCCCAGGATGGCGACGATCATCTCCGCGGAACGCTCGACGCAGAGGCCGACCCGGACCTCGGGCCCCACTCCCAGCTCCCGCAGCCTGCGCGCCAGGCGGTTGGCCCGGCCGTTCAGTTGGGCATAGCTCAGGATCGCTCCGTCCACCTTCAGGGCGAGGGCGTCGGGCGTCCGCGCCGCCTGGGCCTCGAACAGCTCGTGGAGGCAGACCTCCTCCACCCCCTCTCCCCCGGAGCTCCACTCGCGCAGGAGCTGATGCCGCTCGGCCTCGGAGAGGGGCGACAGCTCGCCCGCGGGCCGCTCCGGCCGGGCCGCGAGCCCCTCCAGCAGGACCGCGAAGCCCCCGAGCATCCGCCGCGCCGTCGCGCCTTCGAATCGCCGATCGAAGGAGATCTCCGCCGTGAGCCCCCCGCGCGCCGCCACGGTCAGCGTCAGCGGGTAGTTGGTGTGCTCGGCGACGGCGAAGTCCCGGGCTTCGAGACCGGTCAGCCGCTCGCCCAGGGAGCTGTCCAGGGGATAGTTCTCGAATACCACGAGGCTGTGGAAGAGCGGCTCGCCCGCCGGCACCTCGCTCCAGCGCTGCACCTCGGGCAGCGGGCTCCACTCCTGCGCCCGCTGCCGCACCTGCCGCTCCTGGAGCCTGCGCAGCCAGGCTCCCGCCGGCTTTCCAGGCTCCACCCCCACGCGCACCGGCAGGGTGTTGATGAACAGACCGATGGCCGACTCCACCCCCGGCAGGTCCGCCGGCCGGCCGGAGACCACGCCGCCGAAGACCACGTCCCGCTCGCCGCCGAACCAGGAGAGGGTGAGGGCCCAAGCTCCCTGCACCAGGGTGTTGAGGGTGACCTCCCGGCCCGGCAACGCCGGGAGCGCCGCCGCAACCTCCCCGAAGTCGCCCGCCCGCCGCGCCGCCTCCGCCCCGGGATGATCGAACGGCACGGGCGTGGCCGCCGCGAAGCCCGCCAGCTCCTCGCGCCAGTAGCTCTCCGCCTGCCCGAGGTCCTGGCGCAGCAGCCACGCGATGTACTCCCGGTAGGGGCGCACCGGCTCCAGGCCGACCGCCGCCGCGCCGGTCCGGTGCGCCTCGTACAGCGTCAGGACCTCGCGGAAGACCAGCGAGAGGCACCAGCCGTCGAGGAGCAGGTGGTGGAAGCTCCAGACCATCCGGTGCTCCTCCTCTCCCCTTCGCAGGAGGGCGAGGCGCATCAGGGGAGCCCGCCCCAGCTCGAATCCCCGCGCCCGGTCGGCGGCCAGGAAGTCCTCCAACCGGTCTGCTGGAATCCCGCGCCAGTCCTCCACCCGCACGGGGACCTGGACACCGCGGCGGACGATCTGCAGGGGCCTTTCGAGCCCCTCCCACACGAACGAAGTGCGCAGCGCAGGCTGCCGGTCCACCACCTCACCCCAGGCCCGCGTGAAGGCCGCCACGTCCAGGGGCCCGGCCAGCGTGCAGGCCATCTGCTCGAAGTAGATCTCCGACCCCGGGGAGTACAGGGTGTGGAACAGCATGCCCTGCTGGAGAGGGGAGAGGGGATAGACGTCCTCCACCGTCCGATCGAGGAGCCGATCGATCGTCTCCTGGTCCAGCCGCGCCAGGGGGAAGTCGGACGGCGAAAAGCCGCCCGCCTCCGGCGACAGGCAGTGCGCCACCAGGGCCTCCAGCTCTTCGCGGAAAGCCTCCGCGAGCGCCGCGACCGTGGCGTGGTCGTGGGTCTCGGCGCCATACCCCCAGTCCACCCGCAGGCGGTCGCCCAGGACCATGGCGTCCACCTCGATCCGGTACCAGCGGGGGGAGAGCGGGCTCCGGTTGAGGCCCGAGGGCTCCCCGGCCGGGGCGAGGAGGGCCTCCCTCCCCAGCGTGGCGTCGAGCTGCCCCAGGTAGTTGAAGCTCACCTCGGCTGCGGGCAGGGCCGCGAGCCGCCCGCTGGTCTCCTCCTCCCCCAGCCAACGGAGCAGCCCGTATCCGATCCCTTTCCGGGGGATCTCCCGCAGCCGCTCCTTGACGCGCCGGATGGCCCCTCCCGGGCCGCGCGCCCCCGCGAGGTCCAGCACCACCGGGAACAGCGTCGTGAACCAGCCCACGGTCCGCGACAGGTCCACGCCCGGGATCACCTCCTCGCGCCCGTGCCCTTCGAGATCGAGACGCAGCCGGTCCTCCCCCGTCCAGCGGGAGAACGCCCGCGCCAGGGCCGTCAGCAGGAGGTCGTTCACCTGGGTGCGATAGGCCGCCGGGGCCTCCCGGAGCAGGGCCGCGGTGATCTCCGGCGAAAGGGACACGGAGACCGACCGCCGCGACGCCATCGTGCCGTTGCCGATCCCCGGCCGATCCACCGGCAGCGGCGCCGTCTCCGGCAGCGAGGTCCAGTACGCCAGCTCCTCCCGGACCTCGTCCACCCGGGCGTGCTCGGCGAGCCGCTCCGCCCACCGCTTCCAGGACGTTGTCCGCGCCGGCAGGCGGACCGCCTCGCCCGCCGCGAGCTGCCGGTACGCCGTCTCCAGGTCCTCCAGCAGGATGCGCCAGGAGACGCCGTCCACCACCAGGTGATGGACGATCACGAGGAACCGCCCCGGTACCTCCGGCCCGGCGTCGAACAGCACCGCCCGGGCGATCGGCCCCCTTTCCAGGTCCAGTCCGGTCTGGGCCGCGTCCGCCGCCTCTTCCAGGATCGTGGCGGAGAGCGACGGCAGGTCGATCCGGGTCAGGGGGAAGCTCGCCGCCGCCTCCGACATCGGCGCGTGGACGGCCCGGCCGTCGGCGAACCGCAGCCGCAGGGCATCGTGATGCGCCGCGAGCGCCGCCAAGGCCCGGGCCGCGAGCGCCGGATCGAGCACCCCGCGCACCTCGAAGAGCAGCGCCTGGTTGTAGTGGTGGGCCGCCTCCGGCACGGCCGCGACCTCCGCGAAGAAGCGCCGCTGGATCGGCGTGAGCGGCGCCTCCCCCTCCGCCGCCTCCTGCTCGACGGCATCTCCGCCCGCGGGCCGGGCCACCGCGGCCAGCGCCGCGATCGTCTGGTGCTCGAAGATCTGCTGCGGCGTGATCACCCACCCTGCCTGCCGCGCCCGGGCCACCACCTGGATGCCCAGGATCGAATCCCCGCCCAGCCGGAAGAAGTTGTCGTGCACCCCGACCCGCTCCACCCCGAGCAGGCCGGCCCAGATCGCCGCGAGGGCGCTCTCCGCTGGCGTGCGCGGCGCCGCCGACCCGGACCCGCCAGGCGCCGCCACCTCCCGCTGCGCCAGAGCCCGGCGGTCCACCTTGCCGTTCGGGGTCAGCGGCAGCTCGGGGAGAGGGACGATCGCCGCCGGCACCATGTAGGCCGGGAGCCGTTCGGCGAGGAAGGCCCGCAGCGCGCGCTCGTCCGCTTCGCCCTCGGCCACGATCCAAGCCACGAGTTGCCGCCCTCCCTCCCCCACCTCCCGGACCACCACCGCCGCCTCACGCACCGCCGGATGCCCGGCGAGCGCCGCCTCGATCTCCCCGGCCTCGATGCGGTAGCCCCGCACCTTCAACTGGTCGTCCGCCCGGCCCAGGAACTCCAGCGTCCCGTCCCTCCGGAAGCGCGCCAGGTCGCCCGTCCGGTAGCAACGCTCCCCCGCTCC
>DASQEB010000059.1:0-1716 GCA_035633875.1 Thermoanaerobaculia bacterium
GCGGGGCTGGGGCGTGAGGGCTGTGGCGTGAGCAGCCCAACGCCCCTGGCGGGGCTGGGGCGTGAGCAGCCCAACGCCCCTGGCGGGGCTGGGGCGTGAGCAGCCCAACGCCTCTCCTACTTCCCCCAGAGCTGCTCCAGCCGCTCGTCCCGGCCGCAGTTGCCCCGGTAGAACTTGTAACGGAGCGGGTTCTTCACGTAGTAGTCCTGGTGGTACTCCTCGGCGGGATAGAACTCCTGGAGCGGCACGATCTCGGTATGGACCGTCTTGCCGAATTTCTTCTCCACGGTCTGCTTGGACGCCTCGGCGAGCCGGCGCTCCGCGTCGTTGTTGTAGAAGATGGCCGTGCGGTACTGGTCCCCCCAATCGCAGAACTGCCGGTCCTTGACGAGCGGATCGATGTTCCGCCAGAAGACCTGGAGGAGCTTCTCGTAGCTCACCTTCTTCGGGTCGTAGACGACCTGGACCACCTCCGTGTGCCCGGTGCCGCCCGCGGAGACCTGCTTGTAGGTCGGGTTCTTCTTCCGGCCTCCGGCGTAGCCCGAGGTCGTGGAGATCACGCCGTCCAGCTTGTCGAACGGCGGCTCCATGCACCAGAAGCAGCCGCCCGCGAACGTCGCCTTCGCCTGCCCGGGGCCGGCCACGGGAGCCTTCGCCATCTCGTCCCCGCTCGAGACCCCCACGGAAGCCGCCACGGTGGCGAAGGCCACGACCAGAAGCAGCCATGTCTTTTTCACGGTTTCACCTCTTTCCTCGTCATCCATCGTTCACAACCGGCCCCATCCCGGCCCTGTTCCCGCCGGGGGAGCGCCGTAGAGTGTACGCGGGACCGCCGCGGGACGGTTTGGAGCCAGCTCAGAGCTGTTTCTTGATGAAGGGCGTGAGCAGCCGCAGCGCCCGGAGCTTCCAGACTTTCCTGCACGGCACGTCAGGATACCGCTCGGAGGCCCCCTCCGGCCGGCCGTGCTCGTCGATACGCACGGATTGCAGGAGGTGCTCGTCCATCGTCCGGAGCATCTCGCCGGCCAGGGCGCGGTCCGTGGCGACCAGGGCGAGCTCGGTGTTCAGGTGCTCCGAGCGGGGGTCGAGATTGTAGGAGCCCACGATCACCGTCTCCCCGTCGATCACGGCCGCCTTGCTGTGGAGGCACTCGGGGCCCGCGTACTCCCAGAGCTCGACGCCGCTCCGCACGAGATCCTCCTTGTGTCCCGCGTACCCGGCCTGGGGCCAGAGGTTGTCCGTGGTGGCCAGGGAGTTGGTGAGGATCCGCACCCGGACGCCCCGGGCGAGGGTCCGTGCGAGCCCCCTCCGCAAGGCTTTGGAGGGCACGAGGTAGGGGGATTCGATGATCACCGACTCACGGGCGGCGTCCAGGAGGTCGAGGAGGTCATGCCCCACGCCGCGGTCCACCCCTTTGCGGCCGACCGGATCGTGAAGGAAGCGCACCGGCCCCACCTCCGCCAGCTCCGCCGGCCGGCGGTCCGGGTCGCTCCGTGCCGCCTCGATGCGGGCGTCGAGCCAGGCTTTGTGACGGTCCAGCTCCCGGGCGGCCGCCGCCCTCTCGCCGGGCGTCGCCCGGGGCCGGGCCTCCTTCACCTCCCGGCTCTCCCACAGCTCCAGGAAATAGCGGCGGGCCTCGGCCGCGGAGTTCCCCTCCACCTGGAGGTCGACGTCGATGTAGTTCCGCCGCCGGAGCTGCCGGCCCAGGCCGAAGTA
>DASQEB010000060.1:0-2844 GCA_035633875.1 Thermoanaerobaculia bacterium
CACGGCCGGTCGCCTTGGCGGCCGCTGGCGGCCTGCCGCGCCGCGCTGCCGGCGGACGTCCGGGTCCCCGCTTGGCCGCGGGCTTGGCAGCGGTGGTCTTGGCAGCGGTTCTGCCGGCGGGCTTGGCCGCAACCCGGCCCCGCTTGCGCGCGGCGGGAGCCGCCGGCCTGGCAGCCGCCGCGTCCTTGCGCGGACGTCCGCGCCGGCCCGCATTTTCGTTCTTGATCTCATCGAAGACGGGGAGCGCGCTCTCGGGATAGCGCTGCTTGCGCCCCTTGCCGACTGCGGGGATTCGAGACTGATAAAGCTTCTTGTAGCGCTGGAGGGTCGGCATCGAGATGCCGGTCCTCTGGGAGATTTCGGAGAGAGTGTACAGCTTGGCGTCACCGGATGACTCGTCTCCGTTCCGGCGGCTGGTTTCAGGTTCTGCCATTGTGCCTCCTCGTCGCTTGCAACGAAATGGATGTTGATTTCAGTGGCCGATTAAACATCACGCTCATTATCAAAAACCACGACCGCCAAGTCAATAGTTCCGATGAAAAAAGTCCGTCTCGTCCTGATCCCTCGTCACGTAGAATGTGGACGCCATGGACACGGAAACCAAGAAAGAGCTGTATCGCGAGATCCTGATGGAAGTCGAAGCGGTCCTCGAAGGCACGGGGGATGCGATCACGGCGATGTCGACCTGTGCGTGTGTCCTCCATCAAAAGCTCCCCCTTTCGAGCTGGACCGGTTTCTATCGCGTCGTCGCCCCGGGGCTGCTCCGCGTCGGTCCCTATCAAGGATCGCTCGGCTGTCTGGAGATCCCTTTCGAGCAGGGCGTCTGCGGCGCCGCCGCCCGCGAGCGCAGGACCCAGCTCGTCCCGGACGTTCACGCTTTTCCCGGCCATATCGCTTGCGACTCCGCCGCCCGCTCGGAGATCGTCGTTCCGGTCTACAACCCCGCGGGCGAGCTCGTGGCCGTGCTCGATCTCGATTCGCACGAGCCGGCGGCGTTCGATGAGATCGATCGCGAAGGGCTGGAGAAGGTCGCCGGGCTGCTGCGCCCCTACTTGCGGGAGAGCACACCGGCCTTCGCTCCGTCGCGCTGATCGATCCGCAGGCGGCGAATGAAATAGGACAGCGCCTGCGGCGTGATCCCGAGGTGACGCGCGGCATCGGCCTGACGGCCCTCGCAGGCGGCCAGGGCCCGTTCGATCACCTGGCGGCGGAAGGTTTCCATCTGCTGGTGATAGGAGCCCGCCCTGGGACTTTCCATCTCCGGCAGCTCCAGGTGCTCCGCATGGATCACACCACCGTCGGCGAGGACGGCCGCGGCGGCGAGCACGTTCTGCAGCTCCCGCACGTTTCCCGGCCAGGGATATGCGAGCAATCGGGCGCGGGCCTCCGGAGACAGCCGCGGGCTCCTTCCCTTCCGAGTTGCGAGAAAGTGATCGGCGAGGCGACCGATGTCTCCTCCGCGATCGCGCAACGGCGGCAGCTCCACGGTGCCCACCTTGAGCCGGTAATAGAGGTCCTGCCGGAACGTCCCCCCGGCTACCATCCGGCCAAGATCGCGATGGGTTGCGGCGACGACCCGCACGTCAACCCGCCGGGTGACGCTCTCGCCCTGCCGGCGCACCTCCCCCTCCTGCAGCACCCGCAGCAGCATGCCCTGGGCGACCAGCGGCAGGTCTCCGATCTCGTCCAGGAACACCGTGCCGCCGTGAGCGGTCTCGAAGACGCCCTTCCTGTCGCGGTCCGCTCCGGTGAAGGCGCCGCGGACGTGGCCGAAGAGGTCCGAAAGCAGCAGGCTCTCCGAAAGGGCCGCGCAGTTGACCGCTACAAAGGGCGCTCCGGCCCGGGCGCTCGCCCGGTGGACGCGGCGGGCCGCCAGCTCCTTGCCGGTGCCGCTCTCCCCCAGGATCAGGACGGGCAGGTCTCCCGGAGCCAGCCGGGCGACCCGCTCCAGGGCCGTCCGGAGCGCGGAGCTCTCCCCCACGATTCCATCCGGAGGCCGCTCCACCTGCACCCCTCCCTCGGGCTCGTCGCGGGGCCCCCGGAGGTCCCGGGCAGCCAGGGCGAGGAGGGCCTCCAGGACAGCGTCCGTCCTCCCTGCCGAGACCACGAGCGATCCGCCGGCGACAGAAAGCGAGAGATCCTTCCCCCCTCCGGGCCCGGGGACGAGCACACGCCGCTCCGCGTCGTCCGGATGCCAGGCCAGCGCCGCTTCCGGGAACCCGGCCCCGGCGAGCAGGGCGGCCAGCGCTTCGGGGTCCCCCGGCTCCCGGCCGAGATACGCGGCGAGGGCCCGCCAAGCCCCGTCCTCCCGCACCTCCAGCCGCTCCGCGAGGAGCGTGGCTCCCATGCGCCGGAACACGGCGGCGGCCTCCCGCCGCCACCAGGCCGGGACCGCCCCGGGGAAGGCGACTTCCAGGTCGAGCACCAGCCGCGCCGCCCGGTACGGTTCCAGGCTCCCGAGGGCCTCCCACGCCGGATCGGGCGGCGTGCGTCCGGCCAGGAGCCCGGCCCAGAGCGGGGCGAAAGGGGTGCCCTCCGCCAAGGCCAGGGCGCCGGCGCGGTCGCCGGCGTGAGCCCGCAGGGCCGGCCCCTCTTCGGGCTCCAGCTCCTTCCAGGCCTCGGGACCGGACCGGGCCAGCTCGTCCGCGGCCTCCTCCGGGCGGCCGAGCCAGCCCAGAGCCCGGGCCGCGAACAGGTGGAGCTGGGCCTGGTGCCAGTCTCGTCCCTGGCGGTCCAGCTCGGCCAAGGCCTCGCGGCAGAGGGCCAGGGCCGCGTCCGCTCTCCCCAGCGCCAGCTCGTACCGGGCGAGCAGACCCGCGTCCTCGCTCGCCCCCCGGAGATTTC
>DASQEB010000061.1:0-7048 GCA_035633875.1 Thermoanaerobaculia bacterium
AGCCCAGGGCGGAAGCCCTGGGCGGCTGGACCCCGGACCCCGGGCGGCCGGACCCCGGGCGGCTGGACCCCGGGCCGCTGGACCCTGGGCGGCTAGCCCCCGGGCCGCCGGACCCTGGGCGGCTGGATCCTGGGCGGCTGAAAACCCCGGCGGGAGTCCCCAACATGTTCCTCTACGGCTACCACCCCGTCCGCGAAGCCCTGCGCCACCGGCCCCAGGAGGTCGCGCGGGTGCTCGTCTCGGCGGCCCGGACGGGACGGCGGCGGGAGGAGATCGAGGAGGCCTGCCGGCGCCACCGGGTGCCGTTCGAGGTCGTGCCGGAGCGGGCCCTCTCGGAGATCGCCGGCCCCGCCCACAACGGCATGGCGGCCGAGGTCAAGGCGACGGCTCCCCTCCCCCAGGCGAGGAAGGGGGGCGATCCCGAGCTCGTCGTGCTGCTGGAAGACGTGCAGGACCCCCGCAACCTCGGGGCCCTGCTCCGGGTCTGCGAGGGGGCCGGGGTGGGGCGGGTGCTGATCCGGGACCGGGGCTCGGCTCCCCTCTCTCCCACCGTGGCCAAGACCTCCGCCGGGGCGAGCGAGTGGCTGGAGGTGGAGCGGATCGTCAACTCCGGCGCCGAGATCGAACGCCTGAAGGAGGAGGGCTTCTGGGTCTACGGCACGGACGCCGGGGGCGAGCCCCCCTGGGAGGTCGACCTCACCGGCAAGCTCGTCCTCTGCCTCGGCGGGGAGGAGAAGGGCCTGCGCTCCCGCACCCGTCAGCTCTGCGACCGGATGATCGGCCTGCCCATGCGCGGCCGGGTGGGCTCCCTCAACATCGCCACGGCTGCCGCGGCGGTGCTCTATGAGGCGGTGCGGCAGCGGTCGTAGCCCTTCCGGCACGGAGATTGCGAGCTCCTGCTGCTGTCATGGCTGTTGCATCTCGTCGCGAGAAGTTCCAAAAAGTCGAAGAAATCGCCGCCGCCCAGGCGACGGTGGAGTCCGCCCAGAAGAACATCGAGGCGATCGTCCGGCTCGAAGAAGAGTCCATGCGGCAGAGGACCTTCTCCGAGCGGATCGGCGACGTGTTCACCCGGGTCATGGGGAGCATCGGGTTCGTGGTGTTCCACCTCCTCCTCTTTGGATTCTGGTTCACCGTCAACCTCGGGGTCACGCCGCTCCCCGCCTTCGACCCGTTCCCCTTCGGCATCCTGACGCTGATCGTCTCGGCCGAGGGGGTGCTGCTGGCGATCTTCGTCCTGATCAGCCAGAACCGGATGAGCCGGCAGGCAAACCACCGGGCGCACCTGAACCTCCAGATCAACCTCCTCAACGAGCAGGAGACGACGAAGCTCCTCCAGAAGGTGCAGAGCATCATCGACCGGCTCGGGGCCGAGGACCCCACCCGGGACCCCGACATCCAGCGGCTCTCCGAGGACACGCATCTGGAGGTCCTGGCCGAGGAGCTCCGGAAGAAGCTGCCGGGGGAATAAAAGGGAGCTCCCGGACGCTTGTTTGCCGAGGATAGGTGGGCTACACTACGCCGCTGCCTGGCACCCGCCGGCATAGCTCAGGGGTAGAGCTACTGTCTTGTAAACAGTAGGTCCCCGGTTCGAATCCGGGTGCCGGCTCCAGCGAGCAGGTCTTGACAACATGGAGGTGTGGCCGAGTGGACAATGGCAGCAGACTGTAAATCTGCCGGGCTTCGCCCTACCGAGGTTCGAATCCTCGCGCCTCCACCATCCTTCCTTCGGTTTGCGGGAGTAACTCAGGGGTAGAGTCACAGCCTTCCAAGCTGTTGGTCGCGGGTTCGAATCCCGTCTCCCGCTCCATTCGATCCATTCCACCTGAAAAGCCGTCGGGCGAGGGCCGCAGGAGGCCTCGCCGCGAGGGTTTCCCCTGGGGGTTCCGGCGGGGCTTCGGGGAGGGGCCCGCCCGGTGCGCCGTCAGCGCTGGCGCTCGAGCGGGAGCGACGGCGGAGGCGGCGGCACGTTCTCGCCTCGCTTCTTGGCGGCGTCCCAGTAGGAGTTGCGCAGGGCGTGGAGCTCCGCCCTGCCGGAGCCGGTGAGCTCGACCGCCCACTCCTGCTCCATCGGATTCTGATTCCCGTCGAACCGGAATTTTTCGGTCCGCGTCCAGAACACCAGCCGGCCGTCCCGGATTTCCGGGCGGAGGACCCGCGCGACTTCCGGGGTCGTTGTGACCGACCCGTCCGCGGCTTGTTTGTGCTGGTAGAAGACAGCCTGCACGTCGGGCCGGCCCCCTGCGGCCTTGACCGTCAGGTCGATTCCGGGGAGGACCTTGTCGGGCTCGAAGTGGAGGACCCCCTTCCAGGTGCCCGTGAAGTCTTCCGCCCGGGCTCCGGCGGCTTGCACCGCCAGTCCCGAGGCGGCGAGGCCGAGGACGGCCAGGAGAAGCACGGCGGCGGCGAGGGCGGCGCGCGCCGGGCGCGCGCCGAGGCGAGGACGGCGATCCAGGATCTGTCGCATACGCACCTCCAGTGTGTGGGCGTCCGAGACACCCAGGGTGAACGACGGTCGGGAGAGTCCCGCCATGGAGGAGGCGATCGCGAGGAGCGACCGGGCATAGGCGCGGGCCCCGATCAGGGACTCCACGGCCGCCTCGTCGGCTGCGATCTCCCGGGTGAGCGCGAGCCGCCGGCGGACCAGCCGGGCGGCAGGATGGAAGGCGATGGGGAGGAGCAGGATCTCGGAAGCGAGGTTGACGGCGTAGTCCCGACGCCGGACGTGGGCGAGCTCGTGCCCGAGCGCCGCGGCCAGCTCGTCCGGCGAGGAGGAAGCCAGGAACCCGGGCGGCAGCACGATCGCCCTGCCGAGGGTGACGGGGCCGGCCACTTCCCAGGAGGAGAGGAGGGTGACGGGGCCGGTGCCCAGAGCCGCCTGGCACCGCGCGACGAGGGCGGCGGCCTCCTGCGGAGCGGCCAGAGGGACGGCTCGGCGGCCGAGACGACGGGTCCGTCGCCATATCCGGCCCAAACGCGCTGCGGACAACGAGACGGAGAGACCGTAGAGCAGGGCCACGGCCGAGGCTGCGGGCACGGTGAGCGGGTCCGGCCGGCGCTCGCCAGGGAAGGCGAGCCAGCCACTTGCCCCTCCAGCCTCCCCGGACCTTGCTGTGGCGGGAACCTTTTCGGCGGCCTTCGGCCCGTCCCCCTGGGGGAGCAGGCTTGCCGCCGGCAGGAGGAGGCCGAGGGAGAGCGCTGCGAGCCACAGGGTGTGGCGGTGCCGGGCGGGGGCCCGGTGGAGGAAACGGTCGGCCAGGGCGGCGGCCGCGGCCACGAGAGGGACCTGCCAAAAGGCGTTCACCAGGAAAGTGAGGACGAGGCCGTCAAGCGTTCTCACCGTTTCCTCCCTCCTCGCCGGTGTCCTCGTCGAGCTTCTCCGAGAGCCGGGCGAGCTTCTCGGGGGTGAGGTGCTCGGTCTCGACCAGGCTCAGGACCAGGCTCTCGGCCGAGCCGTCGAACATGCGGTGGACGAGGTCGGAGACCGCCTGCCGCGCGGCCTGGATACGGCTGACGGCGGGATCGTAGTAGTAGGCCCGGGCGCGCAGCTCCCGCCGGACCTTTCCCTTGCGGTGGAGGACGTTGAGCATGGTCTGGACGGTGTTGTAGGCCAGCCTGCGCTCCGGCGAGAGCCGCTCCTGCACGGTCTGGACGGAGGCCGGGCCGGTCTCCCAGAGGACCTTCATGATCTCGAGCTCGAGCGGGGTCAGTTGCTCGGGGCTCTGGGTCCTCGGTCTCCTCGTCATCGGGGCTCACCTCCTAATAGATTAGGAGATTACCCCTGTCCGCGGCGGCTGTCAACTAAAAAATTAGGAGTCAGGCGCTCAGGCCAGGAGACGGGTCGCCAGCCGCGGCTCTTGGGGAGCCGGCGCGGGGAGCGACCCGCGATTTGGCGCGGTACATGGCCGCGTCGGCGTCCCGGAGGACCTCCTCCGGCCGTGCGTGGGCCGGGGAGGCGTGGGCGATCCCCAGGCTCGCCTGGACGGCGACCTCCCGGCCGGCGAGGAGGACCGGCCGGGCCAGCTCGCGTTCGATCCGGTGCGCGATCCCTGCGGCCTGGCTGCCGTCCTCGAGCAGGACCGCGAACTCGTCACCCCCCAGCCGGGTGATGGTGTCGTGAGGGCCGGCGCAGGCTTCCAGCCGGCGGGCGACGGAGAGGAGGAGGCGGTCTCCGGCCACGTGCCCGAACGTGTCGTTGACCTCCTTGAAGCGGTCGAGGTCGAGAAAGAGCACGGCGCAGAGGGGGCCGCCGCGCCGGCTGCGCTCCAGGGCGGTGGCGAGCCGGTCGAGGAAGACCGAGCGGCTGGGGAGCTCCGTCAAGGGGTCCTGCACCGCGCGGTCGGTGATGTCGGTCTGCGAGCCGGCGAGGCGAATGGCGCGCGCCTGGCCGTCGCGCAGCGCCGTGCCCCGGCTGAGCATCCACCGGTAGGTGCCGTCGCGGTGGAGCATCCGGTGCTGGTTCTCGAAATGGGCGGTCTCGCCGGCGATGGTGGCGGCGAGGGCGCGCTCGAGGGGGCCCCGGTCCTGGGGGTGCACCCGGCGGAACCAGGCCTCGGGGTCGGTGCCGACCTCCCCTTCGGCACAGCCCAGCATCTCCTTCCAGCGCGGGGAGAAATAGATGGTCCCGGTCAGCAGGTTCCAGTCCCAGATCCCGTCGTTGGCCCCGCGGACGGCCAGGGCGTAGCGCTCCTCGCTCTCGCGCAGGGCCTCCTCGGCGCGCTTGCGCTCGGTGATGTCCTGGCAGATGGTCACCGTTCCGAGAGGCGCACCGGTGGCGCTGGTGACCACGTCGGAGACGAGCTCGACGGGAAAGCGGCTGCCGTCCCGGCGGACGTTCTGGCTCTCCCGCCGCCATGTCCGGGCGGAGAGCAGCTCGTTGTACGGCCGGCACAGGTCGCTCGGGTTGAGGATCCGGGCGTTGCGGCCCGCCAGCTCCGCGACGGTGTAGCCGTGCATCTCGGCCTGGGCGGGGTTGGCGTAGACGATGCGGTGGTCGAGGTCGGTGATCGAGACGCCCACCTTCATGGTGTCCAGCGCCTTCTCGAGGGAGCGCAGCTTCTCCTGGTTCCGCACCTCGTCGGTCAGGTCCCGGACCACCACCAGGAAGCGCACGGGCTCGTCGGTCCCGACCCGGCCGATGCGCGCCTCCACGGGGAAGGTCGTGCCGCCGTTGCGGTAGCCTTCGAGCTGCAGCCGCCGGATGGGGCTGCCGGCCTCCTCGCGGGGCGGAATGGACCGGCCGCGGGCCTCGTTGGAGAGGAGGAAGGACAGCTTCCGGCCGATCAGCGAGACCCGGGGGTAGCCCCACAGCCGCTCCGCCTGAGAGTTGACGGCCTCGATGAGGCCGGTGCTGTTGGTGACCAGCGCCGCTTCCCCGAGGGCCTCGAGGAGGGCGGTCACCGGGAAGGGAGGGACGACGGGGGGCGGCGGGAGCTCCGGGGCGGCCGGCTGCCGGACAGGGGCCGGCGCGTTCGCGGGAGAAGGGACGCCGCTGCGGCGGACGACCCGTGGCGAGGGGATGAAGGACGGCATCGGCTCTCCTGAGGGCCCCGAAGGGCGGGTTTCTCTTGTCGAACTGCTTGCCGATTCCGCAGCAAGATCCGAGCCAGATCCGCTCGAAACGTCTCGGTCTCTTCAGGGGGCTGGACATCGATGGGGGACTCTGGCACAATACTGATCCCTCTCCTCGGGGCGCCCTTTCCGGGGCGTCTTCGCCGGGCTCCCTGCAAAGGTTGTATCCTGCGAAGCAAAGGGGCTTTACACGGTTATGGGGAGACTGTAAGATCTGGCGGTTTGTCCGCCGGACGGACCCTGGGACAGCGGTCTCGGGGAGTCTACGAGTGTCTCAAGCCCACGTGGCTCAGGGGTAGAGCACTTCCTTGGTAAGGAAGGGGTCACCGGTTCAAATCCGGTCGTGGGCTCCATGAATTCAAGCCTGCTCTAGACAACAAACGAAGCGTTAGGAGGCATCTGAAAGCGCCATGGGCAAGGAGAAGTTCGAGCGTTCGAAGCCGCACGTCAACGTCGGGACGATCGGTCACGTCGACCACGGCAAGACCACGCTGACGGCAGCGATCACGAGGGTGCTGGCGGCGCGGGGTCTCGCGAGCTTCGTGTCCTTCGACCAGATCGACAAGGCGCCGGAGGAGCGCGAGCGCGGCATCACGATCGCGACGGCGCACGTCGAGTACCAGAGCGACAAGCGCCACTACGCGCACGTGGACTGCCCGGGCCACGCCGACTACGTGAAGAACATGATCACCGGCGCGGCGCAGATGGACGGCGCGATCCTGGTGGTGTCGGCCGCGGACGGCCCGATGCCGCAGACGCGCGAGCACATCCTGCTCGCCCGCCAGGTGGGCGTTCCCTACATGGTCGTGTTCATGAACAAGTGCGACGTGGTGGACGATCCGGAGCTGCTGGACCTGGTGGAGCTGGAGCTGCGCGAGCTTCTGTCCTCCTACGACTTCCCGGGCGACGACATCCCGATCATCCGGGGCTCGGCGCTGAAGGCGCTGGAGAGCGGCGACCCGAACAGCGAGTGGGGCCAGAAGATCATCGAGCTGATCGACTCGGTGGACAGCTACGTGCCGCTGCCGGAGCGGGCGATCGACAAGGACTTCCTGATGCCGATCGAGGACATCTTCTCGATCTCGGGCCGCGGCACGGTGGTGACGGGCCGGGTGGAGCGCGGGATCGTGAAGGTGGGCGACGAGGTGGAGATCGTGGGCATCCGTCCGACCGCGAAGACGGTGGTGACGGGCGTGGAGATGTTCCGGAAGCTGCTCGATCAGGGCCAGGCGGGCGACAACATCGGGGTTCTGCTGCGCGGCACGAAGAAGGACGACGTGGAGCGGGGCCAGGTGCTGGCGAAGCCGGGCTCGATCAAGCCGCACACCAAGTTCCGGGGCGAGGTCTACGTGCTGACCAAGGAGGAGGGCGGGCGTCACACGCCGTTCTTCAACGGGTACCGGCCGCAGTTCTACTTCCGGACGACGGACGTGACGGGGGTGGCGACGCTGCCCGAGGGCACGGAGATGGTGATGCC
>DASQEB010000062.1:0-8462 GCA_035633875.1 Thermoanaerobaculia bacterium
CCGCCCGGCCGGAGTCGCGGGGAAGGGGGGAGTTGCCGGAGACGCGGAGCTCCTCGCCTTCCCACGTCGGCTCCCGCTGGAGAGGAAGGACGGCCATGGCTCACTCCGCGCTGATGAGCCGGGCATAGGGGCCTTCGACCCCCTTCAGCTCATCGTGGATGCCGCGCTGGACGACCTTGCCCCGCTCGAGGACGATGATCTCGTCGGCGTCCCGGATGGTGCTCAGCCGGTGGGCCACGATCAGGCAGGTGCAGCCGCGCCGCCGCAGGGCCTCGTCGATCCTCTGCTCGGTCGTGGGGTCCAGGGCGCTCGTGGCCTCGTCCAGCACGAGGAGGGTCGGCCGGCCCACCAGGGCGCGGGCGATCTCCAGGCGCTGCCGCTGCCCGCCGCTCCAGTTGGCGCCCCCCTCCTCGACGGGGCTTTCGTAGCCGCCGGGCCGGGCCGCGACGTCCTCGTGGATGCAGGCGTCCTTGGCCGCGGCTACCACCTCGGGCAGGGGGATGGTCGAATCCCAGAGAGTGAGGTTCTCCCGCACGGTCCCCTCGAAGAGGAAGACGTTCTGGTCCACCGACGCCAGGGAGTTGGTGAGCACCCCCGAAGGGACCTCGGAGCGCGGCCGGCCGTCGAAGAGGATGTCGCCGCTCCACGGCTGATAGAGGCCCGTGACCAGCCGGGAGAGGGTGGACTTGCCGCTCCCCGAGCCCCCTACCAAGGCGACCCGCGAGCCGGGCTCGAGCGTCAGGTTGAAATTCTCGATCAGCGGCGGGTCGAGCCGGCTGTAGCCGAAGGAGACGTTCCGCAGCTCCAGGCGACCGGTGAGCTTGACCGGCGCCCCCTCCGTGAGAAAACCGTCCGGAGCCTCCCCGGGGCCGCTTCCCACACTCGGGTCGATGCGATAACGAAGGACGTCGTCGAGGCGGTTCATGTCCCCCTCGACCATCTGGAGCCGGCCGCCCAGGCTCACCAGCCGGTTGACTGGGGCGGTGAACGCGGCCATGAGGAGCTGGAAGGCCACGAGGCCGCCGAGGGAGAGGTCGCCGTTGATCACCCGCAATCCTCCGATGCCGAGGATCAGGGCCGTGTTGACGGCCGAGAGCAGGGGCGGGACGGCGTCCAGGATCTGGGTGTAGCGCTCCAGGTCCTGCCGGCCGTTGACGACCTTGGCCTGGTAGCCGGCCCAGCGAGTGAACAGGTCGGACTCTCCGCCCGTGGCCTTGAGCGTCTCGATCGTCTGGAGTCCGCCGATGGCCGTGCCCATGAGCTTGCCCTGGTCCTGCACGAGCCGCCGGTTGCCGTCCACCCGCTTGCGGGAGACGTAGCGCAGGGCGGCCACGTTGAGCGAGACGACGGCGATCCCCACCAGGGTCAGCACGGCGTCGTAGCGGAAGAGGATGGCGGCGAAGAAGACGATCATCAGCGCGCCCAGGGCGTTGGTCGCGAGGTCGCGCGAGAGGAGCTGGGCCACGCGGTCGTTGATCGCCACTCGCGAGCTGATGTCGCCCGCGTAGCGCTGGGTGAAGAACTCCATGGGCAGGCGGAGCACGTGCCAGAGGAAGCGGCTCGATCCCCCCACGGCCATCCGTGTCTCCAGGCGGAGGAGGTAGCTCTGCTGGAGCCAGGTCAGGGCGCCGGTCAGGAGGGCGGCGAGGGTCATGGCGATCAGAAGGGGCGGCAGCCAGTCCCGCCGGTTCTCCAGGAGGACGCTGTCCACGAAGACCTTGGAGAAGACGGGGATCACCAGGCCCGGGATCACCAGGGCGAGGCCCGCGAGCAGCACGAACGCGAGTGCCGCCCGGGAGCCGGCCAGGCGGCGGCGGAGGGCGGGAATCAGCCGCGGGGGCTCGCCCCGGCGCTCGAACCCGGAGCCGGGCTGGAAGGTCATCACCACGCCGGTGAAGGCCTGATCCAGTTCCTCTTCGGTGATCTCCCGAGGACCCCCGGCCGGGTCGTTGAGGCGCACCCGCCCCTTGCCGAGGAACCCGTCGAGGACCACGAAGTGGTTGAAGTTCCAGTGGAGGATCATGGGCGGCTTGACGGAGCGCAGGCTTTGGGGCTCCCGCTTGTAGCCCTTGGCCTCCAGCCCGTACTGCCGGGCCGCTTTGACCATGTTGCTCGCCTTGCTGCCGTCCCGGGAGACGCCGCAGGCGATCCGCAGCTCCTCCAGGGGAACCCAGCGGCCGTAGTGGGCCAGCACGATCCCCAGGGCCGCCGCTCCGCACTCCACGGCCTCCATCTGGAGGACGGTGGGCGAGCGCACAGGCTTGGGGCGCGGCGTCTCCCCCTCCTGGGGCTTGCGGCGGAGCCCGCCGAGCATCAGATTCCCAGCCTCTCCCGGACCGCCGGGATGACGAGGTTGATCGGCCGTTCCTCGCGGACGACGACGTCGCCGGTGGCGAGCGTGCCGCTGCTGATCTGGACAGAGGGGCCGATGGAGGACGACCAGCGATAGCCCGTTGGCGTCCGGGCGTCCCTCTCCAGGGCCACGTTGACCTGGATGGGGGGCCCGGCCTCCATGAGCCGCTGGACGAGGGCCTCGTTGCCCAGCAGGCGGAGCATGCCTCGCTGGGTGGACGGGAACTCGGCGGCCCAGGTCACCCGGCCGATCAGGGAGCCGTACTCCTCCCGCTTGACCGTCGAGGGCGAGATCCGCACCTCCATCCCCGGCTGCACCCGCTTGCCCGCGGTGGCTGGCACGAAGAGCACGGCTTCCAGCTCCTCGGAGATCACCTCCAGGTTGAGCAGCGGGGTACCGGGGGAGACCACGTCCCCCCGGTCCACGAGGAGCTCCAGGACACGGCCGGCGCGGTTCGAAACGACTCTCGCCGTTTCACCGAGCCGCGCCTGCCGCTGCCGCAGCTCGATCTCCAGATCGCGGATGGCGGCCTGCCGGACTTCGATCTGCTGGCCGACCTGCTGCTCGGATTCCAGGCGCTTGAGCTCGAGGCCGTTGAGCTCGAGGCGCGCGTTGGCGAGCTGGTCCTGGGCCTGGTTCAGCTTCTGCTCGGTCGCGAGGAGGGTCTGCTTGGTGATGAGGCCGTCTTTCAGGAGGTCCCGTTCCACCGCGATTCGCTCCTGGGCGATCTGGACCTCCCGCTCGTAGGCGCGGATGCTCTGCCGCAGGTTGGCCCGCTGCTGCTCCAGGTCACGCTCCCGCAGCCGCTCCTGCTCGCCGGCGTAGCGCAGGAGATCCTGGTATTCCCCACGCACGTCCGCGAGTTTGTCGCGGGTGTCCTGGATCTGCCGGAGCAGCTCCTCCTGGCGGATGCGGGCGACGACCTGGCCCTTTTCGAGGACGTCCCCCACTCCGACCAGGATCTCCTCCACCTGGCCGTTCTCCGCGGCGACGATGTTCGAGACGCCGCCGCGGCGCAGGAGGATGCCCTCGCCGGTCGCCTCCGTGGGGATAGAGCCGAAGACGCCCCAGCCGAGAGCGGTGAGCAGGAGGGCTCCCAGGCCGATCAGGGCGAGCCACCCCTTGGGAGTGGTCACCTGCATGAGCTGGTCGAGCTGCTCGGGCGAGGAGAGCCGCTCGAGAGCCACCTTCCGGAAGATCACGGCGCCATCCTCCCGTCCGCCAGGGGCACAGTGGTGAGCTGCTCGAAGGAGACCTCCCGGGCATCCTCTCCGTCGGGCAGGAGCGTGCCCGTCTCGAAGCGCAGCCGGGCGAGAGAGACGGCGAGAGCGAGATGGGCCGAGACCTGGGCCTGGCGGGCCGAGGTCAGCCGGTCCCGCTGAGTGATCACGTCCAGCAGCGTCGAGGTGCCGGCCCGGAGCTTTTTCTCCTCGTTGTCCACCGCCCGTTCGAAGAGGCGCACCGCCTCGACCGCCCGCTCGAGCTGCTGCGCGTTGCGGGCGACCGCATCCAGGGAGGAGGGGACGTCCGCCCCGATCTGCCGCGTGAGGAGCTCCGCGAAGAGCGCGTTCTGCTCCCGGGCCGACTCGAGCTGCACCAGCTCCCCCCGAGCCTGGCTGTTCAAGGTCGGCCACGACACGCTCAGCAGGACCGACGAGTTGACCCCCGGGACGTTGCGGTAGAGCGGAGAGAAGAAGCTGCCGGCGTCCGTGCCCTCGACCAGCCCCGAGTAGCTGGGAATGAAGATCAGATCGATCTGGGGCTTCAGACCGTTTTCCCCGGCCCGCCGCAGGATCTCGGCCGCCTCCTGCCGCTCGCCGGCGGCCCGGAGATCAGACCGGCGCTCCAGAGCCGCCGCCACGAACCGCTCACCCTCGGATGGGGACGGCACGGCGGCGGCCGGCACGGTGGGGAAGGGGTCCCTCGGGTACGGCAGCGAGGCGATGGGACCGCGCTCCAGGCCGATCTCCCGGCCGAGGGCCTGGCGCGCCTCGAACAGGTCCCGCTCCCCGCCGATACGGGCGGTCTCCTTGGAGACCAGGTTTGCCTCGACCTGCACGAGGTCGGCCGCCGGGATCACGTCGGCCTCGATGAGTCTGCGCGTCGTGTCCAGAAGCTCCCGGGCCCGGTCCTCGGTCTCCCGCAGGATCTCCAGGTCCAGCAGGGCCGCCCGCGCGACCCAATATTGCTCCACCACGACGAGGACCCGCTCCGAGGTCGTCTGCCGCAGGTCGAGCTCGCTCGCCGCCACCTGCCGCTCGGCGGACCTCTCCGGGGCGGCCACGACCGACCGGCCGCGTCCCCGGAGCAGCGGCTGGCGAACGGTGAAGGAAAAGGTCCCGAGGTTTGCGGGGCTCGCCGCCGGGTCCTCTGTGCGGAGCAGCTCGAGCTCAGGCTCGATCGACAGGCCGGAGCGGAACCTCTTCGTCACGCCAAAGGAATTGCTGAGGACCGACTGTTCCCGGCTGGTGGTCTCGGACAAGGGCACGTCTGTTTCCGTCTCGGCCACGCTCGTGTTGAAGATCGGGTCGAACGCTCCCCGGGTGGCGAGCAGAAACCCACGGGAGGAGCGCAGGCGGGCCGCTTCCAACGAGAGGTTGGGATCGTGCTCCAACGCAAGTTGGACGGTTTCGACCAGCCCGAGCCCCTGTTCGGGAGCCTGGGCCACGACGGCTGGCGCGGACGCGGCGAGGATCAGGGCAAGGGTGACGCCGGGAGGCCGGATCCTTCGGGAACCGGGAGGACGGGAGAACGCCGGAGAATTCAGCGCGACTGAACGGCGTGGGGGCAACAGGATCCCACGCCACCCGGAGAGGGTCGTGAACGCCATGCCCGTCCTCTTGGTGGCCTATGTCTCGCTTCGAGACCCGACCAGGCTGAGCTAGGCTAGCACCGTGGTTTATGAGATTCAAGCCGAGCGTCTGGCCGCCCTCGGAGCCTCCCCGGCCGAGGTGGGTGAGCTGCTCAAGTACAACGAGAACCCCTTCGACCTGAGAGCCCTGGGTTCGGAGATGGTGTTTCCCCTGCCGGACGAGCCCTTTGTGGCCGTCTGGGAGTCCTGGGCGGAGGAGGCCCGGGAGCGGGGGGCCTTTGCCGTCCTTCGGGAGCACCTCCCCCAGCTCCGGTTTCCCGTCCAGGCCGGCATCAGCCAGACCGAGGACTACAAGGCCGCCACCCGCAAGGGCGTGCCTCCCGACGACCTCCCGGGGGCCACGGGGCTGAGCCTCGCACGGCCGGCCCTCGTCGAGCTTGTCCTGCACCGGAGCCCCGCCGGCCGCATTCCGCTCCTCGTGGTCCGGGGTCGGGAGGAGTTCGCCATCCTCTTGCGGGCCCTGGCGCGGAAGGGTGAGCCCGACCCCGTGCCCGACTCCCAGGGAGCTCTCATGGTCTCGGGCTACAACAACTGGTCGCGGGTCCAGGAGCTGCGCCGCCGCTGGGAGGCCCTCGACTCGTCCGAGCGGGAGACCGCCACCTGGAACGAGGAATTCGCCCGGATCGTCCCTCGCAAGGAGCTCTACCAGGACCGCTTCATCCTCCTCTCGGACGGCCCCTACAGCGCCGTGCCCGCAGCCGACCTCGGCCTGGGAGAGGAGGAGTGGCGGGAGGTCTCGCTCGCCATCCGCCGGGACCACGAGTGCGCCCACTACTTCACCCGCCGCCTCTTCGGCTCCATGCGCAACAACGCCCTGGACGAACTGATCGCCGACTACGCCGGCCTGGTCGGCGCCCTCGGCCACTACAGGGCCGACTGGTTTCTGCGCTTCCTGGGGCTGGAGGACCCGGCCGGATATCGGGAGGGAGGCCGCCTGGAGATCTATCGGGGAGACCCGCCGCTCTCCGACGGCGCATTTCGGGTGCTTCAGAGGCTGATCCGGGACGCCGCGGCGAACGTCGAGCGCTTCGACGCAGGACTCCCACCGGGGCCGCGGGATCTGCGAGACCGGACGCTTGCGTTGACGGCGCTGGCCTCTCACCGGGTGGAAGAGCTGGCGGCGCCGGGTGGGGATGTCGACTTGCGGAAGAGGTTTGAGGAGTTGCAGGGACTCATCCCCTCTGAATGACGGGCGCCGGCCTCTCCACGGCGACCCGCCTCCGCCCTTCCGTCCATGAGAGCAATGCTCCCAGCCCGACGAGAGTGAGCACGGCGGAGGCCACCAGGGCCAGGGCGACGAGCACGCCGAAGCGGGCGTTCGCCGGGACCTGGGAGATGGCGAGCAGCCCGAAACCCAGGGCGATCGCGACGGCGTCCACGACGATGGCGGGGCCGACGTCCGCGATAGCCTCGAGCGGCGTGGCTGTCGATGCCTCTCCGGCGAAGGGACGGAGGCGGTCCAGGTAGTGGATGGCGTAGTCCACGCCGATCCCCAGGGAGATGGAACAGAACATCGAGGTCGCCACCCCCAGGGGGATGCCCATCCAGCCCATCCCTCCGAAGACCCAGAGGACGGCCACGGAGACCGGGACGATGGTGAGCAGCGAGGTGGCGAGAGAGCGGGTGGCGAGCCAGACCGCTGCGAGCGAGGTCAGCAGGGCCAGGAGCACGGAGGTGACCTGGGTCTCCACGATGGCCGGGATCATGGCCTGGCTGACCGCCACGTCTCCCCCGAAGTCGAGCTTCGCCCCGAGGGGCGCCAGGTGCCGGGCCGCGTAGGCGCGGATGCCGTCCATGAGAACGGCGGTGTCCCGGTAGTTGGCGTTCTCGAGGAAGATGGTGACTACGCCGCGGCGCATATCGTCGTCCACCACCTCGCGGCGGCGCTGCGCCCCGCGTCCCATGTCGAAGCGCTCCCAGGCGAGCCGCACCCGCCGCGGGTCCTTCGGGACGGCCCGGGCCGTCTCCTGGCGCCCCAGCCAGAGGTAGGTGACCGCTGTCAGGTGGCTGTGGGGCCCGAGCACGCCGCCCACGCCCGGCTGCGAGCGAAGGAATTGCTCGAACCCGCCGATCGCTTCAAGCACACCGGGGGTCTCCAGGGGCTGCGGCGGCTCCTCGAAGACGAAGGCGTCCTCCTCCGGCTCCGGAGGCGCCGGGAAGGTGAGATGGGCGAGGAGGATGTGGCTGCCGTGGAGGTTCTGGTTGATCCGGTCGGTGGCGTGCCGGAAGGAGCTTTCCGGGGCGAAGCCATCGATCCAACTGTCCTGCACGAAGAGGCGGGCTGCGCCTGTACCCAGGAGGAGGGTGACCGCGGCGAGAGCGGCCAGGGTCCGGCCTGGCCGCGCCAGGAGGGGAGCGGCCAGGCGGACGACCCGGCTTCCGGCGGAGCCCTGCCGCTCCGGCAGCGGACGCCCCAGGCGGTCGGGACCGAGGAGCACGAGGGCGGCCGGGGTCACCGTGTACGACCACACCAGGCAGAACAGGACGCCCACGCCCGCGAAGAGCCCGAAGAACCGGACGGGCTCGATCGGCGAGGAGAGGAAGGAAAGGAAGCCGAAGGCGGTCGTAACGGTGGTGAAGGCCACGGGACCCACCAGGCGGGAGAGCGCGCGCTCCACCGTCGAGGCGTGGGGTTCGCCGGGACCGGACGTAGCCAGCGTCCGCTGGTAGTGCCAGAAGACGTGGATCTCGTCCGCCACGCCGATGGTGGTGAGGATCACGGGGAGCATGGCCGTGGTGAGATAGACGGGGACCCCCGTCCAGCCCATCAAGCCGAACGTCACCACGATCGCGGCGCCGACGTTGCCCAGGGCGAGGGCCACGCCCCAGACGCGGCGGCAGCCGACCCAGATCACCACCGCGATGACGGAGAGGCACAGCGGCAGCAGCCGACCCAGATCCTGGAGGATGTGGGTCCCCAGGAGGGCCTCGGCCACGGGCGCGCCGGCGACGGAGATGCGGTGGCCGTCGCCCTCGAAGGGCTTCGCCGCCGCCACGATGCGGCGGTACGTGTCGATGCGGTCCACGGTGCGGCCGTGGGCGGGCGTCCCCACGTGGATGGCGACGGCCCGGTGGTCGGAGGAGACGAGGGTGCCGCGGGTGATGGAGGCTGCGGCGAGATCCCCGCGCAGGGTCTCCATCAACTCGGGGGTGTCCGGGAGCGGGTCCAGGAAGGGCCGGAAGTCGAGAGTCCCCGTGTAGACCCGGTCCCGGCGCTCGTAGGCAAGGCTGAGGACG
>DASQEB010000063.1:0-13642 GCA_035633875.1 Thermoanaerobaculia bacterium
AGAAGGGGAGGGCGAGGAGGCCCAGGCGGGTGTAGCCGAAGAAGAGGCCGGTGGTGACCATGCCCGCAGCAGTGAGGAGGAGGACGAGGATTGTCCAGCGCCTCGGACCTCCGGATACGGCGAGACCGTAGAGGAGGCCCAGCAGGGCGAGGGGGAGGCCGAAGGCCAAGGCGGCGGGGGAGTCCGGCACGAAGACGTCCACCGGCTGGCGGTCTCCCACCAGCCCGCCGGGGAGATTCCACTGGGTCCAGCCAAGCTTCCAGGCGGAAAAGAAGAGCCGCCACTTGACGAGGACGAGGCGGGCGAAGTCCCCGGGGTTCTCCAGGATCCACGTCCGGGCCACCCGGTCCCCGTGGAGGATGAGCTCCAGGTGATCCGGATCGGTGAGGTCCAGGACCGGCGCGTGGGATTGCGAGGCCAGGAAATCCCGGGAGAAGGTCCCTTTCGCCTGGGGATTGTTCGCCAGGGCGAGGTTCACGGGACCGTAGATCGTCAGCGGCACGACGACCGGGAGGGGCTCGGCGAGGCGGTTCCCCAGGCGCTCGTTCATCTCCGAGAGACGGATGCCGTTGCGGATGGTCCACGGCGTCACGGCCAGGACCCAGCCCAGAGCGATCAGCCCCCAGGGGCGGAGGCTCGCGAGGCTGATCTGCCGCCGGGCGAAGCGGCCGAGGAGCCCGGTGCCGATCAAGATCACCGCGATCAGCACGCCTTCCGCCCGGGTCAGGGCCAGGAAGCCCAGCAGGAGGCCGAGGAAGAGAGCGGACTTCCAACCTCCAGGTGGCGCTTCCGGAGCAGCGAGGGGGTGCTCCAGCCGGCTCCAGAGGAGGATGGAGCCCAGCAGCAGAGACAGGTACGTCCCCTCGGTGACCGGAGCCACGGCCAGCACGGAGAGGCCGAAGTGGTAGACGCTGAGGAGGGCGGCGAGAAGGGCGATCGTCCGTCCCAGGTACGGCCGGACGGCGAGGTAGAGGAGCCCCACCGGCAGGCTGCCAATCAGGGCGACGATCACCCTGACCGCGAAGTACGGCACCCGTTCCCCCGGACCGGCGCCTACCAACGTGTGGATGCCGGCGAGCACCCAGGCGAAGCCGGGAGGATGGAAGGGGATGCCGTTGTCGTAGAGCCGCCCTTCGATCAGCGCGCGGGCATAGTTGAAGAAGGTCTCCGAGTCCCCTTCGTAGAAGACCGTGTAGGGCCAGCTCCAGTCCCGGTTCGAACGGAGGAAAAGGATGCGGTGGATCCAGGCGAGGAGGGTCAGGCCCGCCGCCCACCGGAGGTCGGAGCGCGTGCGGGCTCTCCCGGGGAGCGCGTCCGCTTTCCTCCCCTGCCGCTTCGCCTCGCGCCGTGCCCGGCGGGGGCTCTCCGCTCTGCTCTTGCTCATGGTGGCCGGCCGGGAGGATACCAGGAAAAGAACGGGCCGGGCTCACCACACCACCCGGCCCGAAGCGTATCCCTCCCTACTGGGTGCAGGCCGGGCGGCTGCCGCAGGCGATGCCGTGCGCGTTGAAGGCATCCCAGATCCGGCAGCCGTTGGGCGTGCCGTTCGCGAGATTGCCGTCGTCGTCGTCCACGGAGAGGTAGACCGTGTACCAGTTGGTCGAGCCGCAGCCGTTGACCACGGCGTTGGGGTTGCACTTGCCGCCCGAGGCGACCTGGTAGGCGCTCTTGCTGGGGGTCAGGCTCTTGTACCAGATCTGATCCATGGCTTCCCAGCCGGCGTTCGTCCCGTAGCGGGCGATGAGCTTCTGGGCGAGGTCCCAGTTGGCGCTCGAGGCGATGTAGCTCTCGCAGTGACCCTGGTACCCCATGGGACCCTGATAGGCACCGATAAAGACGAACTGGAAGTACGGGCAGGAGAAGCGGTCGCAGTTGATGCCATTGTTGTCCGCCACGGTGCTGGGCCTGGCGATCGTCCTGGGGCCGCCTTCGGCGAACACCGCGACGTCCCGCACGCCCGTGCAGGTCGTGCAGTTGGGGCACGGCACGCCCGGCTGGAAGTTGTGGCCGATGCAGGAGTCCTTGGTCTCGAGGAAGGCGAAGGTGTCCCCCACGGCCTCGCCGGTGCCCTTGTCGGTCGCGGCGCCGCCGGAGTTCGCGTCCATGCCGTGGCCCCACTCGTGGAGGAAGACCGCCGCGAGCTCGCCCGTGTTCGAGCAGCCGCCGCCCGAGCGGTAGAAGTTCACCGTGCTGCCGTTCCAGAAGGCATTGCAGGTGTTGTTGATGTTCATGTTGGCGGTCAGCGTGCCGTTGAGCCAGGCGTTGCCCGGGAGGAACCCGGCGGCCTTCCGGTTGATGTTGGTCAGGTGGTAGTAGCCGGTGCGGGCCGCGTGAGTGTTGCCCGCGCCGCCCGAGCCCGGCGTGGTGCAGTCCGTGCCGCCGCTCGTGCCGAAGTTGACGTTGCCCGTCGAGCTGTTCGACAGGGAGATCGCTCCGCAGTTGTCGGTGATCGAGATGTAGCGGCCGTTGAGCGTCACGGTCGCGGTGCCGCCCGAGTAGTCATAGCTGCCTGCGGCGTCGGCGATCTTGGTCGAACCGTTGGCAACGTTTGCGAAGGGGAAGGGGCGTACTACTTCCGCATCCAGGTTGGTCTTGGGGTAGATGCCGCCCGAGACCTGCGCGTTCACGTAGGCATTCAGGTCGACGAGCTGGAGCACCTTGCCGGTCCGGGCGTCGACCAGGCCCTGGTAGGTGACGTCGTCGCCGGCGCGGCGGAACGCGATCTCCCAGACCAGGAGGTGCCGGTAGCCGCGGCCGGGCACGCCCGTGAACCTCTCGGCCGGGCGCTCGCCCAGGTTCAGGGCGGGGACGATCTTGAGCGTGCCGGGATTCGGGACCTCGGTCAGTTCGTCCGCCGCGAAGCCCGTGGCCTGGAGGACTGCTGCCAGGGCCCCAACGCCGTCGATCTTCGGGGTGGTGTTGATCCGCACGGGGGCCACTTTCTCGGCCCCGAACTGGATCAGGTTGCCGTGGTTGACCCGGAAATAGACGTTCGCTCCCTCCACCGGGATGCCGTCGTGGTACTGCTGGAATTCGACCAGCCAGACCTGCTTGTCCGCGCCGACGCTGACGGTGCTCTTCGGATTCAGCCTCAGATCCAATCCCCCCACGTTCAGGAGCTCCGGAAACTCGTCCAGGAAAGCCCGCAGCCGCGCCTCGACCTGCGCGGTCGGGAGGTCCCCCGACCCGATCAGTTTGTTGCCCCGGCCCGGGAGCAGGGGAACCCCGATTCCCTGGATCAGGTTGGGCCGGTTGCCCCGCTCGTCCCAGCGGATCTCCCACTGGTCCGAATGGTGGGCGAAGAAGCGCTGCAGCCCGGGAATCCCCGCGGCCGCGGCCCGCTCATGGAGGACCAGGGAGGGCCCGACCTCCAACTCCGGAGAGGAGAATTCCCGGGCGAAACCGGGAGCGGGACCCTGGGGCGGCTCGATGGCGAGCGCCAGGGCGGGGGTGAGCAGGAGCGCCAGCAGGAAGAAAGCACGACAGCCACGGACGGACGGACGCATAGTTCTCTCCTTGAGCCGACTTCGTTAAGCGATCGACTGCAACCACGAGACGTCCTGAAGCGGAGAGCAAGCGACGTGCCCGGCTGCCGTGGGGGACCCGACGTCGGGAAAGAAAGGACTTTCTCCATTCAGCGAAGAAGCGAGGGTCTCTTTATGACCCATTTAGCGCCCAGGAGATGGTCAAATTTTGTACAGCGGGTCCAAGATGGACCCGCCTCAAAGGCTCCGCAGCCAGGCCACCGTCCTCCCGCAGGGACAAGTATGGTCGCCCGAGGATAGCCGGCCGCGGCGGTGATACGCAGGGGCTCGGTCGTGATCGCCGATCTCTACTTCGTCAGATTGCGACCTCTGCCCTCCCTGCCCCAAGTCGATGTTTGCCCCTTCGGCGGGGCCGCGGTGGGAATCCAATAAGTTGGCCTATTCGATGACGATCCCGGTCAGGTCTTCCGCCGGTTCCGGAGGCTTCACCCCGAGCTTCTCCAGGGCGTCCACCAGGACCGTGGCCACCACGAGGTTGCGGTACCACTTCTTGTTCGACGGGACGACGTACCAGGGCGCGTGCTCGGTGCTGGTCTTCTTCAGGAGGTCCTCATAGGCTTCCATGTAGTCGTCCCAGCGGGCGCGGTCGGCGAGGTCCCCCTTGCGGAACTTCCAGCGCTTGGTGGGATCGTCGAGCCGGGCCTGGAGGCGCTCCTTCTGCTCGTCCTTGTCGATGTGCAGGAAGAACTTGAGAATCGTCGTCCCGGTCTCGGCGAGGAGGCGCTCGAAGTCGTTGATCTGGCGGTAGCGGGGCTTCCAGATCTCCTCGGGAGCGAGGCCTTGGACCCGCACCACCAGGACGTCCTCGTAGTGGCTGCGGTTGAAGATGACGATCTCCCCCCCGCCCGGCACGTGGGGGTGGACCCGCCACAGGAAGTCGTGGTCCAGCTCCGCCTCGGTAGGGGTTTTGAACGCGGCCACCCGGACGCCCAGGGGGTTCACGCCGTCGAAGACGTGGCGGATGGTGCCGTCCTTGCCGCTCGTGTCCATCCCCTGGAGGATCACCAGCACCTTGTGCCGGTGCTCGGCCCAGAGCATCTCCTGGAGCTCCTCCAGCCGCGCGTTGAGCTTGGGGAAGGCCTCCCTTTCGGCGTCCTTCTTGTTGCCGTCGAACGCCGCGGTCGACCCCGCATCCAACTCGGCAAGGTGCACCCGCTGGCCCGGCTCGACCCGATAGCGCTTCATGGTGGTCCTGTGGTCCTCAAAGTCGCGGAGAGAAGCTATCACGGTTTGGCGGACCAGACGTATACACCTCTTGCACTGCGTCTAAAATTGTTGCATATTGATCGCGCTTCAGGACGCCCCCTCCGCGTCCCCCTTCTTCGGGAGGTGCTCCATGGGCTCGGGACCGACAGCCCGCTCGCGATGGCCGGTTGACGCTCCGCACAGCGCCGCGGGATTCGAGAGGGTGGAGAGCCCGGCGACCTGCGTCCTGACCCGCTTCCAAGTCCGGTCGGTCTGGGACCTGCTCAGGTTCTACCGCGCCTTCCGGCGAATCCGCCGCGACGCCGAGAAGATCCAGGGCCTGCTCTACTCCGGCTTTTTCATCGAGAATCTGCGGACCTGCTACTCCTTCTCCCTGTGGGCTGACGAGGCGGCGATCCTCGAATTCGGAACTGTCGTCCAGTCTCACGTGCACGCGGCCCGGCATGCTTTCGGCGCCACCTTCCGCAAGGACCTCGGCCGGCCCGAGATCTGGTCCACCCAGTGGAAGCTCGCGGCCGCGAGCAACAACCTCAATTGGGAGGGGGTCGACCTGCGCCCCCTGATCTCCTCCCTGGCCGTGGGGCACGAGCTCCAGGAGGTCGAGATCCGATGACGGTCGACGCAGCCCGGCTCGTCGTCCAACTCACCCTGGGGCTCGTCTTCCTGCTGTCCGCTGCCGGCAAGCTCCGGCGTCCCGCCGCCTTCCTGCGGGGTGTGGCCGAGTTCGAGATCCTCCCGGCTCCTCTGGCCTATGCTTTCGGCGCCTTCCTGATCCCCGTCGAGGGCTTTCTCGCCGTTGCCCACCTGACGGGCTGGGGGCTGGGGGTGGCCGCGCCGCTGGGAGTCGTGACGCTGCTCGCCTTTGCCGCGGGGGTGGGGATCAACCTGCGGCGCAACCGCGATCTGCTCTGCCACTGCTTCGACAGCCTGAGAGGAGAACGGGTTTCGGCGCGCTCCCTTGCCCAGATCGTTCTGCTGATGGCAGGAGAGCTCCTCGTCCTGAGCGAGGCCCCCTTCGGTGCGCTCCACCGGCCGGTGATTCCAGACCGCGTCGCGACTCTGGAGGACCTTGCCTTCGCAATGACGTGGGCGGTCTTCTGTCTGCTGGCAAGCCTGTGGATCCTGCGCGTCGATGAGGTCGTGGCGCTCTTCCGCACCCCCCACTGCAAGACTTGCTCGAGGACGCCTGCGGGCGAGCCGGCTTCTTCCTGAGGAGGCCCTTCAAATGCCGACCAGCTTCACGTTTTTCTCCTCCTACGCCGCCCTTTGGGGACTGGTTCTGTTCCAGACGCTCATCCTTTTCGGTCTCCTGCGCGAGCTCGCCGAGATCCGCCGGCTGGCCGAGGACGGCCGGATCCCCCAGCGCCTGCCTGTGGGTGCGCGGGCTCCCCGGCTGCGCGGTACCGATCTCCGGAGCGGTGCTGCCGTCGACACGTCGCTGCTCGCGGGGCGGGAGCTGGTGATCCTGTTCCTGTCCCCCGGCTGCCGGTTCTGCTGGCGGCTGGCGGACGGCCTTCGCAAGCTCCCCGTCGGACCGTCCAGGGCGAGAATTGCCGTCTGCTCGGGCAGTGCCGGAGAGTGCGCCGGCTTCGTTCAAGCTCTGCCCGACGACGTCCCGGTGCTTCTCGACGACAAGGGTGCGCTGGCCGACAGCTATGGAGTGAAAAGCAGCCCCGTGGCCTTTGTCCTGGACCTCCGGGGGCGGGTCTTGACCTCCGGCGCGCCCCGGCATTCCGGGGAGCTCGAGGAGCTGCTTGCCCGCGTCCAGGAGTCGCCGGCTATGGCCGAGGAGGAGCGGGCACGCGCCTAACCCATCCTGTCCCGATCGCACAAGGAGAGACTCATGAAAGCAATGACGGCCGAGCCCCTTTCCCGCTTCCAAGGTTTCGAGCTCGCGAGCTACGCCGTGACGGCCCTCGGTCTCATCGCGGCCGCGGTTGCTGCATGGACCGGGGTGCCCAACGCCCTCCTGCCTCTCGCCGTCCTGCTCGGCTGGTCGCAGTTGCGCAGCGTCTGAGGGGTGTCGCTCGTCGGAGCGCTGACGCCCCTCGGGAAGGTGGCACACGACTGGAAAACCTGGTTCTTGGCCGTTTCGCTCTACACGGGGACCGGTCTCGCGGTGAGCGTCGGGATCGGCGCGGGGCTGGGATGGCTGGGGTGGCGTGCCGGGGCCGGCGCCGCCCGCGGCACGGTGCTGATCGCGGGTGCCCTGCTCGGAGTGGTGCTGGCGGCCCGCGAGTGGGGGTTGCTGCGGTTCCGGCTCCCGGAAAGGAAGCTCCAGACGGAAAAGATCTGGATGCACCAGTTCGGTCCTCTGGGGGCTGCCACCCTTTGGGGGCTCCACCTGAGCCTCGGGTTCTTCACCCGCGTCAACTATGGCGGCTTCTGGCTGCTGAACCTTCTGGCTTTCGGCCTGGGCGAGCCCGCCTGGGGGGCGCTGCTGGTCGCCGGACACTGGCTGGGAAAGACCCTCCCGGTCTGGCTGGCTCCCCTGGCGTACCGGGATCCGAATGACCCGGACGAGCTGATCCGGATTTTTGGCCAGAGCAATCCTCTGTACGCTCGCCTCCAGGGGCTCGGTCTGCTCGCGACCGCCGTGGTGCTCTCGGCCTGGCTGGCGGCCGGCGGGGGAATCGGAGCGTAAGGATGCAACAGGCTCTCTACGGCAGTTATGCGGTGCTCTGGGCCCTGGTGGCGGTCCAGACGTTGGTGCTCCTCGAGGTTCTCCGGCGGGTGGTCCGCCTCAAGCGGGAGATCCACGAGAGCACGCCCGCTGTGGTCAAGGAAGAGCGTCTGGCCGGCGGCACGATCGTGGACTTCGAAGCCCGTGAGCTCACGAACGGCGGCGTGGTGCGCACGGGTGATCTCCGGGGTCGCCCTTCCGTCCTGCTCTTCCTTTCCTCGGATCTCTTCGGGCCCGAGGACGAAACGCCGGAATGGCTGCTCGACACCGTCGTGGGACTCAAAGCGCGTTCGGAGGGCCATCTCTACATCGTCTGCGAGGGCGAAGCGGGGGAGTGCTCGAGCCTGGGACGCCGGGAGGGCTTCGACCTCCCCGTCCTCCACGACGAGGACGGCGAGGTCCGCCGACGATTTCTGGTCCCCTCCACGCCCGCTGCGGTGATGCTGGACGAGGAGGCCCGGGTCATCCAGTACGGGCGGCCGGAACGGCAAATCTTCTAGAAAGGAGACCTATGAGCGAGACCAAGAAGAAGGAAGAAACCACGGTGTTCGAGGTGGCCGAGAGGCTGGGCCGCCGCGGCTTCCTCCGCAAGCTGACCATGGGGGCCGTGGGGCTGGCGACAGCTCTCGTCGGACTGGGTCCCAAGTCCGCCGAGGCCATCGTGCAGAGAGCATGCTGCTTCCTCTGCCTGAGCCCCACGTCCTGCTCCGGCGCGTGCTGCTGGCAATGGTCCTGCTGCTACGAGCCCGATCAGACTCGCGCTTATTTCTGCAAGGAGTGCTACAGCTCCTCGAGCTTCTGCAACGGCGGGTGCACCGGGGTCGTCTGTTCCCAGGCGATCCGCACCCAGTTCATCTGTTAGGCTCTGGAGGTTGGCGCCGCCAGGGGCAACCGCCGTTCCGGGCGGCGCCGTGTTCCCCGCGGGGACACCCTCCGGATTCGATGGCAATCCACAGGAAAGGCTTTCATCCATGAGCCAGGGGATCGTCCAGAGCTGCCCGTCCTGCGGCAAGAAGAACCGGATCCGCTTCTCCCGGCTGCACGAGGCGGCCCGCTGCGGCTCGTGCGGGGCGGCTCTGTCCGCTCCGGCCGAGCCTCTCGCCGTGGACCAGGGGGCCGAGCTGTCCGAGCTGCTGCGCGAGTCCGCGCTGCCGGTGCTGGTGGATTTCTGGGCGCCGTGGTGCGGGCCGTGCCGCATGGTGGCGCCGGAGATGGCCAAGGTGGCCCAGAACAACGCCGGCCGTCTGCTGGTCGTCAAGGTGAACACCGACATCGACCCGGCCGTGGGGGCGACGCACCGCATCAGCTCCATCCCGACCATGGCCGTGTTCCAGGGAGGCCGGGAGGTGGCGCGCACGATGGGAGCCCGCCCGGCGGCGGCCATCGAGGGGTTCGTGCAGCAGGCGTTGACGGGCGTGGCGGTGTAGAGGACGAAAAGGACAAAAAGGACGCAAAGGAACAGCAAGGACGACGGCTGGGAGGAGGGGACGAGCCCCTCCTCTACGGCGACCGCTCTGCCGGGACAGCCGGCTAGTTCTTCTTCTCGTACTGCTCCAGCGTCTTCTCGCTCTCGAAGTAGAGCACGTTGCCGTCCGGCAGGGCGGCGATCACGGCCGTGGCCTTGTCCACCTTCTTGCCGGTGACCGGGTCCGTGGCCGTCCGGGCCTCGGCGTCCTTGGCGAGGCGCTCCTTGCACATCTCGCAGCAGCCGTAGTAGGTCTTGCCCTGGACGTTGACCGGGATCTGGTCCTTCTCGAAGACCTGGTTGTTGACCATGCAGACTTTCTTGGTCTCCACCCGCTTGAGGGCGGTTTTTGCCGCCTCATTACCGGCCCAGGAGAAGCCGGCCACGAGCAGAACGAGGGCGCAGACCGCCGCCAGGGCGAGCCGCAGAGAGAGGGGATTGTTTGACTTGGGCATTTCTGATCTCCTTCCAACGTTGACGAAGACAGCCGACGTCAGGTCGGGCGCCGCAGAGCGGCTCTTCGCTGGTATTCTTCTTGCTCCTTTTCAGGCCAGGGAGACCAGCCTCAAGAGCAGCTCCCCGGAGATAACAGGGCGTCAAGCCAAATCATTGCACAGGGGAGAAGAGTGTGACCGTAGCCACCGTCGAAAAGCCCCGCCTCAAGTGGTTCAGCATCATTTTCCTGCTGGGGACCCTGCTGATCGCAGCCATCGGCACTCCCTGGTACATCGCGACGGTCGGGCTCGGGTGGCCCGAGGCCGTGACCTTCTTCGTCCTGTGGGTGTTCACGGGGCTGTCGGTCACCGCGGGCTACCACCGGCTGTTCGCCCACAAGACGTACCAGGCCGCCTGGCCGGTGCGCCTCTTCTTCCTCGTCTTCGGCGCCGGAGCCCTGGAGAACTCCATCCTCTTCTGGGCCGCCGACCACCGGGTCCACCACGCCCACGTGGACGAGGAGCGGGACCCCTACAACATCAAGAAGGGCTTCTGGTGGGCCCACATGGGATGGATCTTCTTCGAGAACGAGGAAGTTCCACGGAGCGTGGTGCGCGACCTGGAGGAGGACCCCCTGGTCCGCTGGCAGGACCGCTACTACGCCCTGATCGGCCTCTTCGTCGCCTTCGGCATCCCCCTGATCGTCGGCCTGCTCACCGGCCGCGTGCTCGGATGCCTGCTCATCGGCGGCGTGCTCCGTGTCGTCGTCAGCCACCACGGCACCTTCTTCATCAACAGCCTCTGCCACATGGTCGGCCGCCGGCCCTACAGCCGCGAGCACAGCGCCCGGGACAGCCCGATCATGGCCGTGCTCGCCTTCGGCGAGGGCTACCATAACTACCACCACAGTTTCCCGTTCGACTACAGGAACGGCGTCAAGGTCTGGCAGTTCGACCCGGCCAAGTGGACCATCTTCCTCCTCTCCAAGATCGGTCTCGCCCGGGACCTCCGCCGCGCCCCCGAGGCCGCCGTGCTCAAGGCCAAGATCGAGGTCCAGTTCGAGAAGGCCAAGGAGCGGCTGGAGGAGATGGTGCACGATCTGCGCGAGCATTACGAGCCGCGCGTCCACGAGACCTACGCCGCCCTCCAGTCGCATCTGCAGGAGCTCCTCACGCTCCAGCGCCGCCAGAAGCCGGCGCCGGCACCGGGCGAGGAGCACCTGCCGCTGGAGACCCGGGTCGGTCTCGCCTACAACGCCCTGGAGGCTGCGCTCCGGGAGTGGAAGGCGACCCTGCGACAGATGAAGCGGCTGCCTGCGACGGCCTGATTCCGGGACGGCCCTGCATCGGTCAGACTGTAGAGACGCGACTCGCCGGTCGCGTCTCTACACCTTTATGGGAGAACCCATGCGCACGATCCCGACCGCCTCACGGCGGCCTCTGATCCTCTCGCTCTTTCTTCTCCTCGCCACCTCCGCGCCGGCTTGCCTGGGGCAGGCCGCCTCCTCGGAGACGCTCGTCCCCGCGGCGGTCCAGTCCCAGGCCCGGGCCCTCCAGCAGAGCGCCCTCCAGGGCACGCGGGCGTACGACATCGTCCGCTCGCTCACCGTGGAGGTGGGGCCTCGCCTCGCGGGCTCGCCCGGGGACAGGGCGGCCGTCGAGTGGGGCCTGCGCACCTTCAAGGAGCTGGGCTTCAGCAACGTGCGGGCGGAGAAGGTGACCGTACCCCACTGGGAGCGGGGGGAGGAGTCCGGGGCCATTCTCACGCCCTACCCGCAGCCAGTGGTCCTGGCCGCTCTCGGCGGCAGCGTGGGCACGCCCGAAGGCGGTCTCGAGGCCGAGGTGATCGAGGTCCCCACCCTGGAGGCCCTCTCCTCGCTCGACCCGGCCCGGGCCAAGGGCAAGATCGTCTTCATCAGCACGAGGATGGAGCGGATGAAAGACGGTTCCGGCTACGGCCGCGCGGTGGGCATGCGGGGCCGGGGGCCCTCGGCCGCGGCGAGGCTCGGGGCCGTGGCCCTCCTCATCCGTTCCGTGGGCACGGACAACAACCGCACCCCCCACACCGGGGCCACCCGCTACGAGGAGGGGGTCGAGAGGATCCCCGCAGCGGCCCTCTCCAACCCGGATGCGGACCTCCTCTCCGCCCAGATCGCCATGGGCAAGCCGGTGCGGTTCCGCCTGCGCCTCGGGGCCCGCTATCTGCCCGATGCCGAGTCCGCCAACGTCATTGGCGAGATCCCCGGCCGGGAAGCGCCGGAGGAGATCGTCCTCCTTGGCTGCCACCTCGACTCCTGGGATCTGGGAACCGGAGCGGAGGACGACGCTGCCGGCTGCGGCATCATGATGGAGGCCGCCCGGCGGATCGGAGAGCTGCCGAGCAAGCCCCGGCGGACTATCCGCGTCGTCCTCTACGCCAACGAGGAGTTCGGCCTCTCGGGAGCCCGGGCCTACGCCGAGACCCATGCGGCCGAGTTGCCGAAGCACGTTCTCGCCGGGGAGTCCGACTTCGGGTCGGGCAAGGTCTGGAGGATCTCCTCCCGGGTGGACCCCGCCCGGCTCCCCGTCATCGGACTTCTCGCCGATCTCCTGAAGCCACTGGACGTGGAGCGGGGGAACAACGAAGCCGGCGGAGGGGCTGACCTCGGCCCCCTCCGCCCGGCCCGCGTCCCGGTCGTGAGCCTGAGCCAGGACGGCACCGAGTATTTCGACTGGCACCACACCGCGAACGACACCCTGGACAAGGTCGATCCCAAGGATCTCGACCAGAACGTCGCCGCCTGGGCGACCGTGGCCTACGTCGCGGCCGAGATGCCAGGGGACTTCGGCCGGGCGCCGGAGGACCGGCAGGGGCAGTAGGGGCCGGAGTCCTGCCGGATCAGAGGGGGGGAGGCAGCGAAGCGGGCGACCGCCAGAGCCCGCGGAGACCCCCGGATCGCCGTAGCACCACGCGAGCCTCGATCAGCTCCAGGCGAAGGGCCAGTCTTTTCGTGAGGGGCAGTTACCCGGAACGAGATCTTGCAGCCCGCAAGATCTCGTTCCACTGGATCTCCTGATGATCCGCGGGAACAAGTGCGCTTCCGCCGCCGCTCCTGTTGACTTGAAGACAATGCAGGTCATAGGCTCGCGCCACCATGACCCTCCCATCTTCCGTTCCCTCCCCCTGGAGTTGGCTGAAGGACACGTACTGGTGTGTTCCTTCCGTAAACCTGCCAGCCCTGCGCTTCGACCAGGATGACAACACTCTCACCTGGCTCATCGACCAGACGGTCTGGTACATCTCGGGTTACCGCATCGGTTACTTCTGGGGCGTCTCCAGCGCAATCATGCGCACCGCGGGCGAGGAGGCTCCGAAGCGAGGCCCGGGCTCGCAGCCGCAAGGGGCCACGATGCTCGGCAGCATTACTCCCGAAGGCCGCGTCCACCTGACTTTCATCCAGAAATCGGGCTCCGTCGTGATCGGTCTCGGCGAGCTCGTGCAACGGGGCGCTGAGTGGGCTTTCGAGATGCAGATGTCGACCACCTCACGCGCCACGACGACCGCCCACTGGGCTTACATGATTCAAGTCCAGCCGGGAGATCCGGCCTGGGACTCCCTGCCAGGCGTCGGGCTCTCGGTCCCTGACATGCTCGACGGGCTAGAGCCTCCGGTCGTGGAACCTCCGCAGACGGCGGACGAGTAAACGACGCAGGGTCGAATTTCTGAAGTAGACGGCGCCCGAGCCTGTGACGGCCGCTGAGGCGATAGGCCGCTGGATGATTTGCAGAGTAAGTATCCCCCGGCAGAGCCGGGGGCTTTAGGTTGTGAGCCGCTCGAAGCGGCTGGAAGGGGTCGCCTGGGGCGGCTGTCAGCGGGACGCCCCCGCCTCCAGCAGCGCCGGCGCCTCTCTCACCCGCTCTTCTCCCCGCGCCCGCAGCAGGAGCTCTCCGGCGAGGAGCCGGTAGGCCTTGGCTCCCGTCGAGGCGGGCTCGTACTCGAAGATCGTCTGGCCGAAGGCCGGGGCCTCGGCGAGGCGGATGTTGACCCGGATCTCGATGGCGAAGACGAGGTTGCCGTGCTCCGCGCGGATCTCGTCCACCGTCCGGCGGGCCGCCCGGGTGCGGTAATCGACCATGGTGAGGAGGACGCCCAGGGGACGGATGCGCGAGCCGTGATCCCAGGCCATGCGCTCGACGCTGGAGACGAGGTTTTTCACCCCGGTGACCGCCAGGAACTGGGGCACGACCGGCACGAGGAAGGTGTCGGCGGCCACGATGGCATTCAGGGTGAGCAGGGAGAGGGAGGACGGACAGTCCAGAAAGATGAAGT
>DASQEB010000064.1:0-19284 GCA_035633875.1 Thermoanaerobaculia bacterium
CGCCAGCGGGTGCTCGCCACCCGCGACTTCCTGCTGTCCCTCCTCGCCGAGGTGGCGAAGGACCCGGGCGGTCTCATGAAGGCAGTGGCCGAGGCCGAGGCCGCCACGGTGGCCGCGGGCCGGCCGGACGCGCCGCCGTCCGACGTGGTCGTGAGCTTCCGGGAGAGCGAAACCGCGGAGACGATCCGCTTCCCGGTCTACGCCTGGGAAACCGCGCCGTCGGTGGTGAGCGGTCAGCCCCAGATCCGCTATCGGAGCGGCGAGGTCAGGGAGATCGAGGTCCCCTGGTACCACCGTCCGGAGGTCGCGCTTGCCGTCCCCCGGCCGCGCGGGTACCTGGTGCTCCCTGGCTGGCATCAGATCGAGGAGCGTCTGCGGGGCCACGCTCTCCGCGTCGAGAAGCTGTCGGCTCCCGTCGAGATCGAGGTGGAAACGATGCGGGTCTCGAATCCCAAGCTCGCCTCGGGCGCCTACCAGGGCCTGGTGCGCGTCGAGCCCCAGGTCTCCCGGCAGAGGGAACGCCGCCGGATTCCGGCCGGCGCCCTGTGGATCCCCGCGGACCAGCCGGATTTCGAGGTGGCCGTCCAGCTCCTGGAGCCGGAGGCGCCCGACTCTCTGCTCTCCTGGGGGCTTCTCTCCTCCGTGTTCGAGCAGAAGGAGTACATCGATCCCCGGGTGCTCGAAGGCCACGTGGCGACGATGCTCAAAGATCCGAAGGTCGCTGCGGAATGGGAGGCGGCCCAGAAGGACGAAAAGCTCACTGCGGACCCGAGGGCGCGGTATCTCTGGTGGTACCGCCGCACGCCATATTGGGACGAGACCGTGGGGCTCCTCCCCTACGTCCGGGTCCTCCAGGCACCCCGGCTGGAGACCCGGGCATGGCATTAGAAGCCCCTCACCTCCCGGGCGAGCTCAAGCCCACTGTCGGGGCAGGGCTTGCCCTCGCCCGGGAGAGGACGAGCCCCTCTCCTCCATCTCCAGCGTCTCCCTCTGGAGGAGGGCCGGGCAGATCAGTTGGCGCGCAACTCGCAAGAAAATGTAGTTGCTGTAGCGGTGGCTTCTGGAAGGAATTGGTCTTCTCTGCTGAAGGGAAGTTAAGATACACCCCTTCCTGCGCGCTGTCGCTTCGGGAGGATCTTCACGATGCCGAACGTCACCAGCCCCGAGCCGCGCGACTGGCTCCGCGCTTCGCTGGACAGTATCAGCGACGCAGTCATCGCTACCGATTCCGCGACACGGGTGACTTTCATGAACCCCGCCGCCGAGCGCCTCACCGGCGAAGCGGCGGAGACCGCCCGCCACCGTCCCCTCCGGGACGTCCTGCGGTTGCTGGACGAAGACAGCCGCCGGCCCGTGGAGATCCCTCTCGGAAGGAGCGACGGCCTCTCGCCGGCCACCGTGGCGCAGCGCCCGCTCCTCATCGATGCGGAGCCGGCGGAGAAGCTGATCGAAACCACCGTGGAGCCCCTCCGGGACGAGTCGGGGGGCTATGCGGGAGCGGTCCTCGTGCTGCGCGACGTCACCGAGCGGGTGCGGGCGGAAAGGGCGCTGCGGGAGAGCCAGGAGCGCTACCGCGCCTTCATCGAGCAGAGCTCCGAGGGCATCTGGCGCTTCGAGTTGGAGGAGCCGGTCCCGATCAACCTCTCCGAGGACGAGCAGGTCGACCGCTTCTACCGCTACGCCGTGCTGGCCGAAGGCAACCGGACCATGGCCCGGATGTACGGCCTCGAGGACCCGAGCGAGATGGTCGGAGCCCGCCTGGGGAGATTCCTCCCCTCCTCGGACCCGCACAACCGCAAGTACCTGCGCGGCTTCATCCAGTCCGGCTACCGCCTGATGGGGGCCGAGTCCCACGAGGTCGACGCCGAGGGCAATCCCAAGTTCTTCCTGAACAACCTGATCGGGATCGTGGAGAACGGCCGGCTCGTCCGCGTCTGGGGGACGCAGCTCGACATCACCGAGCAGAAGCGGCTGGAGGACGAGCTGCGGCGCCGCGCCGAGGAGCTGATCGGGGCGGACCGGCGCAAGGACCAGTTCCTGGCCATGCTGGCCCACGAGCTGCGCAACCCTCTCGCCCCGATCCGCAACGCGGTGGAGCTGATGCGCCAGGTCGAAACCGTGGATCCCACCTTCCAGCCCTCCCGGGAGATGGTGGAGCGCCAGGTCAAGCATCTGGCCCGGCTGGTGGACGACCTTCTGGACGTCTCCCGCATCACCCGAGGGAGCATCCGCCTGCGCAAGGAGGTGGTGGATCTGGGAGCCACCGTGCAGCGGGCGGTCGAGGGGACCCGGCCGCTGATCGAGAGCCGCGCCCACGAGCTGACCCTCGATCTCCCCAACGAGCCGATCCGCCTGGAGGCCGATCCCACCCGGCTCGAACAGATCGTCTCGAACCTTCTGGACAACGCCGCCAAGTACACCATGCCCGGCGGCCGGATCTGGGTGTCGGCGGCGAGGGAGGGAGAAGAGGCCGTGGTCTGCGTCCGTGACACGGGCATCGGCGTTCCGCCGGACGTGCTCGACCGCGTGTTCGAGCCCTTCGTCCAGTCGGAAGGCTCCCTCGCCCGTTCCGAGGGGGGACTCGGCGTCGGCCTCACCCTGGTGCGGAGCCTCGTCGAGATGCACGGCGGAAGCGTCGAAGCCCACAGCCCCGGCCTCGGCCAGGGGAGCGAGTTCATCGTCCACCTCCCGGCCCGTCTGCCGATCGAGGCGGCGAGCCCCGCGCCCCAGCCGGCCACGGCCGCCGCGCCCTCGCGGGGGCTCAAGGTCCTGGTGGTCGAGGACAACATCGACGCCGCCGAGAGCCTGGCGACCCTCCTGCGCCTGTGGAACCACGAGGTCACCGTGGTCCACGACGGCCGGAGCGCCCTCGACGCCGCCCGAGACCAGCATCCCGAGGTGGTGCTCCTCGACATCGGCCTGCCGGGCCTCGACGGCTACCAGGTGGCCCGCCACCTGCGCGAGGACGTGGGCCTCGACCACGCCCTCCTCGTGGCCATGACCGGCTACGGCCAGCCCGAAGACCGCCGGCGCTCCCACGAAGCGGGCATCCACCACCACTTCGTCAAGCCCGTGGAGCCCATGGTGCTGCGCAATCTCCTGGCGGGGCTCGCCATGCCGGTAGGGTCGGGGGATCGGCCGTTCTGAGGGGCCACACGGACGAACACGGACTGACAGGGACACCACGGACAATAAACCCGGCCACAACCGGTGTGGGCTTCGTCCTTGCTGTCCTTGTTCGTCCGTAACTGTCCGTGTTCGTCCCTGCTGTCCTTTCCCTCCCCCGGACACGATAAAATGGTGGTGGCTTTCCCGGCCCCACCACCATGAACCCGCAGACGGAGAGCAGGCTGCTGCGCCTCGCCATCGCGAAGGGACTCCTGCGCTGGGAGGACCTCGACTCCATCGCCGGTCACCTGCCCGAGGGGGAGTCCCCTCCAGGGGGATGGCTCGAGGCGGTTCTGGAGGCCGGGCTGCTCACGCCTTCGGACCTCGCCCCCCTGCGCGCGGAGCTCTCGGCGGACGACCTTACTCCCGATCTCTCAGGGGGGGTCCGCCGGCCGCCGCAGGGCCGGCGGAGGCCAGGTCCTGTGTCCGAGCCCGCCTCCCTCCCTCCCGAGCTCCGGTTCCTCGCCGAGTGGACGCGGTACCGCATCGAGCTCTTCCTGGGCTCGGGCGGGATGGGCTCGGTCTACCGGGCCTTCGACCCCACCCTGGGGCGCGCCGTCGCCCTCAAGTTCCTCCACCGCAACGATCCGGCCCTGATCGAGCGCTTCCTCCGCGAGGCCCGCGCCCAGGCCCGGGTGGACCACCCCAACGTCTGCCGGGTCTACGAGGTGGGAGAGGTCGAGGGCCGGCCCTACATCTCGATGCAATACATCGACGGCCGTAACCTCGGCGAGCTCTGCGAGGAGCTGACCCTCGCCGAGAAGCTGGCGCTGATCCGCGAGGTGGCCCGGGCCGTCCACGCCGCCCACCGCACGGGCCTCGTCCATCGCGACTTGAAGCCCGGCAACATCCTCCTCGCCCGGAGCGACTCCGGCGACGTCCATCCCTACGTCGTGGACTTCGGCCTCGCCCAGGAGATGAGCGATTCGAGCCTCACCCGGTCGGGGATGATCAGCGGCACCCCGATCTACATCTCCCCCGAACAGGCCCAGGGCCGGCCCATTGACCGGCGAACCGACGTCTACAGCCTGGGCGTCGTCCTCTACCAGCTCCTGGCGGGCACGCCGCCGTTCACCGGCACAAACGTCGCCCAGATCCTGGTGTCCGTCGTCCAGGAGGAGGCCCTGCCTCTGCGCCGGCTCGATCCGGCGATCCCTCGGGATGTCGAGACGATCGTGGCCCGGTGTCTGGAGAAGGATCCGGAGCAGCGCTACGAGTCCGCCTGGGCTTTGGCCGAGGACCTGGAACGCTTCCTTCAGGGCGAGCCCATCCAGGCGCGTCCAGGGGGTTGGGGATACCGCGTGGGCAAGAGGCTGCGGAAGAACAGGGCTCTCACGGCGGTGTCCGCCGCCGCGGCGCTCGCCCTGCTCGCCCTCGGAGCCACCAGCCTGCGGGCCCAGTGGGAAGCCCGGGAGAAGGCAGAGTTGGCCCAGCGGTTCGGCCGCAAGGTCCAGGAGCTCCAGTCCCGCATGCGCTACGTGGCCGCCCTCCCTCCGCACAACATCACGAGGCACAAGCGTCGGCTTCGCTTGGAACTGGAAGAGATCAGGGCCGAGATGGAGCGGCTCGGTCCCCTGGCCGAAGGGCCGGGCAACGCAGCTCTGGGACAGGGATATCTCGCCCTCCATCAGGAGGAGACGGCCCGGGAGCACCTCCAGCAGGCCTGGGCCGCTGGAGAGAGGAGCCCGGAGGTTGCCGCCGCACTGGGCCAGGCGTTCGGGCTTTCTTACGAGCGCTCGATGGCGAATTTGCCCCGGGGACAGAACACTGCGGAGACCCGGGCCGTCCGGGAGGACATCGCCCGTACCTTCCGCAGCCCCGCCCTCTCCTACCTGCGGGAGGCGGGGGAAGGCTCCGACTATGTGAAGGGCCTCATCGCCTTCTACGAGGGGCGCTACGACGACGCGGTCGAGCTGGCCCGCCGGGCCCTGGTCCAGGCGCCATGGTTCTATGAAGCGGTCCGCCTCGAGGCCGCCGTCTACACCGCCCAGGGGGACGAGGCCGCCGACGCCGGACGCCACGACGAGGCCATCCGCCACTACCAGCGCTCGGGAGAGATGTACCGCCGGCTCCTCCAGCGCATCCCGAGCGACGCCTCCCTGTACGCCGACGACTGCGACCGGCAGGCCCGGATGGTCGAGATGGCGATGGTCACGGGCAACCCCTATGAAGAGGAGGCGGCCGGAGCCCTCGCCGCCTGCGACCGCGTTCTACGGGTGGACCCCGAGCTGACCAAGGCCCTGACCCAGCAGTCCCGGATCCATTGGCGCTGGGCCGGGGAGCGGGCGCGCCGGGGAGGCGACCCGGCGCCGGATCTCGCCACCGCCATCCGGCTGGCGCGGCGGGCCCTCGCGCTCGACCCGAGCGACAGCAGCGCCTACAACAGTCTCGCCGTAGCCCAGCGCCTCCTGGCGCGGCATCAGATGGAAACGGGCGCGGACCCCGGTCCCGCCATCGAGAGCGGCATCGAGGCAGCCCGTCTGGCCGTGGACCTCCAGCCCGATCTGGCCTCGAACCACAACGCCCTCGGCACGGCCTACATGACCCTCGTGGAGAGCCAGCAGTTCCGGGGCGTCGATCCGCGGCCGGTGGCGCGGCAGGCCATCGCGAGTTTTCAGGAGGCTGTCCGGCTCAGCCCGCGCCACCTCCCCGCCCACATCAACCTGGGGATCGCCTGGACACGGGTGGCCGAAACCCGGATCACCCAGGGGCTCGATCCCTCCGCTGCGCTCCGCCAGGCCGCGGCCGCCTTCGAGCGGTCGGTCTCCCTCAACCCCAACTCGGCCCGCGTGCACAACAGTCTGGGGAACACCCATCTCACCTTGGGCGATTACCTGTTGGCCCGGGGGAGCGACCCGCGCCAGGCCCTGGAACGTGCCGCGGTCAGCTACCGCCGGGCCGCCGTGCTCCAGCCGGCCTACTCCCTCCCCCACTACAACCTGGGCTTCACCTACCGGAGCCTCGCCCAGGCCCTCTTCGAAAGGGGAGAGGACCCACAGGAGGCACTCGCGGAGGCCGATGCCTCCCTGGACGAGGCCCTCCGCCTGAACCCGACGGACGCCGACGTCTTTGTGGAACGGGCGCGCGTCGACCTCCTGGCGGCCCGTCAGGCCCTACGGAGAGGACGCGACTCCGAGCCCTCCCTCCGCGAGGCCGGCATCGCGCTTCGTCGGGCCGAGGAGCTCAATCCGCAACAGCCGGAGGTGTTCTTCACGCAGGCCCAGGTGGAACGCTACCGTGCGGACCAAGCAGGACAAGGCTCCTCTCGCGCCCTTCAGGATGGCCTGAACCGAATCCGAAAAGCCCTCGCCATCAATGCCGGGGAGGCCCGCTACCTTGCCGAGAGGGGGATGCTCCTCCTGCTCTCCGCCCGGCGGGAACCCGCCCCCGAGCCTCGCCGGGAGCGGGCCGGGGAGGCCCTCGCCTCGCTGCGGAAGGCGGTGGAGGTCAATCCGCTGCTCCGGAGAGAGTATGGCCCCGCGCTGGCCGAGGCGGAGCGGGAGAGCGGCACGGCGCCGGCGAGGATGCCGGCACCCTGAGGGGGCCGGCTCCACAGGTCCGCGCTACCGCCGCAGGATTCCGATCCTTTCCAGGGCCCCGAGATACTCCGCCACCTCCCCTACTGGCAGCGGGCCGTAGATCGCCGCGAGGGCGTCCCGGATCTCCCGCACCGTCCGCCGGCCGTCCACCAGGTTGAGCGCCTCGTAGGCGTAGGAGGCCTCCCCCCACAGCGGCTGGCGGCCGAGGAGGGCCGGTCTCGCGATCCCCGCCGCGCCGGCCTTGTCCTCGAAGTAGTCGTACCCGAAGCCGCCCATGGGCCCCCTGGGTTCGGGAGAGCGGCGGTAGACGATCGCACCATCCGGGCTCGCCGCGCCCGCGGGAGCGGCAGGGACCTCCCCCACCAGCGTGCGGAGCCCTTGAAGAAAATCCTCCGCCTCCTTGCGGAGCGCGGGCGGGACCTCGGCGAAGCGGCCAATGGAATCCAGGACTCCGGCCTCATAGGCGAAGTGGAAGCGCAGGAGGTTTTCGACCTCGGCGTCCGGCGCGCCGGCGGCCCGGAGCTGGTCGCGTCGGGCGAGCGTCGTCGCCATCCGCTCCAGGGAGTGTCGGCGGACCACTTCCCAGAGGGCCGGCACGCTCGCGGCGTCCAGGTCCGCCAGGTAGTACGCGCTCGCGGCCCCCAGGAAGGCGGCGCGGAGGAGCTTGGTGGCATCGATGTTGGCAACCCCGTCCGCGCTCGTGTGGATGTAGCGGTCCGGCCAGTCGTTGAAGTAGAGGGCCGGCACCCGCCAGGAACCCTCGGTCCAGACCTGGTGATCGCTCCCTTCGGTGAAGTCCACGATCGCCGCCTGAAGCCCCCGCTTGCCCCCCTCGCGGTCCACCAGCGGGAAGGGCGCGGAGCGGCGGGCGGCAAAGGCGTCCGACTGCTCGTTGACGAAGCGGCCGAAGGCCTCCCCCACGTCGTTGACGAAGGTGGGCAGGCTCTTCGGCGACCGGGTCACGTGGAAGACGGCCTTGGTGATCTCCGCGTCGCCCCCCACCATATCCATGTGGATCACGGCGCGGGCTCGGGCCGCGAGGTCCGGCCGGGCGTTCAGGAGCGCGATCGTCCCCTCGATCTCGGGGGGCCAGACGAAGCGGATCGTCCGTTGCGGCGGTGCGAGCTTCCCCTCCCGGACCAGCTTCGACAGGGTGCGCGCCACCTCCAGGATGGCCGAGCAGCCGCTCGCGTTGTCGTTCGCGCCGGGTCGCTGGTGGTCCAGATGGCAGGAGAGGACGATCTCCTGGGAGCGGTCCGCTCCCGGGATCACCGCCGTGGGGAGGCTGTAGGCCCCCGGGTGCTGGCCGGCCCGGACGCTGGCGCGGAGCCGCACCGTCTCTCCCCGCGCGAGGCGCTCCTGCCAGGACCGCGCAGACTGGAGGGAGACCATGAAGGCGAACGTCTGCGGCGGCGGGAAGGTGTTCAGGTGTCCCCAGCGGACCAGGGTCTCGTCCTCCTTCCACCACCCCGTCACCTGGTTCTGGGCATAGGAGATGATCCCCGCGGCCCCGAAGCGGTCCACGGCCAGGACCGAGACCGGGCCGGGCTGGGACGCCGCGAGCACGAGCCGGCCGCGCACGTCCTTGCCTTCATAGTCCTTCTCCGACGTCCCCGCCCCCACGTCCACCAGTTCGGCCGCGACCTCGCCGCTCGCGCTGTCCTGGGCCAGCACGATGGGCCGCTCCTCCCAGGAGGCGATCCGCACCGCATCCACCCAACCGTCCCCCTCCCGCCGCTGCTCCCAGAGCTCGGCGAAGTCGGCGTCCCACGCCGGGCGGGAGCGCTGCGTGCCGTAGAAGATCGTCCCGTCCGCCGGCAGCTCCAGAATCTCCACATCGGAGAGCCCGTACTCCTTCAGCCGGTCGCGCACCCGCTCCGCCGCGGCCCGGAACCCGCGCGAGCCGCGCATCCGATGGAACAGCGTGAGGTCCTGGAGGTTGCGCTTGGCTGCCGTGCCCGAGACCTCCGAGGCGATCGCCCGCACCGTGGCTTCGGGCAGCAGCGGCGCCGGCTCGGTCGCCGGGGAGGGCAGGCTGACAGTCATTCCAACGAAAGCGACGGCAAGGGCGAGGCGGGTGCGGTCCATCTCCGTTGATCTCCGCGGAAGGTTTCAGGCGGAGGCAGAGTAGCAGAGATGGGGATTACCGATCGAAGGGCCGGCGGCGCTCCGGCCGCCGGCCCAGGAACGAAGCGGAGACTAGTCGATGATCGGGCACTCTTCGGGGCTGACGACCTAGAAGCCCGGCGGGACCACGCACGGGTTCGGATATTCACAGCAGCGGATCTGTCCCGGGATCCTGGCGAAGGTGATCACCTGGATGCAGGCCCCGTGGAAGGTCCTCTGCGGGCATACCCGCGCCGGTGGCTGCGCGCTTGCTGTCGTCAGGCCGACGAGGCTCAGAAGAATGAGGGTCAGACCGAGAGTGCGGAGCTTTCTCATGATGTCTTCTCCGTGTCGATGTTGCTCGTCGGGATCAATCCCGGCTGAGGCTCGGAAACCCCCTACCTCCTGCGAGCTGTCTGGCACTCCTCCAGCGTGAGGAACGTCTCCCAGCCCTCGGGAGCCACACACGGATTCGGATAGAAGCAGCAGAAGTTGTTGTTTCCCGGATTTTTCGCGAACGCCACCACCCGGATGCAAGGTTCATCTTTTTTCGGCGGGGGGCACCTGCGTTCCGCGCTCGCCCCGCTCAGTGCGACAAAGCTTAGAAGAATGAAGGCCAACCCGAGGATGCGAAACCTGTGCACGATGTGTCCTCCTTTCGAGTCGTCATTGTGGGAGAGGGACAACGACCGGCTCGCGAGGCGGTGCGAGCCGTCCAGCGCTGTAGGGTGAATCTGTATCTCGAATTTAAGCCAAAGTCAAACCTTCAAGGACTCTGCGCGATCTCATCGAAACATCGCGAGATGCATCCGATAAAAAGTTATCGCATCGAACCGTTCTCTGGTACGCCTCTTGCCTCCAGAAAACGGGCCATGAAAGAAGAGATTTTAGATCGCAACGGAAACAGCTATCGGGGCGTCATCCTGGATATCGACGGCACCCTCCTCGACAGCAACGCCGCCCACGTCCGCGCCTGGGTCGAGGCCCTGACCGAGCACGGTCATGACGTGGCCGAAGACGACATCTGGCCCCTGGTGGGAATGGGAGGGGACAACCTGCTCCCGGCTGCCGTGGGGATCGACAAAGAGAGCGAGGAGGGCAAGAGGATCAGCGAACGGCGGGGAGAGATCTACAAGAGCCGCTACTTCCCCCACCTCCGGCCCTTCCCCCAGGTCCGACAGCTCCTCGAAAGGATGCGGGACAACGGGCTCACGCTCGTGGTGGCGAGCTCCTCGCCCGAGGACGAGGTCGAGAAGGCGCTGGAGACGATCGGGATCAACGACCTCCTGGAGAGCGCCACGTCAGCCACGGACGCCGGCCGGTCCAAGCCGGACCCCGACGTCGTCCGCTCCGCTCTGGAGCGCTCGGGGCTGGCCGCCCGGGAGGTCGTGATGCTGGGCGATACGCCCTACGACATCCAGGCCGCCGGCAAGATGGACGTGGGAGTGATCGCGCTGCGCTGCGGCGGCTTCCGGGATGAGGACCTCGCAGGGGCCGTGGCCGTCTACGACGATGCGGCCGACCTGCTGGCGCGTTGGGACTCCTCACCGCTGGGTGGGGGCTAATCCTCCTCTTCCAGCGGCCGGCCCGCCAGGACCTTTTCGATCCTCTCGCGCACGCCTTCGTCCGGCTCGTCCCGCAAGGCACGGCGCAGAAGCATCTCGGTCTCGGGCTCCCAGCGCTCCCTCCCCCAGGCAGCGAGGGCCTGGAGCGCCATGTTCCGGTTGCGGACCACGGGGCTGCGCAGGCCCGCGCGGAGGAGCGGCCACCCGCGCCCCGGGAACCGCCGCAGGTCCTGGAGGATCCAGTCGAGGTTGGTGTGCTCGGCGAACCCGGGCCCCAGGCCGAGCTCGTCTGCCGGACCGGTGGCGATCTCCTGCAGGGGGATCCGCTCCTGCGCGAGAGCGAGGACACGGTCGATCCGCTCCGGGTCGTCCGTCCTCATGACGTGATACCAGCAGACAGAGTCGCCCTCCTGGAGCCGGCGAAAGTACTCCTCCCAGGGGTCGAGCCCCAGGTTTTCGGCAACGCGGGCCGCGGTGAAGAAGCAGTCCCTGTCCCCGGACGCGAGCCCCTGGCGCGCCAGATCCTTCCAGCCGGGGCGGGCCAGGATCTCGTCGCAGGCCCGCAGCAGGCGCTCCCGGTGCTCCGGCGTCCAGCCGAAGCGCTCGAGCGCACCCCATTCGATCTCCTCCTCCATGAGAAAGGTCCGGATGCGGTCCACCGCCAGGAAGTGATCAAGGTCGCGGGTTCGGAAGCGAAGGTGCTCCAGGAAATGCTCCGTGACCGCCGCACCATCCTCGTAGCTCGCGATCCCTTCCGAGGGGCCCTCCTCGCCCTCGATCAGGGCCACCAGGAGGTCTCCGGCGGAGGCGAGAACCTCTTCCGCGGGCTCCTCCGTCCCGAGCTCGGCGCGCAGGCCCCCGGCCCGGGCGCAGATCGCGGCGGTGTACTCCACCATCACCGAGTTGCGGTAGCCCTCGACCAGGAGCCACCGCCGGATGCGCGGGTCCCGCGTCTTCGCCAGCCGCTCCACCACCTGGATCCTCCCCCACCCCTGGACGTTGCGCCCGAGCTCCCACAGCGTCTCGTCCGGCGCCGGGAGCGCGTTCGCGAGGGCGACGGCGGCGTAGAGGGTGAGCTCCTCGTGGCGGCCGAGCGTCAGCAGCAGCCCGCGGTCCTCCTCTCCCGGGAAGAGCCCCAGCAAGGCCATGGCCGCCTTCACGGCGTTCCGATCGGCCCCTCGGGTGGCGATCCATCGGGCGACCGCGCGCAGCCTCTCCGGGTCCAGCTCCGAATCGGCAGCGATCCCTTCGAGCAGAGGGTCCACGTACTCGAGGGCGCTGTTCTCCGCGAGCAGCGGATAAAGCCTTTCGAGGTTCTGCCGGCTGGCCTTGGCGAGGACCGCCCGCAGGGCCGCGAGGATCTCCTGCGCGGTGTCCGCCTCCGACGCGCCGCCGCCGTGATGGCCGAAGGCGCCGTCGAACGCTCCCGCCGCCCAGTGGATGCCCTTCACGTCCTCGTCCTCGTCCGGGAGCGTCTCGCCTCCCTCGGTCAGCCCCTGCCTCCCCGGCTCGACGTGCGCCTGGATGTACTCGTAGAGAGACGGACGGTCGCCCCACGGCGTCCAATCGGAGGGAAGCGCCCACGAAGACCACCCGAAGATCTTGCCTTGCACGCGGCGCATCTTAGTACCAATCGCGGGTGGGCAGTCCAGAGTGAGGGCGCATCTCGCAGATGCAGAGCTCCCCCTACTCTCCCTTTGCAGGCTCCGGCCTGAGGATCACCTTGACCCTCCCCACCTCGCCGCCGCGCAGCCGGACCTTGATGCCGTGGGGATGATGGGGTGAGCTGGTGAGGATGTCCTGGACGATCCCGCGGGTCCTCCTGCCCGTGCGCTGGTCCTGCTTCTGGACGATCTCCACCTCGAGGCCGGGGTGGATGTCCCGCCGGTGCTCGCCGGTCATGGTGAGGCCGCCGGATTCGTCCTGGGGAAGAGGAACCGCAGCATCTCTTCGACCCGCGCCGCCCAAGCCGTCTCGTCGTGCCCGGCGTCCTTCGCCTCCACGTAGCGCAGGTCGCTTCCCTCCTTCCACCCCTTCGCCACCAGGATGTCGCGGAGCTCCCGCACGCCGGTGATCAGGCGATCGTGTTCCTTGGTCCCAATGTCCAGCCAGATCTTCTGGCCGGACTTGCGGGGAAGGTTCGCCACGTCCTTGAGGATCGCCCCATCCCTCCACCAGACTCCTGGGGAGGCGATGATCAACTTCCCGAAGACCTCCGGGAAACGGAGCCCCAGGTCCAGGGTGATAAGGCCGCCGAGAGAGGCGCCTCCCAGGCCGGTGTGGGCAGCATCCGGCAGGGTGCGATACGTGCTGTCGATGAACGGTTTCAGCTCCTCGACGAGCAGACGGCCGTAGAGCCGGCCCTTGCCTCCCTCCACCTTGCTGTCCCGCTCGAAGGTGTACGGTGTGTACTCCGCGATCCGGTCCGCCGTGCTGTTGACCCCGACGATGATCAGGGGCTCGATCACCCCTGCCTCCACGAGCCGGCCCGCGGTCTCGTCCATCTGCCACTCGATGCCGGTCACCGCCGCATCGAAGACCTTCTGGCCGTCGTGCATGTAGAGGACCGGGTAGCGCCGTCCCGCCTCCTTCTCATACCCGGGAGGGAGCCAGACGAACACCTCCCGCGGGCGATCGAGGTGCTTCGAGACGAAGGGCTTGTGGACACGGATCGTGCCCGTGAGCGTCTCGGGGAACGGCGGCCCCGGTGCGCCGAAGGCCCGGCTCACCGTCGTTTCCCCGGAGAGCACCACGATCCGGTAGCCGTTCTCCTCCCAGCCGCGGTTGGGGTCGTCCCTTCCGTCCACCTTGAACCTGTACAGCACCGGCTGGTTGCCGAAAGGTCTCTCGGGGAAGGTCACGGTCACCCGAAAAAGGCTGCTCTCCCCCACCCGTGCCGCCGGAAGCGTTTCCCCCAACGAGAGGGGCGCCTGCGCGCCCCGAACCCCGACCGTCTCGGTGGCCGGATCGAACCAGCCCTGGGCGATCGGTTGGCTCATGTCGATCGTGAAGGTGACGGTGTACGGCTGGGCGACGGCCGGCAGGGCGAGGAGAAAAAAGGTGGAAACAAGAAGCTTCGACATAACATGTGTCTCCTATCACGACTTCAGATCGAGGGCTTCACCGCCGCCTGCTGCCCCGTCCCCGGTGACGTCACGAAGCGCACCGGCTTCTTCGGCGCGAGCCCCGCCTCGCGCTGCCAGTCCGCCATCTCCTCGAAGGACCAGGTCCCCGCCTCGCTCGTCACGGCGAAGTAGAGATCCAGCAGCGCTCCGATCTGTCCGGCGTCGCCCGGGGAATGGGGACGGACGAAATCCTGGATGACGTAGACCCCTCCGGGCCGCAAGGCGCGGGCCGCCTGCCGGGCGAGCTCGCGGTTGGTGGCCTCGTCGAAGTGGTGGACGAGGCTGGCAATGAAGACAACGTCCCAGGACTCGGCGCCGAGGTCGTCCTTCAGGGCGTCGCCAGCGCGGTGGACCACCCGGTCGCCGAGCCCCTCGGCGGCGAGAAGCGGCGCCGCCTCCTCCACCGCTTCGGGCAGGTCGAGGATCACGGCCCGGAGACCCGGATGCCGACGGCAGAGGGCAGCCGAAAAGAGACCGTGGGAGCCTCCGATGTCGAGCAGGTTGCGGGCCCCCCGGGGCAGGGGCGTCCGCCGGGCCACCTCCGGCACCAGGGTCCGCGCCATGTCCCGCATGGCCCGCTGGTAGGCGCCCCAGGACTCCGGCTCCAGGGTGGCGTGGAAATCGACCGGCCGGCCGGTGCGGATGTACTCCCCCGTCCCGGCGATCTGGTCCCACACCCGGAGCTGCCAGAGCATCATGTCGTGCATCGAGTGTGCGGACCCGGGAGTGAGCCACTTCCGCGCCACCGGCTCCAGCGCGTAGCGGTCGCCCTCCCGCCGCAGATAGCCCGCGCCCGCAAGAGCGTCCAGGAGCTTGCGGGTGGCCGCGGGATCGGTGCCGCACCGGGCGGCGGCCTCTCCTGCGGGAAGGGCGCCATCCGCCAGGGCGGTGAAGAGGCCGAGCCGGGAGCCCTCCAGCACCGCGCGGGCCAGGAGCATGGCCAGGTGGGTGTCCAGCATGGGCCGCGGCGCGAGATTCGTCCTCAACAGCAGGAGGTCGAAGAGGTTCTCGGGGACCGCTCCCAGCTTCATGGAGCCGGCAGCGTAGCACACCCCCCCTCTCCTCTCCGGAAGGGTGTTTCGATGTCCGGACCTGTCCTCGTATCAAGGAAGTTCGCGCGCCGAAGCCAGCTCCGAGCCAGCTCCCGACCTTGCCGTGATCCCGGACGTCCTTGATCCGGACAGGTATCGAAGGAGCTTCAACGTACGAAATGAGGAGACTCGTCCTTGCCTCGTCGTCGAGGTGGTCTCCAATGATCCCGAAGCCCGCCACAAGGACCACATTGAGAAGGTCGTTATCTACGAGCGAGCAAGGGTACCGGAGTACCTGGTTGTCGACCCACCTTATCCAGGCATCCCACCCCACGGGCCGATGATCGGCTACCGCCTGGACGCAACCGGACGGTACCAGCCCATCGAGCCCGATGCCGAAGGCCGCGTCCTCTCCCTGACCACTGGGCTCTGGTTCGGCCTCTCTCCTGAGGGTCGGACGATCGAGCTGATCGACGCGGAGACCGGCGAGCGGCTGTTGACCCCCGAGGAGACGCGAGCGGAGCTCACCAAGGCCAGAGCCGAGTTGGAACGGCTGAAGGGCTCTCGCCAAGGCCCGCTATGATGCCTCCATGATGACGCGGCGTTCCCCCTCACGAGGGCTGCCGGAATCCGGGATCGCCCTCCTCCTCGCCTGCCTCTCAATCCTTCTCGCTGGCTGCGCCAACCACACCATCTACCATCCCAGGAAGAACCCTCCCGGCATCACCACCTGGAGCGAGCAGGTCCTCCGCGGCAGGCTCCTCCTACGTCTCCAGTGGGCGAAACCGGAAGGCCCGGGCCCTTTCCCAGCCGTCCTGGTCCACCCGGAGGCCAACCATGAGGCGCGGGAGATGCGGGGGGTGATCCGGGAGCTGGCGGCGGCGGGGTATCTCGCGGTGGCGGCGGATTACAAGCGGATGGCCAACGGCGTCATCCGGGAACCGCTCTTCACCTGGCAGGACCCGGACGATCCTCGAGCGCTCCTGGACCTCGTCCGCCGCCGGCCGGACGTGGACCCGGAACGGATCGGAGCACTCGGGTTTTCCCAGGGCGGGGTGTACAGCCTGCTCATCGCGGCCTACACCGGGCAGATCCGGGCGGTCGTGGCCTATTACCCGGTGACGGATTTCTCGACGTGGCTCCGGGAAGCCAGCAAAGGAAATGCCGGTCGGCGCTTCGTATTCCGTCTCATCCGGCGGTCGTTCCGGAAGCAGACCGGAGTGAAGAGCGCCGAGGAGCTGGACGAGATCCTGGGCCGCGCCTCGGCGATGCGGCAGGCCGAGGCGATCCGGGCGCCGGTGCTCCTCGTCCACGGCGACCGGGACACGACCGCGCCGCTCGGCGAGTCGGAGCGCCTCGCGGCGAAGCTGAAAGAGCTTGGCCGGGAGGTGGAGCTCGTCGTCGTCCCGAATGCCAGGCACGTGTTCAACTGGATGGACCGCGAGCAGGCGCGGACGGCCTGGGAGCCGACCCTGCGATGGCTCGACCGACATCTGAAGGAAGAGGGCGACGGCTCCCAGACCTCAGCGCCAACAAGGAAGCACAAGCCGCGAAAGACTTCGGGAAGTGGCTTCGGGCAGGCTGAAAGCCGCTAAAGACCTCTTGAAGCAGCTTCTCGGCCCATTTTTGCCGCTTCTGCCGTGGCGGAGGTCGCTAAAAACTGCCTGAAGCAGCTTCTGACGAGCAGGAAGCCGCTAAAAACTCCCTGTCGTAGCTTTCAGGCCATCTTCAGCGGCTTTTGTCGTTGCGGAAGCCGCTAAATTCCGTATGAAGCGGCTTCTGACGAGCCGGGAGCTGCTCAGACTTCTTTGCAGCGGGTTCCGAGCCGGCCCTCGCTGGAATGAGATAGCCCGGCGAGGCTACGGCGCCGACGCGCTCACCACGGGCGGCAGCCCGGTGGTGCAGCCCGCCCTGAAGAGGAGGGCGGGCGCCGGGAGCAGCGCTCCGCCCAGAGGATCAACAGACGTTTCACGTTCCCTCTCCTTGCAGGTGCGAAGTCGATCTACCAGCAGCACCGGCGCCCACGGGCTCACCCTGGCTCAGGAGCTCTTGCGCGACGATGTAGCCTGAGCCGCCATTGACGCCGTGGCCGGGCCAGGTGGCTGCGCCGACCATGTAGAGGTTCGGCACCGCCGTGCGATGGCTCGGCTGGCTCGGAAGCGGCCGGAAAAGATAGCTCTGGGCGATGTCGTGCGACCCGCCGTACGGGTCGCCCGGACCCTGGTTGGGGCTGAAGCGGGCGAGGTCGCCGGGGCTGATGATGTGCATCCCCAGGATGCCGCCCGGCACGTTGGGCACGTGACGACCGACGATCTGGATGATCCGGTCGGCGAAGCGGCGCTTCAGGTCTTCGGTCCAGGTGCCGTCCCCCACGTCGATGGTCCCCGCGGCATCCCCCACCGGCCGGTTGGGGATCTCCAGGATCTGGAGGCGCAGGATCGCCTTGCCCTCGGGAGCGCGGGACGGGTCGAGGTTGGTCGGGCAATCGTAGGAGATCGTGGGCTCGGCCGGCAGCAGACCCCGGATCGCCTGGTTGACGTGGGCTGAAAGGCCGTCGAGACCCGTGGTCAGGTGCGGCTGGCCCACGCGGTCGAACCGCTCGTCCGCCCAGCGCGGGCGCTCCGACAGAGCGAGCTGGATCTGGACGCAGCCGCGGCCGTAACGGTAGCCCTCGGCCTCGCGCCGGAGGGGCGGCGGCACGTCCGTCTCCGCCAGAAGGCGGAGGTAGAGCTGGTCCGGGTTGACCGAGGCCACCACCGCCTGCTCGGCGCGGTATTCCTTTCCATCCTCGGTCCGCACGCCCGCGGCGAGGCCGTCCTTCACGAGGATGCGCTCCACCCCGCGGCACGTCTCGATGACCCCGCCGTGGTCCTCGATCAAGCGGGCAAGGGCCTGGGCGAGCTTCTCGCTGCCGCCCTCGGGCAGCGCCATCCCGCCTCCCATCAGGGCCATCAGGGTCAGCGGCACCCACGGTCCGCTGTTCGCCCCCTCCGGCGTGCGCCCGAGGTGCAGAACCCACGGAGCCGCGAGAGCGGGGAACACGGGAGACTTGAACCGCGCCAGGACGTCCCGCGCCGTCAGCAGGAACTCCGAGGCAAACGGCGAGGGGCCGCTCCCGGCGCTGTTGACCATCAGGGCCCGGAGGAACGGCCGCGCCGCGGGCGAGGACAGGTCCAGGCCGAAGAGGGGGAAGATGTGCTGCGCGTGGGCGCCGAACGCCTCCATCATCCGGGCGAAGGTCGTCCCATCCCCGGGGGCCAGCCGCTCCAGCTCGGCGACGGTGGCCCCCATGTCGCGAGAGAAGACCGCGGTCGTGCCGTCGGGCAGGGAGACGCCCGTGGGCAGATCCGTATTGAGATAACGCAGGCCCCGCTCGGCCAACTCCGAGCCGAGGTCGGCGTACGCCTGCGAGGTGGCGAACAGCGGATGCGCGCTCGAGTACGTGTCGTGCCTGAACCCGGGGAGGGTCAATTCCTCCGTCCGCACGAGCCCGCCCGGACGATCGTTCTTTTCCAGCACGAGCACGCTCCAGCCCGCGCGGGCCAGATATGCGGCCGTGATGAGCGCGTTGTGACCGCTGCCGATGAAGATTGCGTCGAACTTCTTCAAGGTGAAACCTCCTGTTGTTGCTTCTTCCTGCGTTCTCGCCACGGGGACGTTTCCCCGGGCGAAAGAACGCGGAGAGGGGATAAAACCCCTCAGATGACGGCGGAGGGTGTTGCAGAAGCTGGGCCTTCTTCTTGCGGGGCGGGAAGCCGGATCCGGCTCGGCCAAGGGCTCCCTCCGGCGAGCAAGCCCCTGGCCTAACTATTTAATTTTTATCCTAGATCGGTCGCGGCTGCTACTGTATATCCGGACACGGCATGCCGTCGCATGCGTAGACCGGCCCTGTGCAGTGCTGCTCGCCGCTGTAGGAATGGCACGTCTCCGGCTGACAGAGCCTACACCCCGCCTTGGGCACCACATCGCCGCGAGGCGACCATCCCGGTGCGAAGTTCGAAGTACCGGACAGCAGGCTGTCAGGAACCAGGTCGCCGTTGGTATCGACAACGACAGGCGGAATCCGCTTCATGTTCACGGCCGGATTGCTCTCCAAGCTCCACGGGATGTCATGGCCGGGGAAGTTGACGCTTCCCGTGAGCACCAGCCTGCGCGAACTCCTGCCCTTCACAGGAACGAAGGTCATCCGCACGGCGGCAGTAAGAGGTGCGAGGAAGGTTCCGCCTTGCTCGTGGGTACGATAGATGCGCATCGGCGTCGCACGCTGCGGTCCATCGAGGGTAATGTAGAGATGGAAGGCGCCGCAGGAGGTCTTGATGGGGACGATGCTCACCAGCGACAGAGCGCGGAACCTGACGCGCGTCCTGGCAACGCCGTTCTCGTCAAAGGCGGCATCATCGAGACGCTCGACGACCGTGTCGGAACCCAGGAGTTGCCCCGGGATCTCGGTCTCCAAGGGCAGGCCCTTCAGGGCCACGCGGCCGGTGAAAGCTGTGGAGCCCTTGCAGAAGAACCCGGCGGGGATGGGATTGGCGGCGAAGTCGTAGAAGGTCTTGCCGTTGGCGGTGGTGGTGAAGACGTCGATACCCCGCTCGATCATAGGAGCCGCGACCAGGGGGGAGAGACCGCACAGGACCATGACGACGAACGCTGCGAAGATGCCTTTGTTCCTCACGCAAACCTCCTTGTCCCATCGGGACGGTTGGGTACTCTTGCGAGAGCGACAATCCGCGAACCGGGGGGCCGGATC